>NZ_CP107982.1:3153571-3468928 GCF_036104975.1 Amycolatopsis sp. NBC_00355 | reverse complement strand
ACCGGGTGCACAACCCGAGCGAGGTCGTGAAGATCGCGGTCGTCGGCAAGTACATCGACCTGCCGGACGCGTACCTCTCGGTCACCGAGGCGCTGCGCGCGGGCGGGTTCGCGCACCGGGCCAAGGTCGAGATCGTCTGGGTCGCCTCCGACGACGCGCAGACCGCGTCCGGCGCGGCGTCCGTACTGTCCGATGTGGACGGTGTGCTGATCCCCGGCGGGTTCGGCATCCGCGGCATCGAGGGCAAGGTCGGCGCGATCGAGTACGCCCGCACCCGCGGCGTGCCGCTGCTGGGCCTGTGCCTCGGCCTGCAGTGCATGGTCATCGAGGCGGCCCGGCACCTGGCCGGCATCGAGGACGCCGGGTCGTCGGAGTTCGACGAGAACACCACGCACCCGGTGATCTCGACGATGGCCGACCAGCGCGACGTCGTCGCCGGCGAGCGCGACATGGGCGGCACGATGCGGCTCGGCGCGTACCCGGCGAAGCTCAAGCCGGGTTCGCAGGTCGCGAAGGCGTACGGCACCACCGACGTGTCCGAGCGGCACCGGCACCGCTACGAGGTGAACAACGCCTACCGCAAGCAGCTCACCGACGCCGGCCTGGTGTTCTCCGGCACGTCGCCGGACGACCGCCTGGTCGAGTTCGTCGAGCTGCCCGCCGAGAAGCACCCGTTCTTCGTCGGCACCCAGGCGCACCCCGAGCTCAAGAGCCGCCCGACCCGGCCGCACCCGCTGTTCAGCGCGTTCGTCAAGGCCGTGGTGGACCGCAAGGTCGCCGAGCGGCTGCCGGTCGAGCTGCCCGAGACCTCCGTGGCCGCCCGGTGACCGCGCCGGGCGAGCACGAGTTCACCGTCGCGGCCAGCCGCGACGTCCACATCGGACGGGTCGTCGGCCTGCGGATCGACGAGGTGGTGATGCCGGGCGGCGCCACCGCGACCCGCGAGGTCATCGAGCACCTCGGCGCGGTCGCGATCCTGGCGCTGGACGAGGACGAGCAGGTCACGCTCATCCACCAGTACCGGCACCCGATGGGGCACCGGCTGTGGGAGCTGCCGGCCGGCCTGATCGACCACCTCGGGGAGGACCCGGTCGGCACGGCCAAGCGCGAACTCGTCGAGGAAGTCGGTTTGGCCGCCGAGGACTGGGTGACGCTGGTCGACGTCGCGGCGTCACCGGGTTTCACCGACGAGGTGGTGCGGATCTTCCTGGCCCGTGGACTGTCCGATGTGGAGCGTGACGTGCTCGGGGACGAGGAGGCCGACCTGGTCGTCCGCAAGTTCCCGCTGGCCGAGGCGGTCCGGATGGCCCTGGCGGGCGAGCTGGTGAACGGCGCCACGGTGTCCGGCGTCCTGGCCGCGCACGCGGTGGTCACCGGGGGCGCCCAGGCGCGCCCGGCCGACGCCCCGTGGCCCGACCGCCCGACGGCGTTCGCCAAGCGCCGCGAAGGCTGAGCAGTCCAAAGTCCGTGAAGGCCACCTTGAGGGACGTAGAGTCCCTCAAGGTGGCCTTCACGGACTTGCGAGTCAGGGGCGCAGGGGGCGGCCTTCGGCGTCCAGGCCGCCGTTGGCCAGCAGCATGATGCCGTCGATGATCGGCCAGAGCACGCCGACCCCGGTCATCAGGACGACGAGGAGCTGGAGCAGGCCCAGCCCGGTCTGGCCGGTGTAGAACCGGCCGACGCCGAACGGCAGCACGATCTGGAGCACCCCGGCCACGGTCTTGGACCGGTAGGACGCGGGCACCGGCATCGGCGGCGCGTACGGCATCGGCAGTGGCATCGGGGCAGGTGCCGGGAGCGGCCCGTACATCGGCAGCTGCATCGTCGGCTGCGCGTACATCGGCGCCGGCGCGAGGAACCCCGGGTGCGGCTGTGGCAGGTCGCGGAACAACGGCCGCAGGTCGCCGATGGTGACGGCGGCGTAGGCGTCCGTCACCCGCGTCTCGTACTCGTCGGGGGTGATGCGGCCCATGCCGAAGTGGTCGGCGAGCAGTCTCGCCGCCTCTTCCCGCTCGGCCGTGCCGATGCGGAGCTCGTCGGACTCCATGAATCCAAGGTAACCGCGTGAAGCTGAGAACGGGGTTTCTGCAGGGTCACGGACTCTTCGCGGCCTAAGGTGACCCGCGTGGCCTCCAGCCCGCACAGCACGGCCGACGTGATCGCCGCGTACCTCGACCACCTGGTCGTCGAACGCGGGACCGCGCGCAACACCCTGGACAGTTACGCCCGTGACCTGCGCCGGTACGCCGCGCACCTCGACGGTTCCGGGATCGGGAAGATCGCCGACGTCACCGCCGCGCACGTCACCTTGTTCGGCGCCGCGTTGCGCGAAGGTGACGCCGAGCACCAGCCGCTGGCCGCGTCGTCGGCCGCCCGGGCGCTGGTCGCCGTGCGGGGCCTGCACAAGTTCGCGCACGCTGAAGGCGTCACCGAGCACAACCCGGCCCGCGAGGTCCGGCCGCCGACCCCGGCGAAACGGCTGCCCAAGGCCCTGCCGGTCGACGACGTGCTGCGGCTGCTGGAGACCCCGGCGCCGGACGGCGAACGCGCGCTGCGCGACCGGGCGCTGCTGGAACTGCTCTACTCGACCGGCGCCCGCATCTCCGAGGCCGTCGGCCTGGACCTGGACGACATCGACGACGACGAGCGCACGGTCCTGCTCGACGGCAAGGGCGGCAAGCAGCGGCTGGTGCCGATCGGCCGGCCGGCGATCGCCGCGCTGCACGCCTACACCGTCCGCGCGCGGCCCGTGCTCGCTTCGCACGGCCGCGGCACCGCGGCGATGTTCCTCAACGTCCGCGGCAGCAGGCTTTCGCGGCAGAGCGCGTGGCAGGTGCTCAAGGACACGGCCGAGCGCGCCGGGATCGCCGTCGCCGTCTCGCCGCACACGCTGCGCCACTCCTTCGCCACGCATCTGCTCGAAGGCGGCGCGGACGTCCGGGTCGTGCAGGAACTGCTCGGCCACGCGTCGGTGACCACGACGCAGGTGTACACCCTGGTCACGGTCAACACACTGCGCGAGGTGTACGCGACGGCGCACCCCCGGGCGTTGGGCTAGACGGCCGTATACAGGCGTAACAGCCTTCCTGCGCTGGACCGACGCTCGGCTGACATTGCCCCCTCGGGTCCGGCGCGTTGCTTTGCCGGGGCTCCGAGTCCGCGCATAGGCTGCCCCGGACGCCACAGACAAGGAGCCTTCTCGCCATGTCGACACCGAACCAGCCGGCCGTACCGGCCGCGTCCGCCGGGTCGGCCGCGGCGAACCTCCAGCACGCCACCATCGCCACCCCCGTGAACCACGACGGCGATGAACCGAGAGAGCGCAACGGCAAGAAGGTGAAACTCGAAGGCATCGGGCCAACCGGCCGCCCGATCCGCGAACACCCCGATCCGGCGCCCCTGGACCACCACGGCCCGGCGAAGATCATGGCGATGTGCAACCAGAAGGGCGGCGTCGGCAAGACGACGTCGACCATCAACCTGGGCGCCGCCCTCGCCGAGTACGGCCGCAAGGTGCTGCTCGTCGACTTCGACCCGCAGGGCGCGCTCGCCGTCGGTCTCGGCATCCAGCCGCACGAACTGGACCACACGGTCTACAACGCCATCATGGAGCGTGCCGTCAGCGCCACCGACGTGCTGCTGAAAACCCGCGTCGACGGCGTTGACCTGCTGCCGAGCAACATCGACCTGTCCGCGGCGGAGGTCCAGCTCGTCGCTGAGGTAGGGCGCGAACACACGTTGTTACGGGTCCTTCGTCCGGTCATGAACGACTACGACTATGTTCTTGTCGACTGCCAGCCCTCGCTCGGCCTTCTCACGGTGAACGCGCTGACCGCCGCGGACGGCGTGATCATCCCGTTGGAGTGCGAGTTCTTCAGTCTGCGAGGTGTAGCGCTCCTGATCGACACGATCGAGAAGGTGCAGGAACGCCTCAACCCCAAACTGGACATAGTCGGGATTCTCGCCACCATGTACGACCCGAGAACCCTGCACTCGAAGGAGGTCATGGCTCGCGTGGTGGAGGCATTCGGCGAGACCGTGTTCGACACGGTCATCAACCGCACGGTGCGGTTCCCCGAGACGACGGTCGCGGGTGAGCCGATCACGACCTGGGCGCCCAAGTCGGCCGGCGCGGCGGCGTACCGCCAGCTGGCGCGCGAGGTGATCGCTCGGTGAGCAGGCGCGCCTCCCTGCCCGGAGCGTCGGAGCTCTTCCGCATCACCTCCAGCCCCGCTCTCGATCTCCCGCCCCAGACGTCGTCCGCGCCCGCCGAACCCGTGGAAAACGGCAACGGCAAGGCAGCGGGCAACGGTCGCACGGAGCAGCTCGCCCGCAGCGGCGACGCCCCGCACGGCTCCGGCCGGACCAAGCACGACGCGAAGATCACCGTCTACGTCTCCGGCGACGAGCTCGTGGCCATGGAGCAGGCCCGCCTGACGCTGCGGGCCAAGCACGAGCTGGTCGTCGACCGCGGCCGGCTGGTCCGAGAGGCGGTCGCGGTGCTGCTGGCCGACTTCGACGCGAACGGCGAGGACTCGGTGCTGGTGCAGCGGTTGCGGGTGGTCGGCTCAGACGGCGGCGAAACCGAGGGCTGATGGACACCCCGGCATCGGCCGAAGTGCCGCCGGAGCCGGTCGGAGAGGCCCCAGAGGAACAGACTCCCGACGAGCAGGCCCCGGACGAACAGCCGCACGAGCACCAGACGGTGCACGGCGGCCTGGTTCCCGAAGGCCTGGCCAACGAGGAACTGAGCACGTCGAAGTTCAAGGTGCGGCTGGCCAACTTCGAAGGGCCGTTCGACCTGCTGCTGCAGCTGATCTCGCAGCACCAGCTCGACGTCACCGAGGTGGCGCTGCACCGGGTCACCGACGACTTCATCGCCTACACCCGGGCGCTGGGCACCGACTGGAACCTCGACGAGACGACCGAGTTCCTGGTCATCGCGGCGACCCTGCTCGACCTCAAGGCCGCGCGGCTGCTGCCGTCGGCGGAGGTCGAGAACGAGGACGATCTCGCCCTGCTCGAAGCCCGTGACCTGCTGTTCGCGCGGATCCTGCAGTACCGCGCGTACAAGCAGGTGGCGGCGCTGTTCGGTGAGCTGGAACAGGGCGCGCTGCGGCGGTACCCGCGGTCGGTGGCGCTGGAGGAGCGGTTCGTCGGGCTGCTGCCCGAGGTGATGCTGGGCGTGACACCGGAGAAGTTCGCCGACATCGCCGTCACGGTGTTCAAGCCGAAACCGCCGCCGACGGTGTCGATCGCCCACATCCACATGGGCCGGGTGTCGGTGCGCGAGCACGCGGCGCTGCTGCGGGTGATGCTGGCCGAACGCGGCCAGGCGACGTTCGGCGAGCTCGTCGACGACTGTGAGCACACGGTCGAGATCGTGGCGCGGTTCCTGGCGCTGCTGGAGCTCTACCGCGAGGCGACGGTGCAGTTCGAGCAGTCCGAGGCCCTGGCCGAGCTGCACGTGCGCTGGACCGGCGGTTCGAAGGACGAAGCCTCCGTCGCGGCCGAGCAGGATCTCACCGCCGGAGACGAAGAGGAGTACGGGTGAGCCCCGAAGACAACGACCGGGTCCGCGACGACGACGTGGCGGCCGAGGTCGCGGCGCCGGAACCGCCGGCGAGCGAAGAACCGGCCGAGGCCGCGGCGGAGCTGGCCCTGGACGAGGCGTTGTCCGGCGAGCCGGTCACCGAGGACGGCGACCCGGTGGAGCCCCTCGTGGAGCCGGCCGCCGCCGTTGACGAGGCTGCTGCCGGCGAGCCCGTGGTCGCGGCGACCGCTGCCGACGATGGTGCCGCGGAGGAAGTCCCGGCTGAGGCGCCTGCCGCCGACGTGCCCGCGGTCGCGGAGGCCGCTGCCGCGGAGCTAGTGGTCGAGGAAGCCGCCGCCGAAGAGCCTCCGGCCGACGAGGCCGCGCCGGACCAGGCCGCGGCCGAAGCCGTCGCGCCCGGGGAAGCCGTCTCCGGGGAAGCCGAGCCGGCGGGCGAGCCGCTGCCGGAACCCGCCGATCCCGAGTCGGACCTCATCGCCGCCGGGGATGCCGACTCGCTGCCCGACATCCGGTCCGACGAGGCTCTCGAGGCCGCTCTCGAGGCGTTGCTGCTGGTCGTCGACTCGCCCGCGAGCGAGGAATCCCTCGCCGACACCCTGGAGCAACCGCGGGCCCGGATCGTCGTCGCGCTGCGCACCATGGCCCAGAAGTTCACCGACCGGATGAGCGGGATCGACCTGCGCCGCGTCGGCGAAGGGTGGCGGTTCTACACTAGAGACGTCTATGCCCCGTTCGTGGAGAAGCTCCTGCTGGACGGCCAGCGGTCGAAGCTGACCCGGGCCGCGCTGGAGAGCCTCGCCGTGATCGCGTACCGGCAGCCGGTGACCCGTTCCAGGGTCGCCGCGGTGCGCGGCGTGAACGTGGACGGCGTCATCCGGACGCTGCTCGCGCGCGGCCTCATCGGAGAGATGGGGACCGACCCCGAGACGACCGGGACGCTGTACGTGACGACCGAGCTGTTCCTGGAGCGACTGGGGCTGTCGTCACTGAACGACTTGCCGGCCATCGCTCCGTTGCTACCCGAAGTGGACTCCATCGATGACTTCCAGTGAACACCCCGACGGCGTCCGCCTGCAGAAGGTGCTGTCCCAGGCCGGGGTCGCGTCCCGGCGTGCGGCGGAGGACCTGATCGTCGCCGGCCGCGTCCAGGTGAACGGCGAGATCGTCAACGAGCTCGGCCGCCGCGTCGACCCGGACGTAGCGGTCATCCACGTCGACGGCACGCGCGTGAACCTGCGCGACGACCTGATCTACCTGGCGCTGAACAAGCCCAAGGGCGTGCACTCGACGATGTCGGACGACCGCGGCCGCCCGTGCGTCGGCGAGTACCTGATGGGCCGTTACGAGGAGACGCCCGGCGTCGTGCACGTCGGCCGGCTCGACGAGAACACCGAGGGCCTGCTGCTGCTGACCAACGACGGTGACCTCGGCCACCGGCTGATGCACCCGTCCTACCAGGTGCTCAAGACCTACCTGGCCGAGGTCGACGGGCTCGTGCCGCGCGGGCTCGGCAAGGAGCTGCGCAACGGCTGGGAGCTGCCGGACGGCATCATCAAGGTCGACCAGTTCCGGGTCAAGGACATGCACTCCGGCAAGTCGCTGGTGGAGCTGGTCATCCACGAGGGCAAGAAGCACATCGTGCGGCGGCTGCTCAAGGACACCGGGCACCCGGTCCTCAAGCTGGTCCGCACCGCGATCGGCGACGTCCAGCTCGGCAACCAGCGTGTCGGCTCGATCCGCCGCCTGACGAAAGGCGAGGTCGGCTCGCTCTACCGCACCGTCGAGCTCTGACGCCGCTTTCGGGGCCGGGTGGCGGAGCCCCGGTTGTCACGGCACGGCGCTGACGAACCCGCCGGCGGTCTGATCGTCGGAGGCCGGGCGGCCGTACCGCTCGGCCGGCTCGGCGCGGGTGACGGTGGCGGGACGCCGGGGTCGAACCCGGCGGCCCGCAGCCGACTTGCCCAGTCTTCGCGCAAGTCGGCCGGGACGACGACCGCTCGCACGGCGGTTCGGCGCCCCGCCCGGTCAGCACCCGGTCCTTGAAGGCCCGGCCGCGAGCAGCACCACCTGGGCGCACCCGGCGGTCAGTGCGGTGCGGCCGGCCGCTCTACCCCCGACTTTCCGCCGTGGCGGGAACGATCTCCGGCTCGCTAGCGTGACGCGCATGCGATCCGGTCTGGTGTGCGGAATCCTCGCGGTGGTCCTGTTCGGCGCGCTCACCCCGGCGGTGGCCGCGGCGCCCCGGGCGAGCGAACCGGTCTACGACTACTCGAAGGCGATCCGCGAGACCGTCTGGGTCGACATCGGCCACGACGGTGACGGCGACGGCAAGCCCGACCGGGTCGCCGCCGACGTCGTGCGGCCGGCCGAACCCGCGGCGGCGGGCACCAAGGTGCCGGTGATCATGGACGCCAGCCCGTACTACTCGTGCTGCGGGCGCGGCAACGAGAGCGAGCTGAAGAGCTACGACAGCGCCGGGAAGCCGGTGAAGTTCCCGCTGTTCTACGACAACTACTTCGTGCCGCGCGGGTACGCGGTGGCGCTCGTCGACCTGGCCGGGACGAACCGCTCGGCCGGCTGCGCGGACGTCGGCGGCGCTTCGGACGTCGACTCGGCTCGCAAGGTGGTCGACTGGCTGAACGGCCGCGCCACCGGGTACAGCGCGAAGACCGGCGGCAGCGCCGTGACGGCGGGCTGGAGCACCGGGAACGTCGGCATGATCGGCAAGTCCTACGACGGCACGATCGCCAACGGCGTCGCCGCGACCGGGGTCGCCGGGCTGAAGACCATCGTGCCGATCTCGGCGATCAGCTCCTGGTACGACTACTACCGCTCGGACGGCGCGACCTTCGGCTTCAACCCGGCCGGGCTGGCGCAGACCGTCGAGGCGAACAACAGCGGGCAGAACTGCGCGGCGCAGAACCAGGCCCTGACCACGGGCGCGACCGCGAACGGCGACTACGGGCCGTTGTGGGCCGCGCGGGACTACGTCGCCCAGGCGCGCAACGTCCACGCCAGCGTGCTGGTCTCGCACGGCGTCAACGACCTCAACGTCAAGACGATCAACTTCGGGCAGTGGTGGGACGCGCTGGCCGCGAACGGCGTCGAGCGCAAGATCTGGCTCGCCCAGACCGGGCACGTCGACCCGTTCGACTACCGCCGTGCCGACTGGGTCGACCTGCTGCACCGCTGGTTCGACCACTACCTGCTCGGGCTCGACAACGGCGTCCAGAACGGCCCGGTGGCCAGCGTCGAGCGGCAGCCGGACCAGTGGGCCGACCAGTCCGCCTACCCGGCCGCGAACGCCGTCGCGACGGCGTTGCGCCCGCAGGCCGGCGGCAAGCTCGGCACCGCGACGGCGTCGGGCACGGCGTCGTTCACCGACAACCCGAACGTGGGCGAGGACACCTGGGTCACGAACCCGGGCAGCGCGGCGCTGACCTACTCGACCGGCACGCTGACCTCGGCCCTGCAGGTGTCCGGGACGTCTTCGCTGACGGTCACGGCGACCCCGGGCACGGCGTCGGCGCGGCTTTCGGCGCTGCTCGTGGACCTCGGCCCCGCGACGATCCGCAACTTCGCGGGCAGCGGCGAGGGCATCAAGACGGGGACGACGGAGAACTGCTGGGGCTCGTCGACGGCGGGCGACGACGGGTGTTACCGCGTGGCCTCCGCGGACGTGAAGAAGGTGAACTACACGATCCTCAGCCGCGGCTGGGCGGACCTCGCGAACTACGGTTCCCTTACGCAGGAACGGGTCCTGACGCCGGGGACGGCGTACACGATGACGTTCCGCCTGGCGTCGACGGACCACGTCGTGCCGAAGGGCCACGCGCTGGCCCTGATCATCGGCGGCACGGACGGCAGCTTCATCCGCGGCCCGGCCCAGCCCGGCCGGCTCACCCTGGACCTGGCGAAGACGTCGATCTCGGTCCCGCTGGCCGGAGTCCTCCCGGCGGCATCAACCCACCCGACCCCCGATGGCGGCGCGTTCGTACCGTCGGCGGGCCGGGCGGAGCTGGGCTGAAAGCCGTGAAGGCCTCCTTCCCGGCCATATGAGCCGGTAAGGAGGCCTTCACGGCTTTGCGCCGACGCTAGCTCGCTTCGGCGGGAGCGGTGCGGGTGGCCGATTTCCGTTGCAGGGCGCGGGCGATCGGCTCGACGACCCGGGCCGCCGTCGGGCCGAGGATCGCCATCAGCAGGACGTACGCGGTGGCGAGGGCGGCCAGTTCGCCGTCCACCGCGCCCGCCGTCACCGCCAAGCCGGCGATGACGATCGAGAACTCGCCGCGGGCCACCAACGAAGCTCCGGCGCGCGCCCGGCCCATCTTCCCGATGCCCTGGCGGCGCGCGGCCCACCAGCCGGTGGCGACCTTCGTGAGCGTCGTGACCACCGCGAGCACCACGGCCCAGCCGAGCACCGGCGGGATCGACGCCGGGTTCGTGTTGAGGCCGAACACCACGAAGAACACCGCGGCGAACAGGTCCCGCAGCGGCTCGAGCATGTGCGTCGCGTTCTCGGCCGTCGAGCCGGAGATCGCGATGCCGAGCAGGAACGCGCCGACCGCGGCCGACACCTGCATCGCCGACGCGACCCCCGCCACCAGCAGCGCGGCGCCGAGCACCTTGAGCAGGAACACCTCGCGGTCCGGGCTGTCGACCGCGGCCGAGACGTACCGGCCGAACTTCAGCGCGATCACCAGCACCACAGTGATCACCAGCAGCGAGATCCCGACGGCTTCCATGCCGCCCAGCAACGAGACGCCGCCCAGCACCGCGGTGAGGATCGGCAGGTAGAGCGCCATCACCAGGTCTTCGAACACGAGGATCGACAGCACCACCGGCGTCTCGCGGTTGCCGAGCCGGCCGAGGTCGCCGAGGACCTTGGCGACGATCCCGGACGACGAGATGTACGTGACGCCCGCCATCACCATCGCGCCGACCGGGCCCCAGCCCAGCAGCAGCGCCACGGCCGCGCCCGGGGCGGCGTTGAGGACGATGTCGACCAGCCCGGCCGTCCACGAGCGGCGCAGCCCGGTGAACAGCTCGGCCGCGGAGTACTCCAGGCCGAGCAGCAGGAGCAGCAGCACGACGCCGATTTCGCTGGCCAGGTGCGTGAAGCCGCCGATGTCGGTGAGCGGGATCAGCCCGCCGGAGCCGAAGCAGAGGCCGCCGAGCAGGTAGAGCGGGATGGGGGAGAGGCCGATCTTCCCGGCCAGGCGCCCGAGCACGCCCAGCACGAAGAAGACCGCCCCCAGTTCGATCAGGGACAGCGCGGTGTGGTCCATCGTGCGCTCAGCCGTACTTCAGGATCTTGACGGCGGCCTCGAGGCCCTCGCCGGTGCCCACCGCCACCAGCAGGTCGCCCCCGGTGAGGGTGAAGTCCGGCGTCGGCGAGGGGTGCACCTGGCCGGCGCGCGCCACCGCGACCACCGAAACCCCGGTGCGGGTGCGCATCGCCGTGTCGCCGAGCGTGCGGCCGTCGAACGGGCCGGACTGCTTGATCGGCAGCTGCCGGGTGCTGATCCCGGGCAGGTCCCGGTGCTCCTCGGTCAGCTGCGCGACCAGCTGGGGCGCGCCGAGCAGGTTGGCCAGCGCGCCGGCTTCGTCGGCGGTCAGCGGGATCGAAGCGACGCACGTATCGGGATCGTCGGACTTGGAGACGATCAGCTCGATGTGACCGTCCCGCTGGGTGACGACGCCGAGGCGGCGGCCGGTACGGGTGGCGAAGTCCTTGCGGACCCCGATGCCGGGCAGGGGAGTTACTTCGACGTTCACCCAACCACCGTAACCCACGTGTCCGATTCGCGACTTTCAGCCGAGAAGCAGCAGGCCCGCCGCGATGACCATCACGAGCGCGGTCAGGCCGTGGACGCTGTACGCGATGACCTTCTTCCCGCCGTGGCGCAGAACGATCAGCATGTCGAGGACGGGCCAGACGGCCGCGGCGAGGATGGCCCAGCCGAGCGCGTGCGGGTCGCCGTAGATCATCAGGGCCAGCGGGATCAGCCCGGCCCCGATGTCCCGGCCGCCCTTGACGTTGAGGAAGCTTTCGGCGTTTTCGGGGACCTCGGTGAAACCGAAGCCGGCGGCGATCTTGGCCGGCGCGAAGAGGTAGTTGAGGCCGACGTAGATGATGCCGAGCGAGACGATCGCGACGAGGACGTAACCGGCGACGAGCATGGTGTTTCCCTCCAGTTTTCTAGCGTTGCTAGCGATACTAGCAACGCTAACTTAGCGGCGCTAGATTGTCTAGCGGTGCTAGTATCAGCGGCATGACCCAGCGACAGCGCCGAGTGCGCGACCGGACCGAGCGCGGGCAGCGGATCGTCTCCGCGGCCCGGGAGCTGGCCGAGGCGGAGGGCTGGGACGCCGTCACCACACGGCGGCTCGCGGCGCTGATCGAGTACAGCCAGCCGGTGCTCTACAGCCACTTCCCGGGCGGCAAGGACGCGATCATGGCGGCGGCCGCGCTGGAGGGCTTCGCCGAGCTGGCCGCAGTGCTGGCTTCTGCTCGCGAAGGCGGTGTCGCCGGGGTCGCGGGCGCGTACGTCGCCTTCGCCGACGCCAAGCCCGCGCTCTACGACGCGATGTTCACGCTGGCGTCGGACCTGCCCTTCGCGCGGGACGACACGCCACCCGTGCTCCAGGAGGCCTTCGCGGGTCTGTTCGCGGTGGTCGAGCCGGTGGCCGGCGGCCAGCAGCCGGGCACGCTGACCGAGGTGTTCTGGGGCGCGCTCCACGGGCTCGTCACGCTGGACCGCGGCCACCGGCTTTCCCCGGAGAACCACGCGGAGCGGCTGGCCGTGGTGGTCGCCCGCTTCGGCGCGCCCGGCACCTGACGCCGTATGCCGTGAAGGGCACCTTCAGGGACTTATAAGCCATGAGGGTGCCCCTCACGGCATTGCGCCCGGCGGTGGCGTCCGGTCGGCTCGCGTACCCGGACAGTCGACTCGCGTACCCGGAGGGTCGACTCGCGTGTTTGGGGGTCGACCCGCGTACCTGGACGGTCGGCTCGTGTACCTGGAGGGTCGGCTCGTGTGTCTGGAGGGTCGACACGGTCGAGGTCGCCCGCTTCGCGGCGGGTCCGCCTCGGCTCCGATGCCGTGAGGGTGCCCCTCACGGCGTTGCGCTCCGGGGCGAAGGCGTCCCGACTGATCCCGTTCGCACCCCGCCCGGCAGAATGGGGTACGGCCCGAACGAGACGAGAACGCGAGGAGAGTGCCGGTGACGGGAGCCCTACGAGGTGTGGTCGCGCTGGACGGCCCGTCGGGGACCGGGAAGACCACCGTCGCGCGCAAGCTCGCCCAGCGCCTCGGCGCCGGCTACCTCGACACCGGCGCGATGTACCGGATGGTCACCCTCGCCGTGCTGCGCGCGGACGTCGATCCGGCCGACGCCCAGGCCGTCGCGAAGCTCGCCGACAACGCCGACTTCGCCATCGGGACCAGCCCCGACCGGCCCGAGATCCGCCTCGCCGGCGAGGACGTTGCCGCCGACATCCGCGGGCCCGAGGTCACCAGGGCCGTCTCGCCCGTCTCGGCCGTGCCGCACGTGCGCGAACTGCTCGTCGCGCGGCAGCGGCGGATCATCGACGAGGTGCTCGACACCGTCGGCGGGATCGTCGTCGAAGGCCGGGACATCGGCACCGTCGTCGCGCCGGACTCGCCGCTCAAGGTCTACCTGACCGCGTCGGCCGACGTCCGCGCGTCGCGGCGCAGCACCCAGGACTCCGCGGCCGGGCGCAAGTCGTCGGTCGCCGACGCCCTGGCGAGCGTCGAGCGCCGCGACCACCTCGACTCGACCCGCGTGACGTCGCCGCTGCGCGCGGCCGAGGACGCCGTCCCGGTCGACACGTCCGAGCTGTCCATCGACCAGGTGATCGTCGCGCTCAGCGAGCTCGCCAGCCACCGCGGCCTGCTGGTGGGGTGCAACGCCGAGGTAGCTCGATGAAAGCTGGGTCCTCTGGGGCCGAGCCCCAGACCCCGGCCGGGGGGCAAGTCCCCCTGGACCCCCCGGAAAAATCGGCGGCCGGACTGCCCGAGGGCTCCGTCGGCTGGCTCCACGACGCCGGGCGGCTCTTCGGCCGGTACCATCTGCGGGCGGTCTTCCGGATCCGGGTGCACGGGCGCGAGCGGATGCCCGCGTCCGGGCCGGTGCTGGTGGTCGCCAACCACAGCTCGTTCATCGAGCCGCAGCTGATCTTCGGAATGCTGCCGCGGCGTTCGGCGTTCCTGGTCAAGGCCGAGCTGTTCGCCGGGATCGTCGGGAAGTTCTTCCTGGCGATCGGGCAGATCCCGCTCAAGCGCGGGGCGATCGACCGCAAACCGCTGATGACGGCGGTCGGCGTGCTCAAGGACGGCGGCGTCGTCGGGATCTTTCCCGAGGGCACCCGCGGCGCCGGGGACGTCGGCGCGGCCGAGCGCGGCGCGGCGTGGCTGGTCCGGGCGTCGGACGCGGTCGTGCTGCCAGTGGCGACCCGCGGGACGCTGCGGCCCGCGAACGGCAAGCGGCGCTGGCGCCCGCGCGTGGACATCCTCGTGGGGGAGCCGTTCACACCGAAGGTCGGACCCGGGAAGACCGGGCTCGACCAGGGCACCGAGGAGCTGCGCGGCGAGCTCGCGGCGCTCGTGAAGACTTTGGACGATTGGCGTACCGAAAACGGTTTCGGTACGCCATAAGGGAAATTGGGTAGTGATGGCTGAGTTCGATTCCGCCTCTGCGGGAGAAATCACATCGGCGGCGTTGGACAGCGTCGGCGAAGTCGACGGCACCTGGTCGGACGAGACCGAGTTCGCCAGGATCGACGCGCAGATCGAGGCGGCGGAAGCGGCCGAGGAGGCCGCGCTCGCGCAGCCGGTGCTCGCCGTCGTCGGGCGGCCGAACGTGGGCAAGTCCACGCTGGTCAACCGCATCATCGGCCGCCGCGAAGCCGTGGTGCAGGACGTGCCGGGCGTCACCCGCGACCGCGTCGCCTACGACGCCTACTGGGGCGGGCGCAAGTTCACCCTGGTCGACACGGGCGGCTGGGAGCCGGACGCGACCGGGCTGCAGGCCTCCGTCGCCGCGCAGGCCGAGCTGGCCATGCAGACCGCCGACGCGATCCTGCTGGTGATCGACGCCTCGGTCGGCGCCACGGCCACCGACGAAGCCGCGTCCAAGGTGCTGCGCCGCTCGAAGAAGCCGGTGCTGCTCGTGGCGAACAAGGTCGACGACGACCGGCTGCTCGCGGACACCGCGTCGCTGTGGTCGCTCGGCCTCGGCGAGCCGCACCCGGTCAGCGCGCTGCACGGCCGCAGCTCCGGCGACCTGCTCGACGCCATCCTCAAGACCCTGCCCGAAGCACCGCGCGAAGGCATCGCGGCGACGTCGGGCCCGCGGCGCGTCGCGCTGGTCGGGAAGCCGAACGTCGGCAAGTCGAGCCTGCTGAACAAGCTCTCGGGCGAGGAGCGCTCGGTCGTCGACTCGGTGGCCGGCACCACGGTCGACCCGGTCGACTCGCTGGTCGAGCTGGACGGCGAGACCTGGCGGTTCATCGACACCGCGGGCCTGCGCAAGCGCGTCAACTTCGCCGCGGGCGCCGAGTACTACGCCTCGCTGCGCACCAAGACGGCGATCGACGCGGCCGAGGTCGCGGTCGTGCTGCTGGACGCCGCCGAGCCCATCTCGGAGCAGGACCTGCGGGTGCTGAGCATGGTCGTCGAGGCCGGGCGCGCGTGCGTGCTGGTGTTCAACAAGTGGGACCTGGTCGACGAGGACCGCCGGCACGCCATGGTCCGCGAGCTGGACCGCGGCCTGGTCCGCGTCCCGTGGGCCGAGAAGGTCAACGTCTCGGCGCTGACCGGACGGTCGGTGCGCAAGATCGCTCCGGCGTTGCGGACGGCGCTGGCGTCGTGGGACAAGCGGGTGCCGACCGGTCAGCTCAACGCGTGGCTGTCCGACCTGATCGCGGCCACCCCGCCGCCGGTCCGCAGCGGCAAGCAGCCGAAGGTGCTGTTCGCGACGCAGGCCGGCATCCGGCCGCCGACGCTGGTGCTGTTCACCACCGGCTTCCTCGAGGCGGGCTACCGCCGGTTCATCGAGCGGAAGTTCCGCGAGCAGTTCGGCTTCGAAGGCAGCCCCGTTCGGGTGAATGTGCGCATCCGCGAAAAGAAGGCGCGGCCGAAGGCCGGCGGAAAAGCGGCCAGGCCCGCCAAATCCCGGTGATTTCCTGACCCGTTCCGGCGAACACGCGTGCCTGGACGGACGACACGCGTACCTGGATGGACGACACGGCGCCCGGACGAATCTTCGGCCGGGCGCCGTCTCGACCGGTTGATCGCGTGTGTGACCTGCGCGTCACCGGGGTTCGTCCGGGGCGTGAGGTCCGACACTCCGCCGTGACCCGGGAGATATCTTTCCTTGATCCGCGAGTATGGTTGAGGGTCGTTGCGGGCGCCTCATTCCGGAGTGCAAGCCCGATAGAGGCTCGCGGAAGGTGAGTGATGGGCTTGCGCGCCCATAGTTCGTTGCTGCACGTCTTCGTCACGCTCGGGGTGTCCGGGCGATGACCGTCACGGTAGAACCGGCTGAATCCGCTTCGGAAATGACCGCGCCGCTGCCCTGCGTCGCCGAGGTGACCCACGCGCCGTCGACGTCCCCCGTCGCCGACCGTGCTCTCTTCTGGTCCGGGCTCGGCGCGAGCGAGCGCACGCTGCTCGACGTCCTCGCCGCCACGGCCGAGCGCCACCCCAACGCCGCCGCGATCGACGACGGCACCACCACCCTGACCTACCGCCGGCTCCTCGAAGAGATCGACGTCTACGGCCGCCGCCTGCGCGGGTACGGCGTCGGCGTCGGGGACCGCGTCGGCATCCGGATCTCCTCCGGCACCGCCGAGCTGTACGTCGCGATCCTCGCCACCCTGTCCGTCGGCGCCGCCTACGTGCCGGTCGACGCGGACGACCCGGACGAGCGCGCCGAGCTCGTCTTCGAAGAGGCCCAGGTCGCGGCGGTCGCCACCGACGGCAAGATCAACGTCCACAGCACACCTGGTGGCCGCGAGGGTGTCCCCGGCCCGGCCGACGACGCCTGGATCATCTTCACCTCCGGCTCCACCGGCAAGCCCAAGGGCGTCGCGGTCACGCACGCCTCCGCCGCCGCGTTCGTCGACGCCGAGGCCGAGCTCTTCCTCACCGAGGAGCCGATCGGCCCGGGCGACCGCGTGCTGGCCGGGTTGAGCGTCGCCTTCGACGCCTCCTGCGAAGAGATGTGGCTGGCCTGGCGCCACGGCGCCTGCCTGGTGCCGGCGCCGCGCGCGCTGGTCCGCACCGGCGTCGACCTCGGCCCGTGGCTGGTCGCGCAGAGCATCACCGTGGTCTCCACCGTGCCGACGCTGGCCGCGCTGTGGCCCGCCGACGCGCTCGAAGACGTCCGCCTGCTCATCTTCGGCGGCGAAGCGTGCCCGCCGGAGCTGGCCGAGCGCGTCGCCGTCGAAGGCCGCGAGGTCTGGAACACCTACGGTCCCACCGAAGCCACCGTCGTCGCCTGCGCCGCGCAGCTGACCGGCGAAGGCCCGGTCCGGATCGGCCTGCCCCTTTCGGGCTGGCAGCTGGCCGTGGTCAACGACGAGGGGCAGCCGGTCGCCATGGGCGAGACCGGCGAGCTCGTCATCGGCGGCGTCGGCCTGGCCCGCTACCTCGACGCGGAGAAGGACGCCGAGAAGTTCGCGGCCCTGCCGTCGCTGGGCTGGCAGCGCGCCTACCGCTCGGGTGACATGGTCCGCGCCGAAGCCGACGGCCTGCTGTTCCTCGGCCGGCTCGACGAGCAGGTCAAGCTCGGCGGCCGCCGCATCGAGCTGGGCGAGGTCGACGCCGCGCTGCAGGCCCTGCCGGGCGTGCAGGGCGCGGCCGCCGCGATCCGCCGCACCAAGGCGGGCAACCAGGTTCTCGTCGGGTACGTCGTCCCGGCGCCGGGCGTGACTTTCCGGCACGACGAGGCCGCGACCCGGCTGCGCGAGCACCTGCCCGCCGCGCTGGTGCCGCTGCTCGCCGTCGTCGAAGACCTGCCCACCCGCACTTCCGGCAAGGTCGACCGCAACGCCCTCCCGTGGCCACTGTCCACAGTGGACGCGGCCGGGCTGTCCCCGACCCAGGCGTGGCTCGCCGAGGGCTGGGCCGAGATCCTCGGGGTGTCGGTCGACGACCCGAAGGCCGACTTCTTCACCCACGGCGGCGGCAGCCTGACCGCCGCCCAGGTCGTCGCGCGGATCCGCACCCGGCACCCGCAGGTGTCGGTCGCCGACATCTACTCCTACCCGAAGCTGGGCGCGCTGGCCGCGATGCTGGACGCGCTGAGCGGCCAGGCCACCGAACGCCGGGACATCGCGCCGACCAAGCGCCGTGCCGGGGTGATCCAGACGCTGCTGATGGTCCCGCTGATGGGGCTGGTCGGCCTGCGCTGGGCGACCCTCGCCGCCGCGCTGTCGAACGTCCTGTCCCTGCTCGGGCTCGCCTGGGCGCCGACGCTGAACTGGGCGTGGCTCGTGCTGGCCTGGGCCGTGCTGTTCAGCCCGGCCGGGCGGATCGCGATCGCCGCGGGCGGCGCCCGCGTGCTGCTGTCCGGCGTGCGGCCCGGTACCTACCCGCGTGGGGGCAGCGTCCACCTGCGCCTGTGGACGGCCGAGAAGCTCGCCGAGTTCTCCGGCGCGGACAGCGTCGCCGGCGCGTCCTGGATGACGACCTACGCCAAGGCTCTCGGCGCGCGCATCGCCAAGGACGTCGACCTGCACTCGCCGCCGCCGGTCACCGGCTTCCTCAAACTGGGCCGCGGCGCCGCCGTCGAGCCCGAGGTCGACCTGTCCGGCCACTGGGTCGACGGCGACCGCGTGCACATCGGCAAGGTCCGCATCGGCGCGGAGGCCCGGATCGGCGCGCGCAGCACGCTGTTCTCCGGCGTCCGCATCGGCAAGGGCGCGGAGATCGCGGCCGGGTCGACCGTCCGCGGCGCGGTGAAGGCCGGCCAGCACTGGGCCGGTTCGCCCGCCGCCCCCGTCGGCAAGGACGGCAAGGACGCGAAGGACGCGCTGAAGTGGCCGTCGAGCCGCCCGCCGCGGTCGCACTTCTGGGCGACCGTGTACGGCGTGACCTCGGTGATCCTCGGCTTCCTGCCGGGCCTCGCCGCGCTCCCGGGCGTGGCGGTGCTGGGTTACGCGATCGCCGGCGCGCCGACGCTGCCGGCCGCGTTCACCCAGGCGCTGCTCTTCGTGCCGGTCGCGACCGCCGCGTACTTCCTGACCTACATGCTGTTCGTGCTCGTCGGCGTCCGGTCCCTGAGCATCGGCATGGTCGAGGGTTACCACCCGGTCCACGGCCGCGTCGCGTGGCAGGTCTGGGCCACCGAGCGGCTGATGAGCATGGCCCGCGAAGGCCTGTTCCCGTTGTACGCCAGCCTGTTCACGCCGGTGTGGCTGCGGCTGCTCGGCGCGAAGGTGGGGCGCAACGTCGAGGCGTCGACGGTGCTCGCGCTGCCGAAGATGACCCAGGTCGACAGCGGCGCGTTCCTGGCCGACGACACCATGGTGGCCACCTACGAGCTCGGCCACGGCTGGCTGCACGTCGCCCCGGCCCGGATCGGCAAGCAGGCCTTCCTCGGCAACTCGGGGATGACCGCGCCCGGCCGTTCGGTACCCAAGCGCGGGCTCGTCGGCGTCCTGTCCTCGACGCCGCTGCGGGCGAAGAAGGGCTCGTCGTACCTCGGCATGCCGCCGCTGCCGGTCCGCCGCGCGATCGGCGACGCCGACACGAGCCGCACCTACACCCCGGCGCTGCACCTCAAAGCGGCGCGGGCGCTGGTCGAACTGTGCCGGATCATCCCGGTCATGTGCGGGGTCGCGCTGAGCGTCACGGTCGCGTTCGGCCTGCTGTGGGCGGCCTCGACCTTCGGCTTCGGCGTCGCCGTGCTGCTCGCCGGGCCCGCCCTGCTGGCCGCCGGGATCGTCGCGGCGCTGACCGCGACCGTGATGAAGTGGCTGCTGGTCGGGAAGTTCCGCGAAGTCGACCACCCGCTGTGGAGCTCGTTCGTCTGGCGCAACGAGCTCGCCGACACCTTCGTCGAGACGCTGGCCGTGCCGTGGCTGATCGGGTCCCTCGGCGGCACCCCGCTGCTGGCGGCCTGGCTGCGCACGATGGGCGTCAAGATCGGCCGCGGTGTGTGGCTGGAGACGTACTGGCTGCCCGAGGCCGACCTCGTCGAGCTGGGCGACGGCGCGACGATCAACCGCGGCTGCGTGGTGCAGACGCACCTGTTCCACGACCGGATCATGAGCATGTCGCGGGTGACCCTCGACGAGGGCGCGACGCTCGGCCCGCACGGCATCGTGCTGCCGGGCGCGAGCATCGGCGCGCGCACCACGGTCGGCCCCGGGTCCCTGGTGACCCGCGGCGACGAGGTGCCGCCCGACTCCCGCTGGCTCGGCAACCCGATCTCCGCGTGGACGGGTAAGTAGAAGGTCACGAAGTACCCACCTGGCTCGCCCGACTCACCCGTCCGTGCGAGCCTGGTCCGGGTACGCACGAAGAAAGGTCCGCAACGGGTGATTTCGAAGGCCTCCGCTCCCGCACCCGGCGCGGACACCTCAGGCGACTCGTACCTCCCGGCGCACGGCAACGGCGGTTACCGGGTCCGGCACTACGACCTGACCCTGGACTACAAGGTCACGCCGAACCGGCTGTCGGCTTCGGCGGTGATCACGGCCGAGGCGACGCAGGCGCTTTCCCGCGTCAGCCTCGACTTCGGCGAGTTCCGGATCAACCGCGTGCTGGTCGACGGCAAGCCCGCGAAGTACCTCAAGCGCGTGCGGAAGCTGCACGTCAAGCCGCAGAAGGCGATCGCCGCCGGCAGCGGTTTCACCGTCGAGGTGTTCTACGTCGGCAACCCGCGTCCGGTGGGGAGCCGCTGGGGTGACGTCGGCTGGGACGAGCTGACCGACGGCGCGCTCGTGGCGAGCCAGCCGGTCGGCGCGCCGTCGTGGTTCCCCTGCAACGACCACCCGTCGGACAAAGCCGCCTACCGGGTCACCGTCACGACGTCGTCGCCCTACCTGGTCGCGGTCACCGGCGAGCTCGTCGACCGCTACACCTCGGCCAGCACGACGAAGTGGGTCTTCGAACGGCACGAGCCGACGGCGACCTACCTGATGAGCGTGCAGATCGGCCGCTACGACGACGTCGACCTGAGCGGCGGGGGCTGGTTCTCGCGCATGGGCGCGGTCGCGCGCCGGCTGAGCGTCGACATCGGGCGCGCGAGCGGGCAGGTGGAAGCGGTCCACGAGACCGTGCCGCAAAGCGCCGCCGTGCCGCCGCGGCTGCGCCGGCCGTTCGAGCACGACTTCGGCCGGCAGGGCCGGATGATGGAGGTCCTGCAGCGGCTGTTCGGCCCGTACCCGTTCGGCGAGTACCAGATCGTCGTGACCGACGACGACCTCGACGACCCGATCGAAGCGCAGGGCATGTCGATCTTCGGCGCCAACCACGTCGACGGCCGCCGCACGTACGAGCGGCTCGTAGTGCACGAACTGGCGCACCAGTGGTTCGGCAACAGCCTGACGGTGGCCGACTGGCGCCACATCTGGCTGAACGAGGGCTTCGCGACCTACGCCGAGTGGCTGTGGTCGGAGGAGTCGGGCGGCGAGCCGGCGCAGACCCTGGCGCGCACCTGGCACACCCGGATGAAGGCCAAGCCGGCCGACGTCCGCGTCGCCGACCCCGGCGTGGCCCGGATGTTCGACGAGCGCGTCTACAAGCGCGGCGCGCTGACGCTGCACGCATTGCGGGCGGAGATCGGGGATCCGGCGTTCTTCGCGCTGCTGAAGGCGTGGACGACCGGACACCGGCACGGACTGGTCACGACGGACGGGTTCGTCGCGCTGGCGGAGGAGCACGCGGGCCGCTCACTGGGGACGTTCTTCACCCGCTGGCTGGACACCCCGGCGCTACCGCCGCTGCCCTAGCCGTCGATGCGGTCGAACGTCCCCGCGGGCGCGACCGGCTGGAGGAGTTCCTCGGCCGTTCTCACCCGGACGGGTGGTCTTCCCGGCAGAATGGGGCTCTCGACGAGGGGAGCGCTGATGAGCGAGCCGGGGCCGCCTTACGGGTATCCGCAGTGGCAGCCGCCGCGGCCGCCGAAGAAGACGTCGCCGGCGGCCGTCGTGCTGATCACCGGCTCGGTGGTCGTGGTCGTGGTGATGGTGCTCGCCTTCCTGGCTTGGGGAGAACCCGGGTTCCTCCGGAAGCCGGAGGGCAACGCGGACGGCGTGTGGTTCACGACGGCGCCGTCCTCCTCGCAGCCGCCCGCGAGGATCGCGTCGCCGAGCGCCTCGGTGCCGGCGGCGGGCGGCCGGGTCCCGCTGCCGAAGCGGCCGAGGCCGCTCGCCGACCCGATCACGTGCGCGTTCACCCCCGCCCCCGGCACCCCCGCGCCCAAGAAGGCCACGCTGCCGCCGGACGGCCCGGCGCCGTCGTCGGGCACCATCCCGGTGCGGCTCGCGACCAGCGCCGGCGCCATCGGGCTGACGCTGGACCGCGCGCTGGCGCCGTGCACCGTGGTCAACTTCCTGAGCCTGGCCGAGCAAGGGTTCTACGACGGCACGTCGTGCCATCGGCTTTCGGTGGCGGACGGGCTGCGGATGCTGCAGTGCGGCGACCCGATCGGCGACGGCACCGGCGGCCCCGGCTACACGATCAAGGACGAGACGTTCCCCGAACTGACGTACGGCCGCGGCATCCTCGCAATGGCGAAGACGTCCGAACCCGACACGGGCGGCTCCCAGTTCTTCCTGGTGTACGGGGACACCCGGATCCCGCCGGAGTACACGGTGTTCGGCAGCATCGACGACGCCGGCCTGGCGGTGCTCGACCAGGTGGCCACCGCCGGCGTCGACCCGGCCAAGCCCGGCATGGGCGACGGCAGCGGCCCGCCGAAGATCCCGGTCACCTTCACCGGCATCACGACCCCGTAACCGGCGTACCCAGAGGGTCGGCTCGCGTACCCAGGGAGTCGGCTCGCGTACCCAGGGAGTCGGCTCGCGTACCCAAGGAGTCGGCTCACGAACCGACCCTCCAGATACGCGAGCCGACCCTCCAGGTACGCGAGATTCCCGTTACGGGCGGTCGAGCAGGTCTCGGAGGGCGGCCAGCAGGGTGGGGACCGCCGTGGGGGACGACGTGTGGCTGCGCCAGGCGATGTAGCCGTCCGGGCGGACCAGCAGGCAGCCGTCCTCGGCGATGCCGCTGAGGCGGGACCAGTCGCCGTAGGCGTCGCGGGTCTCCGGGTCGCCGACGCGCACCGTCCGCAGGTCGAGGCCCAGTTCCGCGCCCACCTTGGCCGCGGCGTCGCCCCAGGCGGCGCCGGTCAGGCCGGTCAGCACCGTCCAGCGGCCACCGCCGACGAGGTCCAAAGTGGACACCCGGCGGCCGTGCGCGCCGACCAGCCACGCGTGCGGCAGCTTCGCGCCCGGCTCGGTGCTGGGCCGGTGGAACAGCTCGGGATCGCGCTCGGAATCCGTCGGCGCGACGCCGTCGGGCAGCACCGCGCCGGAGACGTAGCGCTGGTCCATCTCGACGCCGTGCGCGTTGAACTCGTAGTGCTTCAGCTCGATCGCCTTCGCCAGCTCACGCCGTTTCGACGCGCCCTCGGGCGTCGGCGCGAGGCAGGTTTCGAGGCCCGCGGTGATGCCGTCGGAATCCGTGTCGCCGGCGATGCCGAGCGCGGCGAAGATCGGCCCGAACTGGTCACGGCTGAGGTTCGCCCGGTCGACGATCTGCTTGCCGACCGGCGCGCGCTCGGCGGTGTAGCTGTCCAACAGGCCTTCACCCGCTTCGCCGCGCACGACCATCGCGAGCTTCCACGCCAGGTTGTAGGAGTCCTGGACGGACGTGTTCGACCCGAGCCCGTTGGACGGCGGGTGCCGGTGCACGGCGTCCCCGGCGCAGAACACCCGGCCGTTGCGGTACTCCGTCGCGTAGTTGTGGTTGACCGTCCACAGGGACGTCGAGGTGATCTCGACGTCGAGGTCCGGGTCGCCGACGAGGTCGCGCACCAGCCGCGTCGCCTCTTCGACGTCGACCTCGGGCGGCGCCTGCTCGATGTCGTAACCCCAGGTCAGCAGCCACTGGTTCCACGGCCGCACCATCCGGACCAGGCCCATCCCGATCCCGCCGAGGTGCGCGCCCGGCCGCATCACCCAGTAGAGGACGCTCGGCCGGTGCGCGACGTACGGCGCGAGGTCCGCGGTGAACGTGATGTTCATGCTGCCCGCCTTGCCGGTCTGCCCGGCGATCGGCAGGCCGGCCAGCTCGGCGACGCGGCTGCGCGCGCCGTCGGCCCCGATCAGGTACTTGGCGCGCAACGAGAACTCGTCACCGCGCACGCGGTCGAGGAACCGCGCGGTGACGCCGTCCTCGTCCTGGGTGAAGTCGAGGAACTCGGTGTCCAGCCGCAGTTTCGCGCCGCGCGCGGCGGCTTCGCTCGCCAGGATCGGCTCGAGGTAGGTCTGCGGCAGGTCGATCATGTGGCACGGGCTCGCGGCGGTGTACTCCGACGCCGACCCGGCGCCGGTGCCCCAGCTGGCGATCCGGCCGATCTCCGGCCCGGTCAGCGACGTGCAGAGCACGGTGTCGCCCATCAGGTCCGGCGGGGTGCCGACGGCCAGCGCCTTGTCCTCGACGCCGAGGTCGCGGAAGACCTCCATGGTCCGCTGGTTGGTGATGTGCGCGCGGGGCGTGTTGGCCATCCAGCCGTACTTGGTGGCGAGCACCGTGGGGACGCCGTAGGTGGCGAGCAGCAACGCCGCCGAACCCCCGGCGGGGCCGCTGCCGATCACTATGACGTCGGTGTCGTAGCTCATCTCGTGCTCCCGGGCTGGATGCGGAAAGTGAAGTCGAGCCGGCGCCACTGCCCCGGCTCGCGGCCGTCCGGGGCGGGCCCGGACTGCTCGGTGAAGTCGACGATCAGGCCGTCCTTGACGCCGAACACGGTGTCGGAGTCCAGGTATTCGCCGCCGAGGACGAACAGCTGCGTGATGAGCGTCCGGTAGCCGGGTTTGGCGATCATGAAGTGCACGTGCGGCGCCCGGTAGGGGTGGCGGCCGGCGACGTCGAGCATCTGCCCGACCGGCCCGTCGGCGGGGATCGGGTACGCGCTCGGCACGATGGTCCAGAACCGCAGCCGGCCGTCGGCGTCGGTGCGGAAGCGCGCCCGCAGCACCGGGCCGTCGAGGTCGGGGAGCTGGACGTCGTAGAAACCGTCCTCATTGGACTGCCAGACGTCGACGACCGCCTCGGGAACCGGGGCGCCGTGGGTGTCGGTGATCCGGACGTCCGTCCACAGTGGAATTCCGGGCAAGCCGGCCGCGAGGTCGGCGCCTTGCGGCGTCTCCGGCGGGCCTTCGACGTAGAACGGACCCAGCACGGCCGACGGTGTGGTGTCAGGTGTGCGCGAGTTGGTCAGGACGTCGACCACGCTGGACACGCCGAGCGTGTCCGACAGCAGGATGAACTCCTGGCGGGTGTCGCTCGAAATCTGGCCGGTGCGGGTCAGGAACCCGATCGCGTACTCCCACTCGTCCTGGGTGAGGTCGGTGCGGATCGCGTAGCCGTGCAGCGTCTCGACGAGGTCGGTGAGCAGCTCGCGGACGCGGTCCGGCGCGTCCGCGAAGCTCTCGACGACCTGTTTCGTGAGCGCCGTGAGCACCGGGGCAGCCGTCGTGCGGGTGCCGTTCAGGGCCTGGCGCAGCAGGTCTTCCTCGGGCTCGCCGGCGATGTCGGGCTCGGTGAGCCCGAGTTCGGCCAGCGAGTGCGGGATCGGCAGGGAGGCGGTCAGCTCGAAGATCTCGTTCGCGTCTTCGAGACCCAGGTGCGCCATGACGTGCGGGAGCAGGACGGCGTGGGTTTCGGCGTGCGGCAGCCCGAACTTGCCGCCGAGGTGGTGGCACAGCTTGTGGTGCAGGCCCATCGAGACGCTGTCGAGGCACGAACCCGCCAGCCACGCGCCGCGCAGGGCGTCGGTCCGCGCGTCCACATCGGACGGGTCGGCCACGATCCGCGGCAGCGCGTCCTTGAGCAGCCTCGTCGCTTCCGCGGCGAGCAGGTCGGTCATCGGATTGGCGTCCGGGGCGTAGCGCGCCTCGACGGCGTGGGCGAGCGCGTTGATCCCGCTGGCGGCCGAGGTGGCCACGGGCAGCGAGAGCGTCAGGCCGACGTCGTAGAGCACCACCTCGGGGCGCACCTTCGGGGACCGCTGCGTGGTCTTGCGGCCGTCGGCCGTCTCACCGAGCACCGAAGTCAGCTCCGAGCCCGCGTACGTCGTGGGCACGATCAGCTGCGGCAGGTCGGTGCGCAGGGCGATCGCCTTGGCCAGCCCGGTGGCCGAGCCGCCACCGACCGCGACGACGCCGTCGACGCCGTGGTCGGCGACGACCTTCAGCGCGCGCTCGGTGACGTCGACCGGGGTGTGCATGGCCGCGTCCTCGAAGCGCGCGGCCAGCCGGGGGCCGAGGGCGGCCGCGGCCCGGTCGCCGTAGCGCGGGCCGGCGACGAGCAGGACACGCCCGAGTCCCAGCCGGTCGGCCTCCGCGCCGACGTCGTCGAGGGAGCCGAAGACCACCCGGACGGGGTTCGCGGCGTAGCTGAACGAGGTCATGCGAGGGAGTATCCGGCCCGGTCGGGGCCCGGTCCTGCACGTTCGTGCTGCGTCAAGGCACGAAACGCGCGTCTCAGCCCGCCCGGCGCAGGGCGCCCGGCGTGGTGCCGAGCTGGGCGCGCAGCACGCGCGTCAGGTGCTCCTGGTGCGAGAAGCCGCAGCGGACGGCGATCTCGGCGATCGGGTCGGTGCCGGTGCGCAGCAGCAGCCCGGCCTGCTCGACGCGCAGCCGCAGCAGGAACCGGTGCGGCGGCAGGCCGGTGCGGGCCTTGAACTGCCGGGAGAACTGGCTGACGCTCAGCCCGGCGAGCGCGGCCAGGTCGGCCAGCGGCACCGGCTCGGCCAGCCGGTCCGCCATCCGGTCGCGCACCCGCGCGAACTGGTGGTCCGACAGCCCGCGGGCCGGCTCGAGGACCCGGGCGCGGCCGGCGTGGTGGTGGCGGACGAGCTGCGCGGCGACGAGCGCGCCGAGCTGGTCGGCGTAGGTGCGCGCGCCCGGCTCCCAGTCGCGGACGACGCCGTCGAGGCTCAGCACGAGCTGTTCGAGCAGGGGATCGCTGCCGAACTCCTCGGCGAGCCGCACGGGCGCGTCCCCGCCGGCTGCTTCCTGCACGGCGTCGTCGGCGACGTAGACGTGCACGGTGTCGAGCTCCCCGCCCAGCTCGACGGACAGGTCCACGTGCGACGGCTGCAGGAACAGCCCGCCGGCGGGCATCCGCCGGCTCCGCTCGCGCGGGGTCCCGACGCCGCGCCGGACCGTCACGGGCCCGTCGAGGTGCAGGATCAGCTGGTGGCTGCGGGCCGGTCCGAATGCCGCGCGGTACGGGCGTTCCCGCTGCTTGGAGAGGTAGACGCGATCCCAGCCGAGGCCTTCGCTGGTGCGTTCCGGGCGGACCCAGGGCAGCGCGAGGATGCCGTTGGTGTCCGCCAGCCCGAGTTCGCCCACGCCTGCCTCCTCGACGTCGAGGCCGACCCCGATCGTACCCGCGCGAAGGGTCGGCCCACGTCCTCAAACAGTCGCCTCGCGTACCCAGGCGGTCGGCCCGCGTACCCAGGCAGTCGGTTCGCGTACTCAGAGGGTCGGCTCGCGTACTCAGGCGGTCGGCTCACGAACCGACCCTCCAGGTACGCGAACCGACCCTCCAGGTACGCGAACCGACTCTGCAGGTACGTGGGCCGACCCTCCAGGTACGTGAGTCGACCGTCCGGGTACGTGAGTCGACCGTCCGGGTCAGCCCGGGCTGGCGCGGCCGTGGCGCCAGTAGCCGAGGAACGCGATGTCGGACTTCGGCCAGCCGCGGTCACGCACCAGGTGGCGGCGCACGCCGGTGGCGAGCGCGGCCTCCCCGGCGACCCAGGCGTAGGCGCGTCCGGGCGGCAGGTCGGCGTCCCGGACCGCCTGTAGCGCGAGCGTGCCCGGGCGGCCGGACTGCTGCCGGGGCAGCCAGTGCACCCGGACCCCGGGCGGGGCCTCGACCTCCCGGATGTCCGACTTCGCCGGCACCTCCAGGAACACCTCCGCCACCAGGTCGGCGGGAGCGCCTTCGAGGATCGCCAGGACCGCGGGCAGCGCGCTCTCGTCGCCGGCGAGCAGCTGCCACGACACGCCGGGCGGCGGCAGGTAGCTCACGCCGAGGTCGAAGACCCCGGCCGGGTCGCCGGGGCGGGCGCGACGGGCCCACTCGGCGGCCGGGGCGTCGCCGTCGTGCAGGGCGAACTCGATGTCGATCTCGCCGGGGCGGGACCGCCGGATCGTGTAGTTGCGGACCCACGGGCGGCGGCTCTTCGGCATCAGCAGCACCTCGGCCATCCAGCCCTCGTGATCCAGGGTCGGCATCCGCAGCCCGTCCTGCCCGGCGCGGGGGAAGAACAGCCGGACGGCCTGGTCGTCGCCCGCCGGCTCGAACTCCGTCAGTTCCGGGCCGCCCAGGGTGACGGTTCGGAACGCCGGGCTCGGCGCCGTGTTCGCCCGGACTTCGAGCGTGATCATCTTCCGCGTCTTCGCGCGGCGGACCTTCGGGATCATCAGATGTCCAGCACGAGCCGGGGCGAGACCGCGCGGGAGACGCACGCGTACATCCGGCCGGGCGGCGCGCCGATGTCGTCGCGGTGCTCGGGTTCGCCGTCGACGACCGCCAGCTCGCAGCTGCCGCAGACGCCTTCGCGGCAGCCGGATGGCACCGGGCGCCCGGCGTGGGTCAGCGCGTCGAGCAGGGACTCGTCCGGCGGCACCTGGATCGTCCCGCCGGAGCGGGCGCACACCACCTCGAACGCCGTGTCGGGCCCGAACACGCGGCGCGTGGGCCGGAAGCGTTCGGTGTGCACCCGCGGGAACACCGCCTCGGCCGCGGCGAGCATCGACGCCGGGCCGCAGCAGTAGACCTCTGCGCGCGGATCCAGCGCCGCGAAGTCCGGCCGGCCGAGTTCGGCCGTGGGGAACAGCCGGACGCGGCCGCCGTACTCGGCAAGGAGTTCCGAAGCGAACGGCATGGTCGTGAGCGACCGGCCCGCGTACACCAGCGTCGCCGTGGCGCCGGACGTGACGGCCGCCCGCAGCATCGGCACCATCGGCGTGATCCCGATCCCGCCGGCCAGGAACAGGTACTCCGGCGCCGGCACGAGCGGGAAGTGGTTGCGCGGCAACGAGACTTCGAGCGTCCGGCCGGGGCGCAGGTACAGGTGGACGTACTCCGAGCCACCGCGGCTGAGCGGGTCGTGGCGGACTGCGATCCGGTAGCTCGTGAGGTCGGCGGGGTCGCCGCACAGCGAGTACTGCCGGGTCAGCCAGTTCGGCAGCGCGAGATCGATGTGCGCGCCCGGCTCCCACGGTTCGAGGGGGCCTTCGTCTCCGTGCAGGACCAGGGAAACGACGTCGTCGGCGACCCGCTCGACGCGGTCGAGGATCGTCTTCTGCATGGGTCAGTACAGCTTCCGGTAGCCGGCTTCGAGCATGGCCTCGAACTGCGCCGGGTCGACGTCCACGCCGAGCTGGTCGGACACGATCTCGCCGGCCGAGGGCAGCTCGCCGGCCAGCGCCTGGCTCGCGGGATCCCAGAGCCGGGACCGGATCAGCGCGCGGCCGCAGTGGAAGAACACCTGCTCGACCTCGACGACGATGGCCAGGTCGGGCTCCTTCGCCTCGGTCCGCATCCGGGCGAGCACGCCGGGGTCGTCGGTGACGTACGCGCGGCCGTTGACACGCAGGGTTTCCCGCATGCCGGGGACGAAGAACAGCATCCCGACACGGTCGTTCTCGGCGATGTTGCGGAAGGAGTCGGCGATCTTGTTGCCGGTGCGGTCGGGCATCGCGACCGTGTGCTCGTCGAGCACCTTCACGAAGCCGGGGTAGTCGCCGCGGGGTGAGCAGTCGGCGCGGCCCGCGGCGTCGGCGGTGGCGTGAGGAAGGGGGAGTGGGCGATGAAGCGGCGGGCGTGCCGGTCGACGTGGTCGCCGATCTTGGCCTCGATCATCGCCTCGGGCTCGCCCAGCCGGGCCCGCACCTCGGCCATGGAGACTCGGTGCAGCGTATCTGTGCTGGTCATGACACAATTATGAGCAAATACTCAGGTCTTGCGCTACTCGCTTTCGAGGCGCGCGGAAGGGAGCGCCGTGCCGTCGGACCAGCGCCGCATCCAGCCACGTAAACAGCCGCGTCAGGTCCGCGCCGAGCTGACCCGGCAGCGGATCCTGACCGCGGCTGCTCACGTTTTCGGCGAGCACGGGTACGCCGCGGGTACCACCAACCGCATCGCCGAGCGGGCCGGGATCTCCATCGGCTCGCTGTACCAGTACTTCCCGAACAAGGACGCGATCCTCGCCGAGCTGCTGCTCCGCCACCTCGACGACGGCGCGGCCGCCACGGCGAAGATCCAGGCCGGGCAGCTGCCCGGCCCGATCGACGAGGTCTTCCGCGTCTTCGTCCGCGGCGCGATCGACACCCACCTCGACGAGCCCCGGCTGCTGCGCGTGCTGCTGGAGCAGGCGCCGCGGTCACGGCACCTGCTGGAGAAGGTCGAACGGCTCAAGCTGTCCCTGGTCACCTACCTGCGGGAGCTCCTGGACGGCCACCCCGAGGTCCGGGTCGCCGACACCGAGACGGCGGCGCGGCTGATCGTCACGACGGTCGAGCTGGTCGTCCACCAGCTCGTGGCCGACCACGAGCCGGTGGACGTCGCCCGGCTGGAGGACGAGATGGTCGCGATGCTGACGCGCTACGTCAGGGGGTGAACTTCCGGGCAGGTCGGTCGAGCAGCCTCATGAGCATTTCCGCTTCCTCCGGGCTGGCCGGGAGGTCCTCGTCGGACGAGTCGGCGGTCTCGAGGCTGCGCAGCAACGTCGTGGGCTCCCAGCGGCCGCGGCCGGCGTAACGCTCGGCCCGCGCGCTGTCCCTTCCCCGGATCAGGGCGTGGGCGCGGCGGACGTCGAGCCCGTCCGCGAACGTCCGGAAGACGCCGTGGTAGTGGCCTTGCCACACGTGGCGTTGCTTGAACTGGCGCACCCGCCGGGCCAGTTGGAAGGCGTGCGTGACTTCGGTGTCCGGGGCGGCTTCCTCGACCGTCCAGTACGGGTGCTCGGCGACCTTCGCCAGCAGGCCGGACGCCGTCCACTCGAGGTCGCGCCCGAAGACCCGCTCGGTTCCGTCGTCGAGGTGCACCACCGCGCGCGGGTAGGCCTGTCCGTCGTGGAGCAGGAAGCAGCGTGACCGGGGCAGCCGCGCGGTGATCCGCTCGACCTCCTCGGCGCTGAGGGGCAGGTTGCGGTGCCAGTCATCGCGGAGCTGGTCGGAGCGGACCCACAGCCCGTCGCGGACGTAGACCTCTTCGACCCCGTTGTCGCGCCGGACCACGGAACAGACCTCGTCGAGGTCGATCCGGGGGAACGGGCCGGGCAGGATCCCGAAGTACTCGACGGTGTCCGTCCGGCGGGCCCGCCGGACGCCGGTCGCGAGCGCGAACAGCAGCTTTTCCGCCTGGTGCTCGGGGATCTCCTCGAGCCGAAGCCCCGGCGGAACGGGCTCCCACCGCAGGTTCCGCGTGTGGGCCTCGGCGAACGCCGGGATGCGGCGAACCACGGCGACGGGGTAGGAAAGGTCGTTCCAGGCCACCGGCCACTGGGGAGTGGCGACCTGCCAGCGGAGCCGGTCGTGTTCCGCCTCGGTGACCGGCAGCGACACGGTCCCGGGCGGGTCTTCCGCCGCCGCCCGCCAGGTTCCGTCGGCGCCGAGCCGTTCGCGGACGCCCTCGCGACAGCGCAGCAGAACTTCGGGGCGCTTCAGCGTGTCGGCGAAAGAGACGCTTTCGAGGTGCACGAAGTACTCGTACTCCCTCGCCATTCCGTGCGCTGACGTTGCTCGCGGACGTGCCGGGCGATCGCGTACCGGTACTGCTCGAAGTCCTCGTAGCCGCACTCTTCGGCGGCCGCGTCCGGCAGGTCGGCCGGTACCCATTCCAGATCGTGGGTGAAGCCGTGAATGGCCCATTGAGGGACTTCAAGTCCCTCAATGGGCCATTCACGGACCACCACGGGTGGGTGGGGTCAGAGCGGGTTGAACTCGCCGAGGGGGGCGGTGCAGAACGGGCCGCCGACGTACTCGGCCGCCGCGCCCGTGGGAGCCGGGCGGGAAGCCAGCTGCTCCGCGTAGACCTCGGCGTCGTCCAGGGACTTGTACCCCAGCGCTTCGGCTTCGGCCAGGGAGTAGATCCGGCGGGTGTTGTCCGAGACGCCCCAGATCAGCCGGTAACCCGGTGACGGTGCGGCGAGGCAGGCTTCGAACAGGCGGGCCCCGTCGTCGGGGGAGAGCCACGTCGTCAGGCCGCGCGGGCCCAGCGGCAACGGCGTCTCGAAGCACGAGCCGATGCGGATCACGATGACGTCCATCCCGAACCGCGAGTGGTACAGGCTGCCGAGCGCCTCGATCACGGCCTTGCTGACGCCGTAGTACGTGTCCGGGCGCGGCGAGGAGTCCGCGGGGAGGTCGTCGTCGTTGCGCCGGAAGCCGACGGCGTGGTTGCTGGACGCCAGGACCACGCGCTTGACCCCGGCTTCGCGGGCGGCTTCCAGCACCGTGTGGGTGCCGTCGATGTTGACGTCGAGGGTGGCGGCCCACGAGTTCTCGCGGCTGTGGCCACCGAGGTGGATCAGCGCGTCGACGCCCTCGCACGCCGAGGCCATCGCCGCCGCGTCGGTGACCGACGCCGTCACGATTTCCTCCGAGGCGTCCGACGCCGTCTGCGGGGCCACGTCGAGCAGGCGCAGCACCCGGCCCGGGCGCCGCAGGCGGGGGCGCATCAGGGTGCCGACGACCCCCGCCGACCCGGTGATGAGCACACGCTGGTCCGTCATGGAGTTCCTTCCGTAAGGGCGGCGGTCAGCGAATCCCGGCCCGGCGCAGCTGCTGCCCGAGCTCGGCGGTGGTCTCCGCGAGCAACTCGCCGACGCGCTGGGCGTCGGCGTCGGTCACCTGGGAGATGGGCATCGAGCAGCTGATCGCGTCCGTGCCCGGGATCCGGTAGGGGATCACCGCGGCGACGCACCGGACGCCCAGCGTGCCCTCTTCGATCTCGGCGGCGTATCCGCGCTCGCGGGTCGCGGCGCACTCGGCGTGCAGGGCTTCGAGCGAGGTGATGGTGTTCGGGGTCAGCGGGATCAGCGTCGACGGCAGCAGCGCCTCGATCTCGTCGTGCGTCAGTTCGGCCAGCAAGGCCTTGCCCAGCGCGGTCGCGTGCGTGGGCAGCGTGCGCCCGACGCGCGAGACGAGGTGCGTGGAGCGCTGCGACTCCCGCGTCTCCAGGTAGACGACCTCGGTGGCGTTGCGGCGCGCGAAGTGCGCGGTGAACCCGGTCTTCTCCCGGATCCGCTCGAGGGCCTCGGTGGCGAACGGGACGACGGCGTCGCGGTCGAGGTAGGCCGTGCCGCAGATCAGCGCGCGGACGCCGAGCCGGTAGCGGGCGGTGTTGGCGTCCGCCTCCAGCCAGCCGGCTTCCAGGAGCGTGCGCAGCAGGCCGTGCAGCGACGAGCGCGGGAACCCGGTGCGCGCGTGGAGATCGGAGAGCGAGAGCCAGACGTCGTTCGCCGCGAAGGTCTCGATCAGATCGACGGCCCGGCGCGCGGATTTCACCCCTGACGACTCGGCCGGCGCCCCGTCGGTCGCCGCCGGGTTGTCCACCTTTTGCGGCATTTTCGCGCCTCCGTCCGGCCGTTGACTTGTGACTCCGGCCATATTAGCGTCCCGAACAACGTTCTTATGGATGAACATAATCACTATAACAGACCGCGTTCAAGGATGTGAATATATCGTCGGGACTTGCACCCCCGCCGCGCATGCCACCGTCTCCTGCGCTCATGTGCCAGTGAAGCCGCTCGAGTACAACGGAGACATGGGGGACCTGGTGCAGCACCGCGAAGCAGCACCGAGCACGGCCGAAACCGACAAAAGGACGAGAGCGGAAACTGATGGCACAGAACGAGATCGAGCTGGACGGCCTGCTGGCGTTCCCCCTCACCCCGTTCACCGAGGACCTCGAGGTCAACCTCGACGCGCTCGCGGAGAACGTGGAGAGCCACATCGCGGCCGGCGCCGGTGCGCTGTTCGTCGCGTGCGGCACCGGCGAGTTCAGCTCGCTCTCGCCCGCCGAGCACGCCGCGGTGCTCGCCAGGTCCCGTGAGGTGGCCGCCGGCCGCGTGCCGGTCTGGGTGGGTGCCGGTGGCGGCGCCGCGTCGGCACGGGCCGGCGTCGCGGCGGCCGAGGCCGGCGGCGCGGACGGCGTCCTGCTGCTGCCGCCGTACCTGGTTTCCGGGCCGCAGTCGGGTTTGGTCGACTTCGTCCGCTACGCCGTCGGCGACACGTCCGTGCCGGTGATCGTCTACCACCGCGGCACCGGCGTGTTCACCGCGCCGGCCGCGGCGTCGCTGCTCGACATCCCCTCGGTCGTCGGGCTCAAGGACGGCTACGGCGACGTCGAGGTGATGACCCGGATCGTCACCACGATCCGCTCGCTCGACACCGACCGCGCGCGGGACTTCCTGTTCTTCAACGGGTTGCCGACCGCGGAGATGTCCGCCAAGGCGTACGCCGCGATCGGCGTCGCGCGTTACTCCTCGGCCGTGCACTGCTTCGCGCCGGAGATCGCCCACCGTTTCCACCGCGCGCTCGCCGAGGGCGACAACGCGACGATGGACACCCTGCTGGCCGGGTTCTACCTGCCGCTGGTGGCATTGCGCGACGAGTCGCCCGGCTTCGCCGTGTCGCTGGTCAAGGCCGCCGCCCGGCTGCGCGGCGACAAGGTCGGCTCGGTCCGGCCGCCGCTGGTCGAGCCGACGCCAGAGCAGATCGACCGGCTGCAGAAGGTCGTGGAGGACGGCTTCACGACCCTGAAGGCGCTGAGCTGATGAAGATCCTCGACGTGGTGCTGACCCCGGTCGCGTTCGCCGACCCGCCGCTGCTCAACGTCATGGGCGTGCACGAGCCGTTCGCGCTGCGCGGCATCGTCCAGGTCAAGTGCGAGGACGGGATCGTCGGGCTCGGGGAGTCCTATGGGGACGAAGCGTTCCTCGGCGAGGTGCGCAAGGTGCTGCCGCGGCTGCGCGGCCACGACGTCTTCGACCTGCCCGGCCTGCAGCGGCTCGTCGCGCAGGCGCTGTCGGGCACCGTGCTGACCGACGCGCACGGGCTGATCGGCGGGTTCTCCATCCGCAAGACCGTCGCGAGTGTGTACTCGCTGTTCGAGGTCGCCTGCCTGGACGCGCAGGGGCACCTGCTCGGCCGCCCGGTGAGCGACCTGCTCGGCGGCAAGGCGCGCGACGCCGTCGAGTTCTCCGCGTACCTGTTCTACAAGTACGGCAAGCACATCGACGGCCGCGAGGACTCCTGGGGCGAGATCACCACGCCCGAGACCCTGGTCGGCTCGGCGAGGCGGATGATCGACGAGTACGGCTTCCGCTCGATCAAGCTCAAGGGCGGCGTTTACGAGCCCGCGCAGGAGGTCGACGGGATCCGCGCGCTGGCCGAGGCGTTCCCCGGGCACCCGCTGCGGATCGACCCGAACGCCGCGTGGACGCCGGAGACCGGCATCCGCGTCGCGTCCGAACTGGACGGTGTCCTGGAGTACCTCGAAGACCCGACGCCGGGCATCGAGGGCATGGCCCGCGTCGCCGAGCAGGCGTCGATGCCGCTGGCCACCAACATGTGCGTGGTGAACTTCGGCGACGTCGAGCCCGGCTTCCGGGCGCGCGCCATCGGCGTTCTCCTGTCGGACCACCACTTCTGGGGCGGTCTGCGCGCCACCCAGTCGTTGTCGGTGACGTGCGAGAGCTTCGGCGTCGGCCTGTCGATGCACTCCAACAGCCACCTCGGGATCAGCCTGGCCGCGATGGTGCACGTCGCCGCGGCGACCCCGCACCTGACCTACGCCTGCGACACGCACTGGCCGTGGAAGGTCGAGGACGTCATCGAGCCGGGCGTGCTGGAGTTCCGCGAGGGCGCCGTCGCCGTGCCGACCACGCCGGGGCTGGGCGTCACGATCGACGAGGACGCGCTCGCGAAGCTGCACGAGAACTACGTCCGATGTGGACAGACCAAACGGGACGACGTGACCTACATGCGCCAGTACGTCGAGGGTTTCGAGCCGAACACGGCGAGGTGGTGACCCGGTGAAGGTGACCGGCTACGCCTACCCGTGGGACGTCCTGGAGGACGGCTTCCTCGACCGCGCCCGCGGCCTCGGCGTCGACGAGGTGGCCGTCGCGCTGTCGTACCACAGCACCCGCGCGGCGACGCCCTGGTCGGCGTCGCGCACGGCCGTCGTGGCGCGGCACGCGGCGTTCCACCGGCCGGTGCGCCCGTCGGCGTGGGGCTCGCTGCGTCCGTCCACTCCGGACTGGACCACGGCGGAGGACTCCGGCGGCGACGCCGTCCGGCTGCTCAACGAAGCCGGGATCCCGGCCGCCGCGTGGATCGTGCTGACGCACAACTCGCAGCTCGGGTACGAGCACCCGGACGTCGCCGTGCGCAACTGCTTCGGCGAGGTCTACCCGTGGGCGCTGTGCCCGTCGCAGCCCGCGGTGCGCGAGTACGCCGCGGCCATGACCGCGGAGGCCGTCGCCGGGCTCGACCTGTCGTCGGTGGTCCTCGAAGCGTGCGGCCCGCTCGGCGCGGTGCACCAGCACCAGCACGAGAAGACCGACGGCGTCTGGGCGCCCGCGGTGGCCCGGCTGCTGTCGATCTGCTGCTGTGACGCGTGCGCTTCTTCGTGGGACGTCGACGCGGACACCGTCCGGGCCCAGCTCGTCGAGGAGGTCCGCCGGCTGATCGCCACCGGCGACCTCGGCGCCGTGGCCGACGCCCTGCCGCCGTCGCTGACCCAAGCGCTGCTGCGGACTCGGCAGGACGCCACCGACGCGCTGCGGGCCGCCGTGCTGGCCACGCTGCCCGAGGGCACCCGGATCGTGCTGCACGGCGCGCTCGACCCGTGGGTCACCGGCGCCCTGCCCGGCCTGACGCCGGGCGCCATCGAGGACGCCGATTCCGTCGTATTGTTCGGCTGGGTGCCCGCGACGGGGGCCGACGCCGTCGCCGCGGCCAGGGAAGCCCTGCCGGAGCGGGTGGCGATCGGCAGCTACATCACCGCCGTGGCGGCCGCCCCCGTGCCCGACATCGCCGCCTACGTCGGCGAGCTCGCCAAGGCGGGCGCGGCCGAGCTGCACCTGTACCACCTCGGACTGGCCGGTCCGGGCCGCTGGCGCGACCTGGACACCGCCACCGCCGCCGCCCACGAGAACTGAGGAGCTGTACCCGAAATGAGCCAGGCCACCGACGCCGCCACGCTCGAGAAGATCCTGGCGGCCGCCGCCGAAGCCGCCCGCCCCGCCGCGGAGGCCACCCCGGCCGAACGCGGCCGCTGGCTGGTCGCGGTCGCCGACGCCCTCGACGCCGCCGCCGGCGAGCTGGTCCCGCTGGCCCACGCCGAGACCCACCTGCCCGCCACCCCGCGGCTGGCCGGCGAGCTGAAGCGCACGACGTTCCAGCTGCGGCTGTTCGCCGAGTCCCTCACCGACGGCGCGTACCTCGGTGCCACCGTCGACCACGCCGACGCCGACTGGCCGATGGGCCCGCGCCCGGACATCCGGCGCGTCAAGACCGCGATCGGCCCGGTGCTGGTGTTCGCGGCCAGCAACTTCCCGTTCGCGTTCAGCGTCGCCGGCGGTGACACCGCGTCCGCGCTGGCCGCGGGCTGCCCGGTGATCCTCAAGGCGCACCCGGGCCACCCGGAACTGTCCGCGCAGACCGGCCTGATCGTGCGTGAGGCGCTGCTCGAGGCGGGCGCCCCGGCCGGCCTGTTCAACGTCATCTTCGGCCAGGACGAGGGCGTCACCGCGCTGCAGGACCCGCGGATCGCGGCGGCGTCGTTCACCGGGTCGATCCCGGGCGGGCGCGCGTTGTTCGACATCGCCAACGCGCGGCCGCGGCCGATCCCGTTCTACGGCGAGCTGGGGAGCGTGAACCCGGTGGTCGTCACCGAGGGCGCGATCGCCGCCCGCGGTGAGGCCGTCGCGAAGGGCTACGCCGGGTCGTTCACCCTCGGCGCCGGCCAGTTCTGCACCAAGCCGGGCCTGCTGTTCCTGCCGGAGGACCACGGCCTGACCGAGACGCTGCGCTCGGCGCTGGACGGCGCCGCGGCCCAGCCGATGCTCAACGACCGCATCGCGAGCGGGTACGCCTCGACGCTCGCGAAGCTTCGCGAGGTCCCGGGGGTCGACGTCGTCGCGGCGTCGCCGTCCGAGGCACCCGCGTTCACGCCGACGCTGCTCGCCACCACCGGCAAGCAGTTCCTCGAGGGCGGCGAGGCCGTGCACCAGGAGTGCTTCGGGCCGGCGTCGCTGATCGTCACCTACGCCGACCAGGCCGAACTGCTGCGCCTGCTCGACGTCATCGAACCGGGACTCACCGCCACGATCCACGGCGAGGAGTCCGACGCGGACTGGATCCGGCCGGTCCTGCCGGCTCTGGCCCGCATCGCCGGCCGGCTGCTGTGGAACGACTGGCCCACCGGCGTCACGGTGAGCTGGGCCCAGCAGCACGGCGGCCCGTACCCGGCCACGACCGCCCCGACCACGACGTCCGTCGGCACCGCGGCGATCGAGCGCTTCCTGCGCCCGATCGCGTGGCAGGGCTTCCCGGACGCCCTGCTGCCCGAACCCCTGCAGGAGGCCAACCCCTGGCAGCTGCCCCGACGCACCGACGGAACCCGCTGACCCCGTCGTGAGTGGTTAGGGCGGTTAGAACCGCCCTAACCACTCACGACCCCGAACGCCGCCGCAGCACCGCATTCCCGTTCCCCTTTCCCGCAAGCCAAGGATGTCTTGATCCTGGGAGGCATTGTCATGCCCGTGAACCGGAGAAACGCCCTGCGCGGCGGCGCCCTGGCGGCCGCTTCCACCGTGTTCCTCACCCGCCCGGCGTTCGCCTCGGCCGCCACCCCGGTGGCCGCGGCGAGTGGCGTTCCCGCCGCGACCGCGCCGATCGTCGCGGCCTACCGGCAGCTGCAGAGCGGCATCAACCGGCCGTCACCCGAACGCACCGCGGCGCTGGCCAACCTGAGCCGTGTCGCCAAGGCGTACCACGACAGCCTGTCCGTGGCGGGCGGTGGTGCTCCACTGTGGACGGACCTGCCGCTCGGCCCCGGCAGCGACTACACGACGTCGATGTACGCGCGGCTGCGCGCCATCGCCGTCGACTGGGGCACCCCCGGCGGCGCGCTGGCCGGGGATCCGGCGGTGCTGACCCGGATCAAGGCGGCGCTGGAGCTGATCTACGCCAGCCAGTACAACCCGGATGTCGGCGAGATCGGCAACTGGTACACCTACGAAATCGGCGTCCCGTACTACGTTCTGCACACGCTTTCGGTGGTCGCCGACCAGCTGACCGCCGACGAGCTCGCCCGGTACGTCAGCCCGATCAAGCGGTTCGTCGGCAACCCGAACGTCCGCGCGAACAACACGGCGCTCGTCGAGACCGGCGCGAACCGCGCGGACAAAGGCCTGATCTCGATCGTCGCCGGCGCGCTGATCGGCGACCCGGCCTGGATCAAGACCGGCATCGACGCGCTCACCGACGTCGCGGGCGGGGGCGCGGCGAGCGTCGTCGCACGGCTGGACCGCGCGGCAGGTGACGGCTTCCACGTCGACGGCTCGTTCATCCAGCACGACACCATCCCGTACCCCGGGCACTACGGCATCGTGCTGCTCACCGCGCTGGCCGGAGCCATCCACGTCACGCAGGGCACCGAGTTCGCGCTCCCGCAGCCGCTGAAGGACAAGATCTACGCGCTGGTCGCGGACGCGTTCGCGCCGTTCGTCTACGCCGGCGCGCTGGTGGAGCCGGTGCGCGGGCGGATGCTGTCGCGCCAGGGCGAGACCGGGCACGACATCGGCCACCAGCTGACGGTCGCGACGCTGGTGCTGGCCCGGACGGCTTCGGGCAAGACCAAGACCGACCTCAACGCCCTCGCGGCGAAGTGGATCACCGAGGGCACGTACGCGCCGTTCCTCAAGATCCCGGACCCCGAGCGGTTCGCGCCCGGCCCGGACCTCGTGGCCACGCCGGGCATCGAGTTCGCGCAGGACATGCTGGCGGCACGCGCCCGCCCGGCGCGGACGACGGCCGCGCACCGGATCTTCGGCCAGCAGGACCGCATGGTGCACGTCACCGGGGACTGGACGGCGTCCCTGGGCGTCAGCTCGACGCGGATCTCCCGCTACGAGTCCATCAACGGCCAGAACCTCAAGGGCTACCACGTCGGCGACGGCGTGCTCTACACGTTCGTGCCGAACGCGAAGGGGCACTACACCGACGCGTACTGGCCGACCGTCGACCCGCTGCTGCTGCCGGGCACGACCGAGAACGACGGCCCGCCGGACCCGAAGTTCGGCAACGTCCCGGTCGGCCCGAACCCGCACACCGGCGGCGTCCGCTGGGACGACAAGCACGGCGCCTTCGCGTTCGACTTCAAGTCCTGGGACGGTTCCCTGACCGGCAGGAAATCGTGGTTCTTCACGCCCGCCGGGATCGTCTGCCTGGGCGCGGGGATCACCAGCACGTCGGCGGCCGCGGTGCGCACGACGATCGAGAACCGCAACCTCGGCGAAGGCGGTAAGGGCGCGTTGACCGCGGACTTCCGGCGCGTCGCGACCGACCTCGGGAAGGTCTCCGCACTGAGGCGGCCGAAGTGGCTGCACCTGGAGAACGTCGGCGGGTACGTGCTGCTCGACGACGCTTCGGTGACGGCGTTGCGCGAGGACCGCACGGGCGCGTGGCGCGACATCGACACCGGTGCCAACACCAAGGGCACGACGGCGCCGAACACGCGCCGGTACCAGAAACTGGTGCTGGAGCACGGGACCAAGCCCGTGAACGCGACGTACGCGTACGCGGTGCTTCCGGGCGCGTCGGTGCTCGGCACGGTCGCCGCGGTCGGGGTGTTTTCGGCATGGCAGGTGCGGGCCAACACCGCGACGGTCCAGGCGGTCCAGGTCGGCGAGACCCTGCTGGCGAACTTCTTCGCGGCCGGCTCGGTCGGCGATGTCCGGGTGTCCGGGCCGGCGTCGGTGGCGATCGGGCGGTGCGGCTGGGGTCGGCAGCTCGCGGTGTCGGACCCGACGCAGACGCAGGACAGTGTCACGGTGACGGTGCGCGGCAAGTCCGTGGTGGTGCCGTTGAAGGGCAGCTTCGGCGCGACGAAGGTCGTGCCGCTGCCGTGACATGCGGGGCTTCGCCCCGGCCGGGGGCTCCGCCACCCGGACCCCCGAAAGCTGATGCAGGCCTCCACGCTGGGTCGGTGCCTCGACCCGGCCCAGCGTGGTCCGCACCTCGGTTACGCTGGAATTCATGACCAGCGCGGAGCACGTGGACGTCCTGATCGTGGGCGCCGGCCTGTCCGGTGTCGGCGCGGCCTGCCGCCTCCAGGAACGTTTGCCGGGCAAGAGTTACGCCGTGCTCGAAGCGCGTGACACGATCGGCGGAACCTGGGACCTGTTCCGGTATCCGGGCATCCGCTCCGATTCGGACATGTTCACCCTCGGTTACCCGTTCCGGCCGTGGAAGGACGCGAAGGCGATCGCCGACGGCCCGTCGATCCTCGCCTACGTCCGCGAGACCGCGGCCGCCTACGGCGTCGAGCGGCACATCCGGTTCGGCCACCGGGTGGTGGGCGCTTCGTGGTCTTCCGCCGAAGCCCTGTGGACCGTGTCGACCGCGCACGGCGCCACGTTCACCTGCCGGTTCCTGTACTTGTGCAGCGGTTACTACGACTACGCGGGCGGTCACGTCGTCGATTTCCCGGGACGTGAGGAGTTCGCGGGCGCGATCGTGCACCCGCAACACTGGCCCGCCGAGCTGGACTACGACGGCAAGCAGGTCGTGGTGATCGGCAGCGGCGCGACGGCGGTGACGCTCGTCCCGGCGATGGCGCCGCGCGCGGCCCGGGTGACGATGGTGCAGCGCTCGCCGTCGTACATCGTGGCGCGCCCGGGACGGGACGCGCTCGCCGACCGGATCCGCGCGCTGCTGCCGGAAAACCTCGCGCACCGCGTGGTGCGCGGCAAGAACGTCGTGATGGGCACGTTCTTCTTCCAGCTGATGCGGCGGCTGCCGGACTGGGCGTCGCGGACATTGCGCGACCGGGTGGCGGCGCAGCTGCCCGCGTCGATCCCGGTCGACCCGCACTTCGTGCCGGACTACGCGCCGTGGGACCAGCGGCTGTGCCTGGTGCCGGACGCGGACCTGTTCCAGGCGCTGCGTTCGGGCAAGGCCGACATCGTGACGGACCGGATCGCGCGGTTCACCGCCTCCGGGATCGAGCTTGCGTCGGGCCGGACGCTGCCCGCGGACGTCATCGTGACGGCGACCGGGCTGCGGCTGGTGGCGTTCGGCGGGATCACGCTGAGCGTCGACGGCCGCGAGATCGAGCCGGGCGAGCAGCGGGCCTACAAGGGCATGATGTTCGGCGGCATCCCCAACCTGGCGTGGTGCGTGGGGTACACGAACAACTCGTGGACGCCGCGCGCGGACCTGACGTCCCAGTACGTCTGCCGCCTGCTGGAGCACCTGGACCGCCGCGGGTTCGTCTCGTGCACCCCGGACGCGGCGGATGCTTCGAGCGCGGGCCGGCCGCGCCCGATCGTCGACCTCGCGTCCGGGTACGTCAAAAGGGCCGCCGCCGGCCTGCCGAAGCAGGGCGGGCGACGGCCCTGGATGATGCGCCAGAACTACCTGCTGGACCTCGCGGACATGCGCTTCAACCGCCTCGACGACGGCGTGATGCGCTTCGGCCGCGCGGGTTCCCCGGTGTCGGCGTCCCGCTGAGGTCGGTCTAGCCGAGCACTGCCGACGGGTCGGAGTGCTGCAGCGCTTCGGCGACCGCGCGGGCGTTCTTGACACCGACGGGGGTTTGGTACTGCATCGCCCCGAAAGCGGCCCAACCGTGACCGGGCGGGAAACGGGCCGGGCCCGGAACCGTGCGGTTCCGGGGCCCGGTCAACGCGTTGTGCTGCCCCGGGGTCAGCCCTGGCGGCCCTTGGAGCGCGGGTTGTCCTTGTTGATGACGAACACGCGCGTCCCGCGGCGGATCACCTGGGCGCCCGGCTGGCGGGCGAGCGAACGAAGCGAACTGCGGACCTTCATGGTGAGCCGTCCCTTCCTGGTCGGCGGTGCGGGCCCCGAATGCGTCCCACGGTGGCTTCAACAGCGGCCGGGGTGGGTTTAATCCCGCAACTCAGCTGTTCTCGCGGGCCGCCCAGGCCTGCAGGTCGTCGCCCCGGACTGCCGCCGCCATCAGTTCGGGGAACTGGTCCGGGGTGCACGCGAACGCCGGGATCCCCAGCTCGGCCAGGGCTGCCGCGTTCTCGTGGTCGTACGACGGCGCGCCCGAGTCGGACAGGGCCAGCAGCGTCACCACTTGGACCCCCGAGCCGACCAGCTCGGCGACGCGCTGCAGCAGTTCGTCCTCGTCGCCGCCCTCGTAGAGGTCGCTGATCAGCACCAGCAGCGTCTGCTCGGGGCGCCCGACCAGCCCCTGGCAGTAGGCGATCGCGCGGTTGATGTCGGTGCCGCCGCCCAGCTGGGTGCCGAACAGCACGTCGACCGGGTCGGCGAGGTGCTCGGTGAGGTCGGCGACCTCGGTGTCGAACGCGACGAACGACGTCTTCAACGCCCGCATCGACGCCAGGACCGCGCCGAACAGCCCCGAGTAGACCACCGACTCCGCCATTGAGCCCGACTGGTCGACGGCCAGGATGACGTCACGCTGCACCGCCTGCTGCCGCCGGCCGAAGCCGATCAGCTTCTCCGGCACGATCGTGCGCAGCTCGGGGGAGTAGTGCTTGAGGTTCGCGTGGATCGTGCGCGCCCAGTTGATGTCGCCCGGACGCGGCCGGTGCGTGCGCGACGCCTTGTCGAGCGCGCCCTTGATCGCCGCGCGGGTGCGCTCCGCGAGCCGCTGCTCCAGCTCCTCGACGACCTTGCGGACGACCTCGCGCGCGGTCTCCTTGGTCTCCTCGGGCAGCACGCTGTTGAGCGAGAGCAGGGTGCCGACCAGGTGGACGTCCGGCTCGACCGCCGAGAGCAGCTCCTTCTCCAGCAGCATCCGGGTCAGCCCGAGCCGGTCGACGGCGTCGCGCTGCATCACCTGCACGACGGTGCTGGGGAAGTACCGCCGGACGTCGCCGAGCCAGCGCGCGACCCGCGGCGCCGACGCGCCGAGGTTCGCGCTCCGCGGCCCGCCGGTGGCGTCCTCGTCCGGCTTGTCGTAGAGGGCCGCCAGCGCCTTGTCGACCCCACTGTCCTCTTCGGACAGCTGGGCGTCGGCCAGGCCCGAGCCCTCGGCGCCTTCGCCGCCCAGCACCAGCCGCCACCGGCGCAACCGGTCCGCGTCCACGCTCATGCCCCTACCCCCAGCAGCGTCGCCATGACGGGCAGCACCCGCTCGGCCCGTTCCTCGTCCAGTTCGTCGGCCGTCGGCACGACGACCCTCGCGGCGCCGGTGAGCCCGGCCGCCCGCTGCCCGATCGCCCGTTTCTCGGGACTGCTGAACGCGCCGAACGTGCGCCGCAGCAACGGAAGCACCTCCGTGAAGACGTCGGCGGGGATCGCCGCGAGCCAGGCGTCGATCACCCGCAGCAGACCCTCGTCGTGCACCAGCAGCAGGGCCCCGCCGTCGAAGAAGCCCTCGACGTAGGCCGCCCCCGCCGACGGCGTGACGCCCGGCGTGAGCGCCCGGCCGAGCCGCAGCTCGATGTCGAGCGCGTCGAGCAGCCCGGCGTCGTGCAGGATCCGGGACAACCGCCCGGACAGCAGCGGCGGCAGCGCCGGCCGTTCGGCCAGCCGGGCCAGCGCGGCCAGCCAGCGGTCCTTCGCCTCGTCGCCCAGCAACGCGGTGGAGTCGTGGACGCCGTCGATCAGCTTGCAGAACCGGGCCGCGGCGTCGTCGTCGATCCCGTGGGTCGCCGGCGGCAGCCCGGCGCAGACCCGGTCCAGCATGCGGAGGGCGACGGCCCGCAACGCGGCGGTGTCGGTGCCGCGGACGTCGCCGTAGCGGGTCGCCCGGGCCAGGGCCGGCAGCGCGGACATCAGCCGCGCGACGTCCGAGTCGGCCGCGGCGCGCGCGTCGAGCGCCGCGAGCGCGTCGGGCAGTGCCTCCGGCAGGTCGGCTAGCAGGCAGTTCTCGACGGCGGTGGTGACTTCGTCGAGCGGCGGGGTGCCCTCGACCGTGTCCCGGACGGCGGAGGAGGCCGCCGAGGGCACGGTGGTGCCGTGCACGGCCGCCGCGACCAGGTCGACCTCGAACGACGGCTCCCAGCACAGCGCCCAGGTCTCCCGGAACGTGCCGCGGTTCCGCCGCGCCGACGCCTCCCGGCTGCCCCACTCGATGCCGAGCACACGCAGCCGGTGCAGCAGCCGCGAGCGGTCCAGCCCACCCGGGGTCCGCAGGTCGAGGTCGAGCTCCTTGACAACCGGGTCCTTCTTGAGCCGCAGGCGCTTCGCGGTCGCGGTCAGGTCCGCGGCCAGAGGCGGCTGCGGGACGCGGTCGGGCACCTCGCCGAGCCGTTCGCCGACGACGAGCCGCCGGGTGACCAGCGCGACCTGCACGTCGTCCCCGCCGCACAGCACCGACCGGGTGGCTTCGGTGACCTCCGCCAGCCCCGCCGACGACCGGCCGCGCAGCGCGGCCAGTGCCTCGGCCAGCCGGACCGCCTCGATGACGTGCGCGGTCGAGACCGGCAGATCCTCTTCGCGCAGCACCGCCGCGACACCGGTCAGCCAGCGCGTCGTCACGTCCTCGGCCGTGGTGAAGAGGTGGTGGTACCAGCCCGGTGACCGGACGCCCGCGCCGTAACCGCTGGCCGTGGCGAGGCGCCCGTGCGTCCACGGCACCCAGGTGCACGCGACCTTCCGCTTCGGGAGTCCTTTGAGGACGGCCGCGTCGTGTGACGCGGGCGGCAGCGGGTCGGCCAGCGCGGGCACGTGCCACGCCCCGCAGACGACGGCGATGTTCTCGAAACCTTCCTTGCGCGTGCGGCGCAGCACCGTGCGCATGTGGGCCTCGCGGCGCGCCTCGTTGCCCTGCGGCGGCTCTTCGTCTTCGCGCAGCGCGGTCATCGCCTCGGCGATCACCTCGAACGGCGACGCGTCGTCCCGGCGCGACTCGACGACGTCGTCCCACCAGCGTTCGGGATCGTCGTAGCCACCCGCGGCCGCCAGCCCGGCCAGCGGATCGCCGTGGGGCGCGCCGAGGTCGTCCGGTCCGGCGGCGAACGTGTTCGCGGCCGGCAGGTCGCAGAACCGCACCGGGACACCGGCTTCCCGGGCGTACGCAAGCGCTTGCCACTCGGGGCTGAAGACCGCGAACGGCCAGAACGCGGCGCGCGAGACGTCGTCGGTCGCGTACGCCAGCAGCGCGACCGGGGGTACCATCGCCGGGTCTTCGGTCAGTTCGACGAGCGCGTCGGCTTCCGGCGGGCCCTCGATCAGGACGACGTCCGGTTCGAGCTCCGCCAGCCGCGCCGCCACGGCCCGGGCCGAACCCGGGCCGTGGTGGCGGATGCCGAGCAGGTGGGTGGTGGTCAAGCGCGTACCCCCGCTCCCTGGGTGGCTCGGTTCACGAGATCTCCTGGCCGGCCCGGTAGAAGTCGGCCCAGCCGTCGCGCTCGCGGACGACCGTCTCCAGGTACTCCAGCCAGATCGCGCGGTCGGCCACCGGGTCCTTGACCACCGCGCCGTGGATGCCGGCCGCGACGTCGTGCGGGCGCAGCACGCCGTCGCCGAAGTGGGCCGCCAGGGCCAGGCCGCCGGTGAGCACGCTGATCGCCTCGGCGGTGGACAGCGTGCCGGACGGCGACTTCACCGCCGTGCGGCCGTCTTCGGTGCGGCCCGAGCGCAGCTCGCGGAACACCGTGACCACCCGGCGGATCTCGGCCAGCTCGGCGGCTTCGGCGGGCAGTTGCAGCGACGTGCCGAGCTCCTTGACCCGGCGGCTGACGATCTCGATCTCCGCCTCCGCGCTGTCCGGCAGCGGCAGCACGACGGTGTTGAACCGCCGCCGCAGCGCGCTGGACAGCTCGTTGACGCCCTTGTCGCGGTTGTTCGCCGTCGCGATCATGTTGAAGCCGGGCCGCGCCTGCACCTCGTCACCCAGCTCCGGGATCGGGAGCGTCTTCTCGGACAGGATGGTGATCAGCGTGTCCTGGACGTCGGCCGGGATGCGCGTCAGCTCCTCGAGCCGCGCCAGCTTGCCGTCCCGCATCGCGCGCACCACCGGGCTTTCGACGAGCGCGGCGGCGCTCGGCCCTTCGGCGATCAGCCGGGCGTAGTTCCAGCCGTACCGGATCGACTCCTCGGACGTGCCCGCGGTGCCCTGCACCAGCAGCGTCGAGTCGCCGCTGATCGCGGCGGTCAGGTGCTCGGACACCCACGTCTTCGCGGTGCCCGGCACGCCGAGCAGCAGCAGCGCGCGGTCGGTGGCCAGGGTGGCGACGGCGACCTCGATCAGCCGTCGCGGGCCGACGTACTTGGGCGTGATCACGGTGCCGTCGGGCAGGGTGCCGCCGAGCAGGTACTCGACGACGGCCCAGGGGGACAGCAGCCAGTTCGGCGGCTTGGCCCGCTCGTCGGCGGCGGCCAGGGCGGCCAGTTCGGCGGCGTGGTCCTGTTCGGCGTGCGGCCGGAGGACGGTGGCGGGGGCGGTCATGCGAGCTCCTCGTACATTTCGCGGCGGAAGTTCAACGTTTCGGTGAGCGCCCGGCGCCACGGCCCGGCGTCCATGGTCAGGCGGGTGGTGGCCAGCGGGTGGCGCAGGCAGCCGGGCGGGACCGCGCGGGCGATCACGACGGCGGCGTGCGAGACCAGGCGGTGGTCGTCCTGGCGGGCGATCCAGTCGAGCAGCGCGGTGCCGAGCTCGGCGGTCCACGGCCGGGGCAGCTCGTGCACCAGCCGGGCGAACGACTCGGTGGGCAGCCGCCCGACCAGGTGCGCGATGGTGCCGGCCTGGCTGGCCGGGCTCAGCACGCCGAGCAGCGGCGGGGTGGTGCGCCCGCCGGGGTCGGCGCCGATCAGGGCCTGCGCCCAGGTCTCGTCGCGCTGGCGCAGTGCCGCGGACGCCCAGGCGTCGCGCAGCACGCCGGGCGGGCAGCCCTCGACGGTCATCCGCACCACCTCGGCCGGCGGCCCGAACTCCGTCCAGAACGCCAGCGGCGCGGCCGCGACCAGCGTGCGCAGCCGGACGGTGCCCTCGTCCTTGCCGCGTTCGGTCCGGGGCAAGGAGATCTCGAGGATCCTGCCCCGGCGGCGGACGAGCGGCCGCAGCCGTTCGGCCATCCGGTGCCCGTGGCGGGTGTTCGGCAACCGGCCGAGCAGATCCGCGGCCTTCTCCCGGACGGCGGCCGCGCGGTCGGTGAGGGCGGCTTCGAGGAAGTCTTCGTCCGCGTCCCGGACGTGCCCGGCGAGCACCCCGAGGAAGTCGGCGCGGACGTCGGCGGGTTCGCTCTTCCACGACGTCGTCAGCGCTTCGCGGGCCGCGTCCGGATCGTCGGTCAGCCGGGCGGTCAGCCAGCGGCGGCGCTGGGCGAGGCTGCCGTACTGCCAGACGTCCCCGGATTCCTCGGCGGGCGCGGCGAGGAAACCCCAGTCGGGATTGCGCTGCCCGAGCCACGCGCCGACGGGCCCGGCGACCGCGACGAGCGGGCCGCGCAGCGCGGCCTTGGTGCGCGCCGCTTCGGCCAGCAGCGGCAGGAACTCCGGCGGGACACGGTAGTCCGTGCCGGCCAGGATGCCGAGCCACTCCTGGAGCAGGTCGGGGTGGCTCGCGGCCAGCAGCCGGGAGAGCCGTTCCCGCGCGAGAGCGGGCACGAACGGCCGCTCGTCGGGCGCGGCGGCGGGCAGCGGTTTGACGTCCCCGAGCGCCCGCCGTCCGGCCCGCCGGTAGGTGGTCAGCACCGCGGCGGCGGCCAGCAGCTGCTCCGCGGGCTCGTCGCGTTCGGTGGCGAGGTCCTGGACCGCGGGCGGCTGGGTGCTCAGGTCGAGCGGGCGCCGGCGGGTGCCGAGGAGCGCGGTGCCGACGAGGTCTTCCCAGGCTTTCACGAGCGCACCTCCTTGGTCTGAGGACGGGGTTTCGGCGGACCGGCGAGAGGTCCCGGCGCGGGTGCGTATCGGGTCGACTCGCGTGATCGGGGAGCCGACACGCGTGTCTGGAGGGACGACACGTGTGATCGAAGGGTCGACACGCGTGATGGAGGAGTCGACACGCGTGATTGGAGGGTCGGCTCGTGTACCCAGGGGGTCGGTTCGCGTGTTTGGAGGGTCGGTTCGCGTACCCAGGGGGTCGGTTCGCGTGTTTGGAGGGTCGGTTCGCGTACCCAGGGGGTCGGCTCGCGTGCCTGGAGGGTCGGTTCGCGTACCCAGGGGGTCGGCTTGCGTACCCAGAGGGTCGGTTCGTGTGTTTGGGCGGTTGACTCGGGTGTCTGGGGGGACGGCATGGGGCTGGTGGGAGTCATAGCCGCACCGCCCGGTTTTCGTGCCAGCACGTCAGCGGGCGCAGGCCCGCTTGGCTCCATTCCGCCGCCACCGTCAGCGGGCCGCCGGCCGAGAGCGCCAGCAGCGACCACGGGAACGCGTACGGCACCAACGGCAGTGCTGTTCCGTCCTTTTCGGACAGACACCAGCCGTCGGCGTGTTCGGCCGGGGTCACTTCCGACAGCAGGACCGGCCAGCGTTCCAGCCACGGGTCCGCCGCCATCGCCCGGGCGTACGCCGCCAGCGCGTTCTCGATCGAGCCGCCCACGGCCGACGGGGCCGGCAGCGGGATTCCCCGCTCCGCCACCAGCGCGCGCAGCGGCGCGGCACCCGGGTAGAAGGCCAGCTCCGCCGTCAGCAGGTGCCCGGGTGGCAACGACGCGTCGAGCGGGCGGCCCGGCGGCGCGAACGACAGCACCAGTGCGTCGCGCCCCGTGACCCGGCCGCGCAGCCACGTGCGCCGGGTCAACAGCCGGTCGTTCTCCTCGTCGGCCGCGCCGGTGATCAGCCAGTCGTCCGAGACGCGCTCGCCGCTCTCCAGGACCCGGGCGGTCTCGACCGAGAACCCGAGCCGCGTCCGCACGGTTTCCGCCAGCTCCGGCGGCAGTTCACCCAGCCGGCCCGCCGCGTCCGCGAGCAGGAACAACAGGGACAGCTCGGCCAGCAGTGCGTCCGGCCAGTCGCGGCGGCCGACGATCCCGGCCGCCCGCCGCAGGCCGCCCGCCAGGCCCGACGCCTGTGCGTCGACCATCCGGGCGGCGACCGTGCGCAGCTCCTCCGAACCGTTGCGGTCGAAGCCCGCGAACCCCGCGCCGACCCGGTCGGTCAGCCACACCTTCAGTTCGGCGACACCGCCTTCGACGCGCGCCGCCCGCCCCTCGGCCCGCTTCGCCGCGGCCTCTTCGTCCTTCGGGCCCGCGGCTTCCGCGCGTTCCGCTGCCTTCCGTGCCCGGTCCGCCCGCTCGGCGAGCCACGTGTGCACCCACTCCGGCGGTGCTTCCGCGGCCACCTGACCGGCGGCCCACATCAGCAGCAGCCCGACCGCGTGTTTGCACGGGAACTTGCGGCTGGGGCAGGAACACCGGAACGCGGGCTCGGCCAGTTCGACACACGTCTGGTACGGCTTCTTGCCGCTGCCTTGGCAGAAGCCCCAGACCGCGTCCTCGTTCACGCCCGCGCCGGACCACTTCGCCGGTGTCGCGAGCGCCCGCCCGGCCTTCTCCGAAGCGGGATCCGGCGCGAGCCCGGCCACGCGTTCCGCGGTCCACGGCACCGCCGTCACCACCTGTCCCCCCACTGGTTTCCTTTGCCGTCCGGTCGGTTTCCCCCGGGCGGGAGGCCCGGGTGGCTTACCCGACGAAGCATGCCAGTACCCACCGACAATTTCCGTGAGCGCAGGTCAGTCCGGGTTCGGCGGCGTCGCGATCTATGCTGAACCGCCCCGGAGGTGAGTGTGGACGCGCGGCAGCTCGAGTACTTCCTCGCCGTGGTCGACCACGGCGGGATGAGCCGGGCCGCCCAAGCGCTCCACGTCGCGCAACCCTCGCTCTCCCAAGCCGTCCGGGTCCTCGAACGCGACCTCGGCACCAGCCTGTTCGACCGGGTCGGCCGGCGGCTCGTGCTGACCCAGGCCGGGCACGCGCTCGTCGAACCCGCCCGGCAGATCGTTCGCGGGCTCGACGCCGCGCGGGCCGCCGTCGACTCGGTCGGCGGGCTCGAAGCGGGCCGGGTCGAGATCGCCGCGATGCCGTCGCAGGCGGTCGAGCCGCTCAGCGGCATGATCCGCCGGTTCACGGAACGCCACCCCGGGTTGCGGGTGGTCGTGCGCTCGGCGTTCACCCCGGACGACGTCCTCGGCATGGTCCGCGGCGGTGTCACCGAACTCGGCCTCGCCGCCGGTCCCGAGCCCTTGAAAGCGCCCGGGCTCGACGTCGTCCCGTGCGGCCGGCAGCGGTTCGTGCTGGTCACCGGCCCGGACGCGCCGTTCCCGGACGGCGAGCCGGTGCCGCGCGAGCTGCTCCACGGGCAGCGGCTCATCGTCGGCCAGCCGGGCACCGGCATGCGGCGGCTCGTCGACGACCTCCGCGCGAGCGGCGTCGACATCGTGCCGGTGGTGGAGACCGAGCACCGCGAAGCCATCCTGCCGCTGGTACTGGGCGGCGTCGGGATGGCCGTGCTGGCCGACTCGTGGACGTCGCTGGCGGAGCGGGCCGGCGCGCGCGTGTTCGCCCTGGATCCGCCCGCCCACCTGCACGTCGCGCTGGTCGGCCGGGCGGCCCTGATGCCGACCGCGGCCGCGTTCGTGGCCACGGTCGATAGGCAAGGCCTATCAACCGGGCCGTGATCCGGTCTTGGACGCCGGCCGTCGCCGCCTGCTGACATCGAGGGCATGACCTCCCACCGCATCGCCCTCATCCCCGGCGACGGCATCGGCCGCGAAGTGACCCCGGCGGCCTGCGCCGTGCTCGACGCCGCCGGCGCGCGGCACGGCGTCGCCTTCCGCTACGACGAGTTCGACTGGTCCTGCGAGCGCTACCTCGCCGAGGGCGCGATGATGCCCGCCGACGGCCTCGACCGCGTCCGCCACCACGACGCGCTGTTCCTCGGCGCCGTCGGCGCGCCCGGCGTGCCCGACCACGTTTCCCTGTGGGGCCTGCTCATCCCGCTGCGCCGCGGTTTCCGGCAGTACGTCAACCTCCGCCCGATCCGGGTGTTCGACGGCCTCGACAGCCCGGTCCGCGACGCGCGTGACGTCGACTTCGTCGTGGTCCGGGAGAACGTCGAGGGGGAGTACAGCGAGATCGGCGGCCGCCTCAACCGCGGCCTGCCCGACGAGCTCGCCGTGCAGGAGGCGGTCTTCACCCGCGCCGGCGTCACGCGCGTCGTCGACTACGCCCTCGACCTCGCCCGGCGCCGCCGCGGGAAGCTGACGTCGGCGACGAAGTCCAACGGCATCGTGCACACCATGCCGTTCTGGGACGAGATCGTCGCCGAACGCGCGGCCGCCCGGCCCGAGGTCGACGTCGAGTCCGAGCACATCGACGTCCTCGCCGCGAAGTTCGTGCTCGACCCGGGCCGCTACGACGTCGTCGTCGCGTCCAACCTCTTCGGTGACATCCTCAGCGACCTCGCGGCCGCCGTCGCGGGCGGGATCGGTCTCGCCCCGGCCGCCAACCTCAACCCCGAGCGCGACTTCCCGTCGATGTTCGAGCCGGTGCACGGCTCCGCGCCGGACATCGCCGGGCGCGGGATCGCGAACCCGATCGGCGCGATCTGGACCGCCGCCTTGCTGCTGGAGCACCTCGGCCACGCCGAAGCCGCCGCCGACGTCGAACGTGCGCTCGCCGCGGTGCTCGCGAAGACTCGGCTGCGCACGCCCGACCTGGGCGGCACCGCGACGACGGGGAGCTTCACCCGCGCGGTGCTCGACGAGCTGGAAGGAGCCCGATGAGCGTCCCGCTGCCGTTCCGGTACCGCACGGTCGATCCCGGCGTCCCGATCCGCTGCGCGGTCGGCGGCGAGGGCCCGCCGATCCTGCTGCTGCACGGCTATCCGCAGACGCACGTGATCTGGCACGCCGTCGCGCCGCTGCTCGCGGAGCGCTTCACGGTCGTGGCGACCGACCTGCGCGGCTACGGCGACAGCGGCAAACCCGTGCCCACCGAAGGAGACGCCGAGTACGCGAAGCGCGCCATGGCCGCCGACCAGGTGGCCGTGATGGCCGAACTCGGCTTCGACCGCTTCGCCGTCGCCGGGCACGACCGCGGCGGCCGCGTCGCGCACCGGATGGCCCTCGACCGGCCGGACGCCGTGCGCGCCCTGGCCGTGCTCGACATCGTGCCGACGCGGCACGCCTTCGCCCACGCCGACCGGGACTTCGCGACCGGCTACTGGCACTGGTTCTTCCTCACCGCGGGCCACGGCATCCCGGAGCGGATGATCGGCGCCGACCCGGAGTTCTGGATCCGCGCCCGGATGACGTCGCGGCACGCGGGCGGCACGCCGTTCGACCCCGCCGCGCTGGCCGAGTACGTGCGGTGCTTCGGCGAGGCGTCGATCGCCGCGTCCTGCGCGGACTACCGCGCGGCCGCGACGATCGACCTGGACCACGACGAGGCCGACGCGGACCGCCGCCTCGGGATCCCGGTCCGGGCGCTCTGGGGTGAACGCAGTTTTGTCGGCCGCAACTACGACGTCCTCGACGTCTGGCGCGGGTACGCCGAAGACGTCACCGGCCGGGCCCTGCCGTCCGATCACTACCTGCCCGAAGAGGCTCCGGCCGAGGTCGCGGCGGAACTGGCGGAGTTCTTCGGTTGACGCCGCGCTATATTCCAGTACTAGAATAGGCGGGTGCTGACCGACGCGGAACTGACGGTGCTCGGCCTCGTCGTCGAGCGGCCCCGGCACGGCTACGAGCTGGACGAAGTGGTCGAGGAACGCGGCATGCGCGACTGGACCGCGCTCGGTTTCAGCTCGATCTACTACGTCCTCGGCAAGCTGCGCGACCGTGGCCTGATCGCCGAGGTCGCGGCCGATCGCGCGCACGCCAAGGCCAAGAAGACGTTCACGGCCACCGACGCCGGCCGGGAAGCGTGCGCACAGGCCGCCGAGGCGGCGATCGCCGAACTGCGCCCGGTGCACCCGCCGGTGCTGGCCGGGCTCGCGAACAGCCCGGTCGTCCCGCCCGAGCGGCTCGCGTCGGCGCTGGCCCGGCGCGCCGAAGCTGTCGACGCACGGCTGGCCGAGGTGCGGCGCGCGGCCGCCGCCCAGCCGTCCGCGCCGTCGTTCGTCCGGGCGATCTTCGACTACTCGATCAGCCGGCTGGAAGCCGAAGCCGCGTGGCTGGCCGCGCTGCCTGAAGGGACGCCCTGATGCCCTACGACGTCAAGAAGGACCTGAAAGCGTTGTACGCGCCCAAAAACACCGACTGGGCCCTGATCGACGTGCCCGCACAGCGGTTCCTCGCGATCGACGGTCGCGGCAACCCGAACACCGCGGAGAGCTACAAACGGGCCGTCGAGGCGCTCTACGCCGTGGCGTACACGCTCAAGCGGGCCGCGGAGCAGGACTTCGTCGTCGGCCCGCTGGAAGGCCTGTGGTGGGCCGACGACATGACCGCGTTCACCGTCCGCGCCAAGGACAGCTGGCAGTGGACGATGCTCATCAGCCAGCCCGGATGGATCGGCGAGGACGACGTCGAAGAAGCCCGCGAAACCGTGCGGCGCAAGAAGAAGCTCGACGCCGACGTCCGGTTCGAGACCCTCGATGAGGGCCGTTGCGCGCAGGCGTTGCACGTCGGTTCCTACGACGACGAAGGCCCGCTGCTCGCCCGGCTGCACGACGAGTACCTGGCCGGGCAGGGGCTCGAGCCGACCGGCCGGCACCACGAGATCTACCTCGGCGACCCTCGCCGCACGGAGCCCGCGAAGCTCAAAACCGTGCTGCGGCAGCCGGTTTCTCAGTAGTCCGTGGTGGCCGGCCAGGTGTCGTCGTGCAGCAGGCGCTTGAGGATCTTGCCTGTCGCGTTGCGCGGCAGGTCCGGCACGAAGTAGACGTCGCGAGGCACGGCGAAGCGGGCCAGGCGGTGGTGGATGTACTGCCGGATGTCTTCCGCGTGCAGGGAAGCGCCGCGCCGCGGGACGACGTAGGCCGCCAGCCGCTGGCCCCACTCCGCGTCGGCCACGCCGACCACCGCCGCGTCGTGCACGCCGGGCAGCGCCACCAGGGCTTCTTCGACCGGGCGCGGGAAGACGTTCTCGCCGCCGGAGACGATCATCTCGTCGGCCCGGCCGGTGACGAACAGCCGGCCCGCCGCGTCGAGGTAACCGACGTCGCCGGTGGCCATCAGGTCCGCCGCCCGCGCCGGGTCCGTGCCCGAGGTGTAGCCGTCGAACAGCATGTCGTTGCCGACGAAGATCTGGCCCTCGCCGCCGGGCGGCACCGGCTTGCGGTCCTCGTCCAGGATCGCGACGGCCGTGCCGAGCGGGCACCGGCCCGCGGTGGTCGGCGCGGCGCGCAGGTCGCCGGGGTCGGCGATGCTCGCCCACGACACCTCGGTCGAGCCGTAGAAGTTGTAGAGGACGTCGCCGAAGGTGTCCATGAACGACGTCACGAACGACCCGGACATCGCCGAGCCACTGCTCGCGACGATCCGCAGCGACGACAGGTCGTACCGCGCGCGGACCCGTTCGGGCAGGTCCATGATCCGCTGCAACATGATCGGCACGACGAACAGCGCGTCGCACTGTTGCTCGGCGATCGTCCGCAGGGTCTCTTCGGCGTCGAACTTGCGGACCAGGGCCAGCGGGGACCGCAGCGCCATCCCGATCTGCATCGCGGCCAGGCCCCAGCTGTGGAACAGCGGCGCCGCCACGAGGATCCGGTCGCCCGCGCGCAGCGGGATGCGGTCGAGGATCGACGCGGCCGCGCCCATGCCCTTCGGGGTCGGGCGGCGCGCGCCCTTCGGTGTGCCGCTGGTGCCGGAGGTGAGCACGATCAGCCGGCCCGGCCGCTCCACGGGCTTGGGCCGGTCGGCGGGGGCGGACTGGATCAGCTCGTCGACGGTCGGGTAGCCGGTCTCGGCGTCCGGCCAGGTGCTGATGCGCGCGAAGTCGCCGGGGACGTTCGCGATGGTCTGGGCGAACTCGTCGTCGGCCAGGACGGCGGCCGGCGCGTGCTCGGCGAGCACGTCCTTCACCGACGACGCGGAGAGGCCGGTGTTCAGCAGGATGACGTCGGCGCCGAGCTTGCTGGCCGCGACGAACGCCTCGACCATCGCGGAGTGGTTGCGGCACATGAGCGCGATCCGGTCGCGCTCGTTGACGCCGAGCTCGCTGAGCGCGTTGGTCAGCCGGTCGCTGCGCTCCTGGACCTGGGCGAAGGTGCGGACGTTGCGCTCGTCGTGCAGCGCGACGTCGTCGGCGGCGCGGGCCGCGGCGGCCTGGTAGCCGCCCGCGACGGTCGCGCCCCACTGCGCGACGGAGTTGAGCTGGCGCGCCAGCTTGTCCGGGCGGCCGGGGCTGAGGACACCGGCGCGCACCAGGATGCTGGTGGTGCGGAGCTTGGTGGCCTTGACGCCGCCGGAACCGGCGTCCGGGTCGGCCTGGCCCGACAGGTGCAGGTCGAGGCGCCTCGCGATGGCGCGGATGTCCTTTTTGATCGAGGACACCAGTTCCAGGTGCTCCGGCTGCAGCATCATCCGCACGAAGAGCTCGGTCTTGCCGCCGGCCAGGGGTCTCAGCTCCAGGGAGACCCAGGTGCCGTCATCGGGGACACCGCACCACACGACGTGCTCGCCCGGGCGGTAGACGACGGCTTGGACCTGCGCCTCCAGCATCGGCCGGCGGTCGGGGGCGATCCGGATCACGCCTCGGGGGCCCCGGCCCCGCGAGGCCTGCTCCTGCACCTCGCTCCAGCTGATCTCCGGGACGAAGCGGGGATACCACTCCGGCGATCCGACGATCTGCCACACCACCTCCGGCGGATGCCCGACCACGGCACTCGCCTCGATCACATCGTCACGCATCGTCTGCCCTCACCGAAGTCACCGAACACACGTTCAGGTCACGGAGGCGTTACGGTAGCAGCAAACGGGTGAGCACGGATACTCCGAACGGCATGATACCGATGAGTAACGGACACTCTTGGTGGGCGTTCGTACTGTCCACAGTGTACCGATTAACGGTGTTTACCGAGTACTGCAGGGTAAAGCGCACGCTCAGTGGGTGTGGCAAAAGATCTTCACCCGGTCAGTGACCGTATCGGCCGACCAGTTCCGATCCGAGGCGGGCCAGCTCCGCGCGTACGGATTCCGGACCTTCGACGTCGACGAGCGCACCCCAGCCGGCCAGCTCCTGGGCGATCATGATCGGCGCGGGAGCGGCGACCCGGACGCGGACGCGGTCGCCGGGCAGCTCGCCGACAACCTCGCAGTGCCGGCCGAACCGGTCGCGCAGCACCCTCAGGTAGCGCCGGTCGAGGACGACGTCCGCGGTCAGCGGCGACCGGCGTTTTTCGACTTCTTCGACGACTTCTTCCCACACCTTGGCCAGTTCGAGGTCCGACGGCCGGTGCGCGACGGCGTCGATCGGCTCGGCCGCGGTGATCCGGTCCACGCGGAAGGTCCGGCGGCCCTGGCCGGTGCCCGCGACGAGGTACCAGACGTCGTCCTTGTCGACCAGGCCCCACGGATCGACGAGCCGCTCCGACGTCTCGCGGCCCGCGTAGGTCAGGCGGACCTTGCGGCGGGCGATGACGGCGTCCCGCAGCGCTTCGACCATCGGCGGCCGGGCCTTCGGCCGCTCGCCCCAGCCGACCTGGTCGACGATCACCGCGTCTGCCGCGGCCTCGGCGTCCGCCCGGAACGTGCCGGGCAGCGCGCCCATCAGCTTGCGCAGCGCCGACTTCACCTCCGGCGCGATCGCCGCCGCGGGGCCGGCCAGGAGGAACAGCGCCTGCGCCTCACGGGAGGTGAGGCCGGACAGGTCGGTCCGCGCGCCGCCGACGAGCTGCCAGCCGCCACCCCGGCCGGGCTGCGGGTAGACGGGCACGCCGGCCGCCGACAGCGCTTCGAGGTCACGGCGGGCGGTCGCGACGGAGACCTCCAGCTCCTCGGCCAGCTCGCCCGCGGTGACGCGGCCGCGGGTCTGCATGAGCAGGAGGGTGGCCACGAGGCGGTCGGCGCGCATGGGGGAAGTGTCGCAAAAAAAGTGCGCACTCGGTGAGCACTTTCACCCCGCATGATGTGTGCAGACCGAGGGAATGAAGGAGCAGACATGCTGCGAGGAATGGCCACCGTCTCGTACTTCGCCGACGACCACGCGGCCGCGCAGGCCTGGTACACCGAGTTCCTGGGAATCGAGCCGTACTTCCACCGCCCCGGGTACGCCGAGTTCCGCCTCGGCGACTACCAGCACGAACTGGGCCTCATCGACCGCAGGTACGCGCCGGCCGGTGCCGGTACACCGGGCGGCGAGATCGTCTACTGGCACGTCGACGACCTGGAGGCGACGTTCGCGCGGCTCCACGAACTGGGCGCGAAGGAGTACGAGCCGATCACCGAGCGCGGCCCGGGCTTCGTGACGGCGTCGGTCGTCGACCCGTTCGGCAACGTCCTCGGCGTCATGACCAACGTGCACTACCTGTCCGTGCTGAAGGAACGTTCCTGAGCCGGTAGCCGCCCCCGCTGTGGTTGCCGCCGCCACTGGATCTTCCCCGGCTGTGGCTCTCGCGCACATGGCTCGCGACCGGTGTCACGCTTACCGTTCCCGTCCATGACCAGCGATCTGGACGGGCGCACCGCCCTCGTCACCGGCGGTGCCGGCGGTATCGGCCTGGCCTGCGTCCGCGCTCTGGCCGCGGCCGGGGCCAAGGTGCACGTCGTCGACGTCGACGCGGCGAACGCCGAGGCCGCGGCCACCGAGGTCGGCGGGTGGGCGCACGCCGTCGACCTCACCGACGCCGAGGCTCTCGACACCCTCCCGGCCGAGGTCGACGTCCTGGTCAACAACGCCGGGGTCCAGCACGTCGCGCCGCTCGAAGGCTTTCCGCCCGAGCAGTTCACGCGCATCCAGGCGCTGATGGTCACCGCGCCCTTCCTGCTGATCCGGCGGAGCCTGCCGAGCATGTACGCGCGGGGGTGGGGGCGGATCGTCAACATGTCGAGCGTCCACGGCCTTCGCGCCTCCGCCTTCAAAGCCGCCTACGTCACCGCGAAGCACGGGCTCGAAGGGCTCTCCAAGGTCGCCGCGCTGGAAGGCGCCGAACACGGCGTCACCAGCAACTGCGTCAACCCCGGCTACGTCCGCACCCCGCTCGTCGACGGGCAGATCGACGCGCAGGCCGCCGAGCACGACATCCCGCGGGAAGACGTCGTCTCCGAAGTGCTCCTCCGGCGCGCCGCCATCAAGAAGCTCATCGAACCCGGGGACGTCGCTTCCCTGGTGACGTGGCTGTGCTCGCCGCACGCCGGCCACGTCACCGGGGCCTCCATCCCGCTCGACGGCGGCTGGACCGCCGCTTGACCCCCACCGCCCGCCCGACCCACGACGAAGTGGAGCCCGCAGTGAGCCAGCCCCAGCGGTCGGCGATCGCCAAGATCGTCGGCGCGAGCCTGATCGGCACCACCATCGAGTGGTACGACTTCTTCCTCTACACCTCCGCCGCCGCGCTGGTGTTCAACAAGCTGTTCTTCCCGACGGCGAACCCGCTGACCGGCACGCTGCTGGCGTTCCTCACCTACGCCGTCGGGTTCCTCGCCCGCCCGGTCGGCGGCCTCGTCTTCGGCCACTTCGGCGACCGGCTCGGCCGGAAGAAACTCCTGATCTTCAGCCTGGTCCTGATGGGCGGCTCGACCTGCCTGATGGGCGTGCTGCCGACGTACGCCACCGCGGGCGTCGCCGCGCCGGTCCTGCTCACGCTGCTTCGCCTGGTCCAGGGCTTCGCGCTCGGCGGTGAGTGGGGCGGCGCGGTGCTGATCGTCTCCGAACACGGGGACGCGAAACGGCGCGGGTTCTGGGCGTCCTGGCCGCAGTGCGGCGCGCCCGGCGGCAACCTGCTCGCCACCGGTGTGCTGGCGATCCTGTCGGCGACGCAGTCCGACGCGACGTTCCTGGCGTGGGGCTGGCGGGTCCCGTTCCTGCTCTCCGGCGTCCTGCTGGTGATCGGCCTGTGGATCCGGCTGGCCGTCTCGGAGTCGCCGGTCTTCCTGGCCGCCCAGCGCCGCGCCGAGGACCGCGTCGAGAAGCACGTCCCCGTCGTCGAGGTCTTCCGCGACAGCTGGCGCCAGGTGCTCGTCACGATCGGCGCGCGGATGGCCGAGAACGTCTCCTACTACGTGCTGACGGCGTTCATCCTGGTGTACGTCACGACCGGGCTGCACCTGGCGAAGGGCCTCGGCCTGAGCGCGGTGCTGATCGGCTCGGCCGTGCACTTCGTGACGATTCCCTTGTGGGGCGCGCTGTCGGACCGCGTCGGCCGGCGTCCGGTGTACCTGTTCGGCGCGATCGGGATGGCCTTGTGGGGCTTCGCGTTCTTCGCGCTGCTGGACACGAAGTCGGCCGCGGTGATCGTGCTGGCGACGACCGTCGGGCTGGTGCTGCACGGCGCGATGTACGGGCCGCAGGCCGCCTTCTTCGCCGAGCAGTTCCCGACGCGCGTCCGCTACACCGGGCTGTCCGTCGGCGGGCAGCTGTCGTCGATCGCGGCCGGGGCCGTCGCGCCGCTGATCGCCGTGGCGCTGTTCCAGAGCTGGGGCAGCACCATCCCGGTGTCGCTGTACGTCGCGGCGATGTGCCTGATCACGGTCGTCGCGCTGCTCTCCTCCCGCGAGACCCGGGGCGCATCGCTGCACGACGACGACACCGATGCCGCCGAGTCGGAGACGGCGGCCGTTTCGCCCTAGCATGACCGCCGTGACCGCACCCTCGGACGCGCTGCGCCGGCTGCTCGACCTGCTCGCCTCCGGGGCGAGCACCGAGCAGCTGGCGCACGTCGTCGTGGCCGCCCGCGCCGAGGGTGCCCTCGACGCCGCCGACCTGGCCGCGCTGGCGAACGCGGGTGAGCTGGCCCTGCGGATCCGCGAGACGCTCGCCGAGCACCGGCGGCGCGAGGCCCAGCTGGTCGCGCTGTTCGACACCGCGAGCGAGCTGGCCGCACTGTCCGAACCGGACACCGTGCTGCGCTCGATCGTCCGCCGCGCGCGGGCGCTGCTCGGCGTCGACGTCTCGTACCTGAGCCTCAACAACGAGGCGGAGGGCAAGACCTACGTCCGGGTCAGCGACGGCTCGGTCTCGGCGGAGTTCCAGCAGATCGTGCTCGGCATGGGGGAGGGTCTCGGCGGGCTGGTCGCGCAGACCGCGCGGCCCTACGCGACGTCGGACTACTTCACCGACGAACGCTTCCGGCACACACGCCACATCGACTCCGGCGTCAAGGACGAAGGACTGACCGCGATCCTCGGTGTCCCGCTGGCCATCGGCTCGAAGGTGCTCGGTGTGCTCTTCGCGTCCGACCGCGGCACCCGCGAGTTCTCCGCGGACGAGGTCGCGCTGCTGTCGTCACTGGCCGACCACGCGGCGATCGCCTTGGACAGCGCGAACCTCCTCGACCAGACGCGCCGGGCCGTCGCCGAACTGAACGAGGCCAACGCGACGATCCGCGCGCACAACGAAGCGATGGAACGCGCCGAGGACGCCCACGACCGGCTCACCGACCTCGTCCTGCGCGGTGGTGACCTGCCCGACGTCGCCGCGGCGGTGGCCGGGGTGCTGCACGGCGCGCTCACGGTGTTCGACACCGAAGGCGCGGTCCTGGCGCACTCGGCGGAACCGGCGCGCCACGACCCCGCCGCGCTCGCCGCGTCGCGGGCGGCCGGGCGCGCAGTGTCCACTGTGTCCGATTCGGACACCTGGGTCTGCTCGGTGCAGGCCGGCCCGGAGCTGCTCGGCAGCCTGGTGCTGACCGGCCGGACGGATCTGGCCGGCCCGGACCGGCGGCTGTTCGAACGCGCCGGCGTCGTGACGGCGTTGCTGCTCATGCTGCGCCGGTCGGTGGTGCGGGCCGAGGACGAGGTCCGCGGCGAGCTGCTGACCGACCTGCTCACCGCGCCCGGCCGCAACCCGCGGGCGCTGCTGGCCCGCGGCCGCCGCCTCGGCATCGACCTCGCCGCGCCGCACGCGGTGCTGGTGGTGCACACCGGCGACGTCTCCCGGCGACGGCTCGCGAGCGCCGCCGCCCGGCACGCGACGCTGGTCGGCGTGCACGCGGAGGAGGTCGTCCTGCTGGGCGCCGGCGACCCGGGCGAACTGGCCCGCCGCGTCGCCGCCGACCTCGGCGCGGTGACCGGCCGCCCGGTCACCGTCGGCGCGGCCGGTCCCGGCGCGGGCCCCGAAGCCCTGGCCGCGGCCCACGCCGAAGCGGCGCGATGTGTCCGGGCGCTGCTCGCGCTCGGCCGCACCGGCGAGGGCGCGGACATGGCGGGCCTCGGGTTCCTCGGCCAGCTCCTGGGTGACCAGGCCGACCTCGGCGCGTTCGTCCGCGCGACGCTCGGCCCGGTCCTCGACTACGACGAGCGCCGCGGCACGGAGCTGGCGGCGACGCTGCGGGCGTACTTCGCGAGCGGTGCGCAGCTCGCGCGGACGAAGGACGTGCTGCACGTCCACGTCAATACTGTGGTGCAGCGGCTGGAACGGATCGCGTCGCTGCTGGGGGAGGACTGGCAGGCGCCGGACCGGGCCCTGGAGATCCAGCTGGCGCTGCGGCTGCACCGCCTCGGTTGAACGACCCACACCGCGCCGCGCTCCCGGCGGTTACCTTTCCTGTCCGATGAACATCCGCGCCCTCCCCGAACTCGCCGTCGCCGCCGTGACGACGGTCGCGGGCCTGTGGGGCTACTTCGCGTTCTTCCTCGACGGCGACGTCGGCGGCCAGGGCACCGGTGTGGCCATCCTGCTGGGCGCCTACGCCGGCAACGGCCTGCTCCAGGTGGCGCTGGTCGTGTACGTCCGCGCGGACCTCTCACTGCGCGGGAAACTGGTCTGCGACTTCGACTCCTGGACGTCCCGGGACGGCGGCCCCACCGGAGTGCGGGCGGCGCTCGCCTGGTTCGGCCCGGTGGCGGCCGGGCTCGTGGTGATGCTGGTTTTCACGCCGGCGTCGACGCCCTCGCTCGACGAGGAATTCGGGATCCGCGTGTCGATCCTGCTGCTGTCCCTGCTCGGCTCGGCGGCCGTGCTGCTGGGTGCCTTGGTGTGGCCGTTCGCGGTCCTGCCGCTGACGGCCCTGGTCGGCGTGCTCCTGCCGGGACCGGCGTGGCCGTCGCGAGTGGAGATCCTCACCCGCTCGTGGCTGCTGCCCGTGACGGCCGGCTTCGGCACGGTCATGACCTTCGGGGGTGACATCAACGGCTCGGACCTCGGGTACTGGCTCGTCGACGACTTCGGCCTGCCGGTCACCCCCGCCGCGTTCCTGGCGGTGCTCTCGGTCGCCGCGATCGTCGCGCTGATCGTCGTCCACCAGCGGGCTAGGGCACGGCGAGCACGATCTTGCCCCGCCGCGGCCCGGCCACAGCGTGCGCCGCGGCCGCTTCGGCCAGGGGGAACACCGCCTGCACCGGCACGTGGAAGCGGCCTTCCCCGAAGAGCGCGGCAGCCTGCGCGAGACCGTGCCGCCCGTCCGGCTGACCGCCGAGCGCGCCGACCGAGACGCGGACGCCGTGCTCGGGGCCGCTGAAGTCGGCCAGCGTGACCACCTTCGACGGCGTCCCGGTCAGCTCGATCAGCTCCGGCAGTGACCCCTTCCCGGCGACGTCGAGGGCCGCGTCGACCGGACCGGAGACGCGTTCGCGCAGGCCAGGGCCGTAGTCGACGGGCTGCGCGCCCAGCTCGGCGAGGAACTGCCGGTTCTCCGCGGCGCCGGTGCCGAGCACCCGCGCGCCCCGCGCCAGCGCCAGGCCGACGGCGAGGCTGCCGACTCCGCCGGTCGCGCCGTCGATCAGCAGCGTCGAACCCGGGCCGATGTCCAGGAGGTCGAGCGCGCGCGTGGCCGTCTCGACCCCGGACGCGGCGCCACCGGCCTGCTCCCACGGCATCGACGGCGGTTTCGGCGTCCAGAACGCCAGGACCGCGAACTCGGCGCTCGCCCCGCCGAGGCGGGCGACGTCGACCGCGCCGAAGACCTCGTCGCCGATCCCGGGACCTTCGTCGACGACGCCGGCCGCGTCCACACCGGGGATGTGCGGCAAGGCGATCGGCGAGCGCGACTTCCCGGCGCGGATCGCCAGGTCGACCGGCGAGACGCCGGCCGCCCGCACGCGGATCCGGACCTCGCCCGGCCCGGCGTGCGGCTCCGGGAGGGCACCGACGGACAGGACCTCGGGCGGGCCGAACCGCGCGAAGAAGGCTGCGAACACGATCACTCCTCGTCTCGGGACGTCTGCGCCTACGGTAGGAGTGAGCAGAGGTGACGAGCGGGAAGTGAGAGCCGTGCGGGACGAACCGACTCGGAAGCGCCGGGTGGACGCCGAGCTCAACCGACGGCACCTGGTGGCGGTCGCGCACGCGGCGTTCGCGCGGGACGGCGCCGGCCTGCCGGTACGCGAGATCGCGCGGCGCGCGGGCCTGGCGCCGGCGACGGTCCACCGGCACTTCCCGTCCCGCGACGACCTCCTCGCCGCCGTGCTCGCCGGGCAGGTCGAGCGGTGCGGCCGGCAGCTGCGGGCCGCGCTCGCCGACCCGGACAGCCGGCGCGCGCTGACCCGGACGTTCCACCGCTTCGGCGAATGGCAGGTCCAGGAACGCGGCCTCGTCGAGGCGCTGGGCGGACCGGCCTTCGCCGACCGGCGCCGCGAGCACGCCGAGGCGTTCGGGCGGCTGGTCGAGCGGGCCCGCGACGACGGCGTGCTGCGGCCCCGCGTGTCGGTCGACGACGCGCGTGTCGCGCTGATGGCGATCACGTCGGCGCGGACGACGTCGGCGGTCCGGCAGCTGACGGGGGTGCTGCTGACGGGCCTGCTCGCTACCCCTCGGTGAGGACGTCCGCCCCGGAAGTCCGTTGGTACAGCACGTAACGCCCGTCGCGCACCTTGCTGACGAGGCCCGCGCGGTGCAGGGCGCTCAGGTGGTAGGAGACGGTGCCCGGGGTGTAGCCGATCCGGGTGGCGAGCTCCGCGGTCGAGCGCGCGGTCTCGAGGTCGGCCAGCAGCGCCGCGCGGGCGACGCCGACGACCGGCACGATCGTGGCCGGCTTGCGATCCCGGCCGGCGCCGATCCGGTGGGCCGGGTAGTAGAGCACGACCTGCCCGGGCACGTCGACCTGGATGACGGCGCCGGGCCGGCTCAGGACGCTGGGAGCGAGGACGAGATCCCGGCCCGCGACGTCGAGGTCGCCGTCCCACCGCGCGTCGAAGGTGATCGCGTCGCCCGTCCAGCCGATGTCGGGGTGCAGGGTGCCCAGCACCCGGCCGACGCCGTGTCCGACCACGGTCTGCGCGCGGTGGGCGATGTCCTGGTCGAGGATCGAGCGCAGCTCGGGCCAGCCGTCCGCCAGGGCGTCGCGCCAGAACCGGGCGAGCCCGCGGGCGAGGCGGCGCTGCAGCTGTCCCGACTCCGCGATCCGGCGGATCGACGTCGGGAGCGGCCTGCTCCAGTGCGCCCGGGCGCCCTCGAGGATCTGGAGTTCGAGGTCGTCCTGCGCGGTCGCTTCGATCCGGGCGAGCTGCTCGTCGAGCAGCTCGCGGTGCCCGGTGCCCGCGCCCGGCTGCGGGGTGAGCAGATCCGGTGTGTAGGCGTCACCGCCCCGCGGCAACAGCTCCGCGAGCAGGGCGACGTCCGGGTGGGCGAGCGACGCGCGGGCGAGCGGCCCGGGATCCCCGAAGACCGGGTGCCGCCCCGAGCCGGCGGCGAGTTTCAGCCACGCCACGGACTCCGACGCGGGCGACGGTGACAGGCGGGTCCGGGACACCGTCCCGGCGTCGACCCGCAGCGTGAACACCACGTCGACGGTAGCAGCGGGCGCGGCGGATTTGAACCGGCTCGAATGCTTTCCGGTTCCCCGCCCCCGCCGGGTTGGGTGATCGGATGTGGCGAATCCTCTGGCCGGCGGTGATGGCGCTTTCCGTGACACTGGTGCCCCCGGCGCCCGCGTACGGGACGGCGGGGACCGCCCGGCCGGCGCTGACCTGGCAGCCGGTCGCGGTGCGCCGGATCAGCGCGCCCTGCCTCCTCACACCGGCGGGGTGCATCCGGCGGATCGAGGTGACGACGGTGGTGTTCGCCGTCCGAAGGTCCGGTGACCAGCGGGTCCTGGACGGGCGCGGCCGGCCGTGATCCGGCGACGCGCCACGGTGGATCACGCCGTGCGCAGCCGGTGCCGGACTTCGGCCGTCAGGTCGGCTGCCGCGTCGCGGAGGGACTCGAGGAACGCTCGGCGAGGGCCGGCTTCGGCGACGGGACGGGTCGCGACGGCTGTCGCGCGGGTCGCCGCCGGGTGGTCGACGCGCGTGATCACGAGTCCCGGGGGCAAGGCGGGCACGGCCAGCCCGGGGACGACGGTGATGCCGAGCCCCGCCGCGACCAAGCCGAACTTCGCGACCCAATCCCGGGCCACAAACGCGATTTCGGGCTGCCACGCCGGATCCGCCCACGCGCCGAGCAGCGTGGTGCCCGGCTCGGTGCTGCCCGTGATCCACCGCTGGTCGCGCAGTTGCTCGCCGGTGACGCCCGGGTGGCCGGCGAGGGGGTGGCCCGGTGCCATCGCCACGAACAGCGGGTCGTCCAGCAGCGCGATCAGCTCGACCCCGGCGGGTGGTTGCCGCGGCGGCGTGACGACGGCGAGGTCGAGCCGTCCCCGGGCGACGGCCGTCAGCAGCCCCGGGCTCAGGCCCTCCCGCAGCGGCACGCGGGTGCGCGGCTCGCGGCCGGCGAACGCGGCGATCGCGCGCGGCACCAAAGCCGCCATGGCCGTGGCGAACGCGCCGACGCGCAGCCGGCCCGGCGGGCGTTCACCCAGATCCTGGAGCGCCTGCCGGGTGGCCTGCAGTTCGCCGAGCACGGTTTCCGCGTGCCGGACGAGGACCAGCCCCGCCTCGGTGGGCTGAACACCGCGCGCCAGGCGATCGAACAGCGGCCGGCCCGCCGCCTGTTCCATCAGCGCGATCTGCCGCGAGATCGCCGACTGCGTGTACCCCAGCCGGTCCGCCGCCAGCGAAAACGAGCCGTGCCGGGCCGCTTCGCGCACGACCCGCAGGCCCGCGACGGTGAACTCACTCATGCGTACTACTGATAGCACATATGCGAGACAGTCGTTTGTCGCATAGCTTCGCCGATCCTAGGCTCGACCGCATGAGCGCTGAACGGAACGCGAAGCTGCTGCGGGAGATCTTCGACCAGCTGGCCGTGGGGAAAGCGCGGGCGCTGACCGACGCGATGGCCGACGACTTCCGCTGGATCTTCCCCGGCCACTGGTCGTGGTCCGGTACCTGGGAGCCGAAATCCGAAGTCGTGCACGGGTTGCTCCGGCCGTTGATGGCCCAGTTCGCCGGCGACTACCGGTGTGCGGCCGAATCGATCGTCGCGCAGGGGGACCGGGTCGTCGTCCAGGCCCGCGGGCACGGCACGACACTGCGCGGCGAGCGGTACGACCAGACGTACTGCTTCGTCTACCGCGTCACGGACGGCCGGCTGCGCGAAGTCGTCGAACACTGCGACACCGCGCTCGTCGACCGCGTCCTGGACCGGATCCCCCGATCCGGTCCAGGCTCAGCGGCCTAGCACTGACCGTCGGCGAGAACCCAATAACCCGAGGACGTTTCGCGCAGCGCGTGGACCGTGAACGTGTTCCACAGCCCCATCGCCTGGTTGGAGCCGTTCGCGTACGTCTGGCCGCCGCTCTGGTGCGCCCGCCCCGCCTGGGTGTGGGCGTAGTTGCTGGCCGACACGCACGCGCCCGGCGGCGGCGGAGTGGTGGTCGTGGTGGTGGTCGTCGGCGGGGGAGTGGTGGTCGTGCCCCCGGATCCCTTGTCCAGCCCGAAGAACACGCCCGTGTAGTAGCTGGAGCAGATCCCGGCGAGGAAGTACGCGCCGGTGCTGCCGCACTGCGTCGTCCCGGTGCCGGGGTCGACCGCGGTGCCGTGGCCCATCCCGGCGATCGAGTAGAGCTGGACCTTGTCGCCGTAGTTCGTCAACGTCGTGCCGCCGGGGAGGGACTGGGTGCTCGTCGGCGTCTGGGAGAGGCCGTGCACCGCGGTCCACTGGTCGCGCAGTTCGGTGCCGTTGACCGGGTAGACGGTGTAGTCGCCGGTGCCCTGCCAGATCGCGACGCGCGGCCACGGCCCGCCGTAACCCGGGTACTGCGCCGTGACGCGCGAGGCCCACTGCGCCGGCGTCAGGTTCTGGTTGTTCTGCTGGCAGTTCGTGGCCTGCGTGACGCTCGTGGCGCACTGCGCGGGCAGGCCGGCGTCGATGCCACCGCCGGCGAAGACGTCCGGGTAGGCGGCCAGCAGATCGGCCGTCATCCCGCCACCCGCCGACAGGCCGGTGACGAACACGCGGGCGCGGTCCGAGCCGTGGTCGCCGATCGCCTTGTCCACCATGGACTTGACGGATGCGGCTTCGCCGTTGCCCCGGGTGTCGTCGGCGGTGCCGAACCAGTTGAAGCACTTCAGCGAGTTGTTCGCGGTCGACTGCTGCGGGAACACGACCTCGAACCGCCACTTGTCGGCCAGGGCGGGCCAGCCGGAGTGGGCGTAGTAGTCCGACGCGCTCTGCGTGCAGCCGTGCAGCGCCACGACGACCGGGCGCCCGGTTTCGAGGCCGGCGGGGGTGTAGGTGTACATCTCCAGCGCGCCCGGGTTGGCGCCGAACGACGAGACCTGGACCAGGGACGCCGCGGGCGGGTCGGCGGACGCCACCCCGACGGTGGTGAGCACGGCGGCGGTGATCGCGGCGAGCCCGGCGAAAACGAGTTTGCGCATGGGGATTCCTTCTCGGCGTTGAGAGGGTTTCCGACGACGTTAGGTCGGTCGCGACGGCCTGACCATGTGGCCGCGCACCACATCGGCGCGGGGATTCATGGTGGCGGCCGGGGTGGTTCCCGGCGTCCGGGCACGCTTGGGTTCGGGGCAACCCGAGACCGGAGGTGGACCGTGCGCGGTTGGCTTGCTGTGGTGCTGGTTTCCGTTCTGGCGACGGCGGTGCCCGCACCGGCGTCGGCCACGAGTGCCCGGGTCTTCGTGCCCGGCGCCGAAACGCAGGTCGCCGCCCGCCTGGACGATCTGACGACGACCGGCACGCTCGCGTCCGGCCACACCGTCGAGGCGGACTGGGCCGGGCTGACGTCGGCAGGACTGCCGGTGCCCGGCCGGGTGCCCGGCGTCCAGGTCGACGGCTACTTCCCGGACACGTCGGCGACGAACACCAACCACGGCTGGAATCACGACGCGCAGTTCGTGCTGCGCCTGCCGGACCGGTGGAACGGCGGCCTGGTCGTCACCGGCTCGCCCGGGACGCGGCGGCAGTACGCGAACGACCGCGCGATCGGCGACCAGGTGCTGGCCGAGGGCTACGCGTTCGCCGCCACCGACAAGGGCAACACCGGTGCCGCGTTCTACGACGACGGCGTCCGGCCGGGGGACGCGCTGACCGAGTGGAACACGCGCGTCACCCAGCTGACCCTGGCCGCGAAGGCGGCGGCGCTGCTGCACTACGGCCGCCCGCCGTCGCGGACGCTGGCCGCCGGGTTGTCGAACGGCGGGTACCTCGTGCGGTGGCAGCTGGAGAACCGGCCGTGGCTCTACGACGGCGGCGTCGACTGGGAAGGCACGCTCTGGCGGGCCGGCGGGCCGAACCTGTTCACGTTCCTGCCGCCCGCGCTGCGGAACTACCCGGCTTACGCGGCGGGTTCCGCGGCGGCGCACCAGTCCATTCTGGACGCCGGTTTCGCGCCGGGGTCGGAGTTCCTGTGGGACTACCACTACCGCGTCTACTGGGACCTGACCCAGCGGATCTACCGCGAAGAGGTGGACCCGTCGTTCGACGGCGCGCTCGCGGCGGGCGTCCCGTTCTGCGCGAGCGGGACGCCGGCGTGCGACGCGGACTACGCGTACGCGTCCCGGCCCGCGCCGGTGGCCCGCGCGGTGGAGCGGATCTCGCTGACCGGCCGGATCGGCAAGCCGCTGCTCACGCTGCACGGCACGCTGGACACGCTGCTGCCGATCACCCGCGACTCGGACGTCTACGACCGGATGATCACCGACGCGGGCCGCGGCGCGCTGCACCGCTACTACCGGGTCGAGGGCGGCAACCACGTCGACGGGCTCGTCGACCGGTTCCCCGCGCTGCTGCGTCCGCTGGGCCCGTGCTTCCGGACGGCGTTCGACGCCTTGGCCGGCTGGCTGCGCGGGGTGCGTCCGCCGGCGTCGGCGACGATCGCCCGGCCCGCGCCGGCGACCCCGGCGGAGCTGGCCCGCACCTGCTCGCTGGGGTGACGGTGGTTGCGTCCCGTGCAACATGGGAGTAATTCGCATTTCGGGAGCGCGGGGCGGCCGGGCGAAAAGAAAAGTGAACCGGATCGAACCGGCGTGCGTACTACCTGGTGAGGGGCTTGGTCGAGCCATCGCAAAATCGCTCTGACCAGCCGTTTCACCGCCCGGACAGGCGACCCCGTTCGGCCGCTTGCGGGACCGTTGTACGTCGTTCATGATAGGCATCGGGGTCCGCGAACAATCGATTACGTCGAATATCCAGGTGCCGCGCATGCTTCGGAAGAACCGTCCGTCCGGAAGTGATCCACATGCTGCTACCCGTCGCCGGGGCCGCCTGATGGCCGCGGATCTGTCCGGTCTCGCGATCATCGCCGGCCTGCTGCTGCCGGTGCTCGCCGCCGCGGCCTGGGCGATCGTGCTCGAGCGGCGGCCGCGCCCCGGGCCCGCCGAACCGGAACCCGAACCCGACTGGACGGTCGCCGGCATCCAGGCCCGCCTGCGGTTCGAGCAGGCCGCCCGCCGGTTCGCCGAAGCGGGCACGATCGCGCTGCCGACCCTGCCGATCCCCGAGCAGCTCGGCCGCGACTCCTCCCCGGACCGCCTCCCGTGGCGGCTGCCCCGCACGATCCCGCCACCCCGCCCGTCGGCGGGCGCGTTCTCGACGTCGGGCGCCATCCCGGTCTCACGGTTCGCGTTCGCACCCCCGGACAACGACCTGATGCGCCGCATCCTGGACGGCCTCCGCAAGATGGACTGACCGCCCGCGCCGACCTCCCGCTGCCCTGCGTTCTCAAGTCCGTGAAGGCCTCCTTGAGGGACTCAGAGTCCCTCAAGGAGGCCTTCACGGACTTGAACCAGCCCCAGGTCACGGGCTGAGGGCCGCCGGGGACTCCGCGTCCGGGATCAGCAGCTTCGGCGCGCCCGAGCCGTCCGCCGGGGACGACCACACGTCCGAGTGACCCGGGCCGCGGGGGATGCCGTAGCCGATCGTGTGGTTGTCGAGCCAGGCCGGCTGGTCGTCCACGCTGCGGGTCTCCGCCAGCGGCGTCACCACCGAGCGTGTCAGGTCCAGTACCGACAGGCGCCAGCCCTTGGCCGGGTCGGCGTCGATCGCGGACTTGAACGCCACCCGCGTGCCGTCCGGGGAGAGTGACGGGCACTCGACGTTCTCGCGCAGCGTGCGGATCGTGTGCGCCGCGAAGTCGCCCGCGACCAGGTAGCGGTGGCCGGCCGTGGACATCGTCGCGTAGAACTGGCGATCGTCGCGGGTGAACGTCACGCCCCAGAAGTTGAGGTCGGCCGCCTGGTACGGCTTGCCGTCGAGCGTCACCGCGTAGTCCTCCAGCGTGCCGGCCAGGTCGCCGGTCGCCGTGTCGAGGATGCCGGCGCGCGTCGAGAACATCCCGCCGTTGTACGAGTCGCCCGTGACGAACACCGTCCACGCCAGCATCCGGCCGCTCGCCGACACCCGCGCCCGGTTCGGCAGGCCGACCAGCGGAATCTCTCGTCGCGAAAGAAGCCGCTCGTCGAGGACCACCAGCTGGTAGGTGGTCAGGTCGCCGTCCGGGCGCAGGCAGAGGCCGGTGCCGCCGGCCGCGTACACCCGGGCGCACGACAGCGGCGACACCGTCCGCGCGCCGCCGGGATCGGTGACCGCCACCGTGGCGACGTGCCCCCGGTCGGCGTCGGCGGTGCTGCGGAACAGCAGCCGCGGTCCGGGCACGAGGCTGACCGAGCCGGTCGCGGTGACGTCGTGGTTGCGCGCGCTCGCGAACCCGACGTACGCGACGGCCACCCCGGCCAGCACGAGCACCCCGGCGAGGGCGATCAGGATCCGCGCCTTCACGAGGTCCGCCGCGGCGAGAGGACCACGAACGTGACGCCGATCGCGAGCACGGCGGCCCCGGCCGCGACGCCGATCGCGAGCTCCGCGCCCCAGAACTGCCACGCGAGTCCGAAAAGGACGGACGAGGCGAAGTACGCCAGCGCTTGTGCCGTCTGCACCAGCGAAATCCCCGTGGTGCGCAACGCTTCCGGCAGCAGGGGCCCGGCCAGCGCCATGAGCACGCCGTCGGTGGCCGCGTAGAACGCGCCGTACAACGCCAGGGCCAGCGCGAACAGCGGCCAGCCGGACACCGGCCCGGCCAGCAGCAGGTAGACCACGGCGAGCGCGCCGTACCCGCCCAGCACCACCGGCAGCCGCCCGATCCGGTCGGCCAGCGCGCCCAGCGGCGCGGCGAGCAGCAGGTAACTGAGGTTCGTGCCGACCGCGAGCAGCGGGAACCAGCCGGTCGCGACGTCCTCCTTGTGCTGCAGCAGCAGGTAGACGAACCCGTCGCCGACGGTCGCCAGCCCGAGCACGCACGCCGCGACCAGCAGCCGCCGCACGCCGCGGCCGCGCAGGAGGGCCAGCGCCGCCCGGGGTGACACCGACGCCGACTGTGTTGTCCGTGGCGTCCGGCGGTCGCGCACGAACAGCACCAGCAGCAGCACGCCGATCGCGGCGATGCAGAAGCTCACGACGAACACCGCGTCGAACGCCTCGGGGTTGGTGGCGCCGACCGCCGCGAGGACGCCGAGCGCGACCAGCGGCCCGGCGAACGCGCCCACGCTGTCCATCGCGCGGTGCACGCCGAACGCCCGGCCGAGCAGGGGTTCGGGCGCCGACAACGTGATCAGCGCGTCGCGGGGCGCTGTCCGCAGGCCCTTGCCGGCGCGGTCGAGGGTGATCACGGCGCCGATCGCGGTCGCCGACGCCCCGGCCGCGAGCAGCCCGAGCTTCATCACCGCGGACAGCGCGTAGCCCACGCCGGCCACGGCCTTGCGCCGCCGCACCCGGTCCGCGACGTACCCGCCGACGAGCCGCAGCAACGCCGTCGCGCCGGTGTAGAGGCCGTCGAACAGGCCGTACGCCGCCGGGCTCAGGTGCAGGCCGAGCACCAGGTAGACCGGCAGGATCGCGGTGACCATCTCCGAGGAGACGTCGGTGACCAGGCTGACGGCACCGAGCGCGAAGACGTTGGCGCCGACCGCCGAGAGCTTGCGCCGTGACCCTGTCGCGGCGTGCTCTCGGCGGCCGATGGTCGAGAGGTACACGCGGCCTACTGCCAGACGTCGAGGATCGGCGACTTGCTCGCGGCGCCGGCGATGCCCGGCAGACCGTAGGACGCCTCGATCGTGCGCAGCACGGTGTAGTGGTTGATCGATTCGCTGTAGCTGCCGACCTTGACGTGCGCGCCGGTGAACGAGGTGAAGATCTGGTTGACCGACGTGCCGCTGTCCTCGTCGAAGGTGGTGATCAGCAGGCTGTTGTGCGTCTTGGCCCACTGCGCGTAGGCGTCGAGGTTGTTCTTCAGCCAGGTGTCGCCGGTGCCGATGGAGCAGTCGTGCATGTCGGAGCACATGTTCGGGGTCACGAAGGCGACCGTCGGCAGCTGGGTGAAGTCGGCGGGGAAGCTCGTGTAGCGCACGTTGCTCGCGGCCGGGACGTTCGAGAAGTCCACCCAGCTGTTGTGCTTGCGCATGTAGGTGCCGCTGGAGCAGCCGGTGTAGCCGTCCGACGGCATCGACTCGGAGTAGCCCTTGAACGTCTTCCCGGCGCCGATCAGCTGCTGGCCCAGGTTGTCCTTGGCGCCGAGGTTCGCCGGGCAGCTGTCGCTGGTGACCCCCTGCGTCGCGCCGGAGAACAGGGCGACGTAGTTGGGCTGGCTCGGGTGCGTGATCGCGAAGGAGTTCGTGAACTTCGCGCTCTGCGAGGCCAGGGTGTTGAAGTAGGGCGCGCTGGAACTGCCGTTGATCGACGAGTACTTCTTGTTCTCGAACATCACCAGCACGACGTGGTCGAACGTGGGCACGGTCGCGGCCGTCGGCTGTACCGCGGGCTCGGCCGCGTGGGTGACGACGGACGCCGTCGCCGCGCCGGCGGTGACGAGGGCGGCTGCGGCGAACACGGCGAAGATCCGCTTGCGGATCATGGGTCCTCCAGCGCTGGTGCGGCCGGTCGGGCCGCGGGCTTCGTGGTGGGAGCGCCTCATGGTGCCGAGAGCAGGGAGCCGGTGCGTGCCGTGCTGCGGTCCAGCGCGTGAACACCGGGAAACCACCGTCGGACAAGAGAAAGAGTGGGTGAATGGCTTTCCGGCGTCAACCTCCTTTGGTAGTAGGGATCTGACAGGTTGTTCCCAGGGGGCTCACAGGAGCGACGCCGAGACTCGTTCCCATGGACCCCGAAACGACAGCAAGGACCGCTCGCCGCGAGCACGGCCGCCGCAGGGCCGCCCTGGTCACGGCCACCGCCGCCGTGTTCGGCGCGGCCGCCGTCGGCGCGATCGGCTTCGGCCTGGCGTCGGCGAACGCCGCCGACGACAGCACCACGCAGACCACGACCAGTGACAACACGACTTCGCAGGACCAGCTGCAGTCCTCCGGCAGCGGCAGCGGCAGCGGCATTGACTCCGGCTCCGGCTCCGGCAGCGCGCACACCGGCTCGGGTGCGTCGTGACGTCCTTTCGCGCGCTGGGTACCACCGCGGCGGTACTCGTCACGGACCCGGCGCGGCTCGAAACCGCCGTCGACCTGCTGCGCCGGGAGCTCGACGCGGTCGACGAGGCCTGCAGCCGGTTCCGCGCCGACTCCGAGATCTCCCGGCTGCACGACGTCGCCGGCCGGCAGGTCCGGATCGGCCCGCTGCTCACCGAGGCCCTGTCCGCCGCCCTGCGCGCGGCCCGGCTCACCGGCGGCCTGGTCGACCCGACCGTCGGCACGGCCGTCCGGGCGCTCGGCTACGACCGGGACTTCGCCGCCGTCACCGACGGCCCGCTCGGCGTGGCGGCGCCCGCGCCCGGCTGGCACCGGGTGCTGTTCGACCCGGCCCGCGCGCTGGTCGTGCTGCCCCGGGGCGTCCACCTCGACCTCGGCGCGACGGCGAAGGCCCTGGCCGCAGACCGCGCGGCCCGCCGGATCCACGCCACGACCGGCTGCGGGACGCTGGTGAACCTCGGCGGCGACATCCGCGTCGAGGGCCCGGCCCCCGCGGGCGGCTGGCAGGTCGCGATCGGCGACGACCACGCCGACGCCGTCACCCGGCCGGACACCACCATCGCGCTGTCCGCCGGCGGGCTGGCGACGTCGGGGACCACCCGGCGACGCTGGCGGCGCGGCGGCCGCACGGTGCACCACATCGTCGACCCGCGCACGGGCGACGTCCCTCCGCCGCGCTGGCGCACGGTTTCCGTCGCGGCCAAGTCCACTGTGGACGCCAACACGGCGAGCACCGCGGCGGTCGTCCTCGGCGACGCGGCGCCGGCGTGGCTCGCCGAACGCGGCCTGCCCGCGCGGCTCGTCGGCGTCGGCGGCGACGTCGTCACGACTCCGGGCTGGCCGCGGGAGACCGAGCTGCGGGAGGCGTCGTGAGCTCCGCCGTCTGGTACTTCAGCCGCGCGACCGGGCTCGTGTCGCTGGTGCTCTTCACCGCCGTCGTCGTCCTCGGCGCGCTCGGCGCCGGCCGGTTCGCGACGCGGGAGTGGCCGCGGTTCACCGTCGCCGCGGTCCACCGGAACCTCGCCTTGACCAGCCTCGTGTTCCTCGTCGCGCACATCGCGTCGGCCATTCTCGACGGGTACGTCTCGCTGAGCTGGCTCGACGTCGTCCTCCCGTTCGGCTCGGACTACCAGCCGTTCTGGGTCGGCCTCGGCGCCGTCGCGATCGACCTGCTGCTCGCGATCGTCGTCACCAGCCTGGTGCGCACCCGCATCCCGGCGAAGGTGTGGAAGGCCGTGCACTGGCTGGCCTACCTGTGCTGGCCGGTCGCGCTCGTGCACGGCATCGGCATGGCCGAGAGCGACGCCGCGCACGGCTGGCTGATCGCGCTCGACGTCCTGTGCGTGCTCGCCGTCCTCGGCGGGGTCGCCTTCCGCGCCGGCACCCGGCACGCCGATCCCGAAACCCGCAAGCTCTCCCCGCTCGGAGGCACCCGATGAGCACCCTGACGACCCTCCTGCCCCCGCACCGGCTCGACCTGGCCGGGCACCGGCGTCACCACGGCGTCGTCCCGTGGGTCGCCTACCACGACGACGACGGCCGCGACCGGCTGATCGACGCCGCCCGGGCGGCGGACCTGCGCGGCCGCGGTGGCGGCGGCTTCCCGACCGCGGTCAAGCTGCGCGCGGCCCGGGCCCGGCGCTCGATCGTCGTCGCGAACGGCTGTGAAGGCGACCCGTTGAGCCGGAAGGACGCCGCGCTGCTCGCGCTGTCCCCGCACCTCGTGCTGGACGGCCTGCAGCTCGCCGCGCACGCGATCGGCGCGACCGAAGCTGTCTTGTGCGTGCACGCCGGCAGCCCGGTGCTCGGGAGCGTCGCCGCCGCGCTGGCCGAGCGCGAGGACCGGGTACCGGTGCGCGTCGCGGAGATCCCGCGCCGGTACGTCGCCAGCGAGGAATCGGCGCTGGTCCACTACCTGACCTCCGGCGACGCCCGGCCACTCGGGAAACAACCGCGGCCCGCCGAGCGCGGGGTGCGGGGCCGCCCGACGCTGGTGGACAACGTCGACACCCTGGCGCAGCTCGCGCTGGTCGTCCTGCTCGGCCCGAACCACTACCGCGCGGCCCGGACGGACCTGGTCACGGTGACCGGCGCGGTCCGCGCTCCCGGCGTCGTCCCGGTACGCGCCGGAGCGTCCTTGTCGGAAGTGCTCGCCGCGGCGGGCGGCGAGACCGAGCCGGTGCAGGCGGTGCTCATCGGTGGTTACGGCGGGACCTGGACGGCCGATCTGCGCGGCACCCTGTCCGGGATCGCGGCCGTGTACGCGCTGCCGGCCTCGGCCTGCGGTCTCGACTACACGGCGAAGGTGCTGGCGTTCCTCGCGGCGGAGTCGGCCCGGCAGTGCGGGCCGTGCATGTTCGGCCTCCCGGCGATCGCGGCGGACTTCGCCGAGCTGGTCCACGGCGGCAACGCGACGGACCGCCTGGCCCGCCGCATCCCGTTGCTGACGGGCCGCGGCGCGTGCGCCCACCCGGACGGCGCGGCCCGCCTCGCGGCTTCGGCGTTGCGGACGTTCGAGGCCGACGTCTGCGCGCACCTGGCCGGCGGCCGCTGCCGGGTCCCGGCGGGTGTGGCGTGAAGCTCTCGGTGGATCCGATCGGCTGCCGCGCCCACGGGCTGTGCGCGGACCTGCTCCCGGAACGGATCCGGCTCGACGAATGGGGCTACCCGGTGCTGGCCTCGGGCCCGGTCCCGCCGGGGCTGGTGGCGGACGCCCGCCGCGCCGCCGCGGCTTGCCCCGTTCTGGCCCTGCGAATGCGGAAGTCCTGATTGGATGTCCACATGGGAGAGCTGCTCGGGACCGCGTCGTTCCCGTCCGGAGACGTCCTGCTGATCGACTTCGGGCTGCTGCGCCTGTGGTCCGGCGACCGGGAACCGGCCCCCGGTCCCGAGGTGGACTTCGAGATCGCCGGGCCGGACGCCCTCGAGGTCGCGGCCGGGATCGACCTGGCCGTGGTCAAGGGCCGGTACGGGTTCGACCTCCCGGAGGACGGCGCGCCGCTGGCCGGCAAGGTCGCGGAGGTCTGCCGGACGACCGGCCTCGACGCGTCCGTGCGGGTGCTGCCGCGGATGCCGCACCACACGCGGGTCCGGCGGTTGCTCGACGACGCGCCGGGCGGCGTCGAGGTGCCGTTCCCCGGTGGCTGGGCGGTCGCCGTGCGCGGGGTCCCGGCGGACCGGGAGCTGCGGGTGCTGGGCGAGCGGATGGACTCCGGCGGCCCGGACGCGCGCAAGTGGCACTCGGTGTGGGTGGAGTGCGCCGAGGGCGCACCGGCCACGACGGTCGAATGCGGGTACGTGCTGGTGGAGGAGGCGCGGCTGATGTTCGCCGACCCCGCCGCGCTGAACGGCTGGCGCAACGACGAGCCGTACGACGGCCGGTACGACCTCGTGTTCTGGGGCGCGGACGCGGAAACCGCCGCCGCCCGGGTCTCGGCGTCCACTGTGGACGACGACGGCGTGTACGGGTGGACCGGCCTGACCCGTGACGAGGCGGCGTCGCGCCACGGCGTGCTGAAAGGCCTGGAGGAGTTGCGGTTCCGGTTCGACGTGCGTCCTCACGACGACCACTACCGCGTGCTGCGGCAGATGTACCGCTCGCCGGCCGAGTCGGGCACGATCGAGGTGGCCGGCGCGACGATGACGGGCTGGTTCACCGGCTGGGGCGACGGCGCGTACCCGGTCTACCGCGACCTGGCCGCCGACGGAACGCTGCTGCGGGTGCGGGTGGAACTGGGCGCACCGGAGATCGTCCGCCGGCAGCGCCGGTTCGAGGAACTGTGGTTCGGCGACCTCGCCAAGCTGGCCCTGGTCTCGGCCCGGGTCGCCCGGGACGGCGCGCCGGTCACGTGGCTCCACCGCGAGGCCCCGGACAACGAGGAGGACAGCGGCTGGCGCGTCTTCGCCGGCGACGAGACGCAGGAGTACGTGGACGACGCGGCGAACTGCCGGCTGCTGCCGTTGCGCGAGCTGATCCGGGCCGACCCGGGCTTGGAGGAGCTGCTCGGCCACCCGGCACCGGCGGCTTTCGAGCGTGCCGGTCCGGACGTGGCATTCGTGCCCGTCCCCGAGGCGGACTGATGACCGACGAAGCCGCGCCGGGTATCGGCTGCGGTCGCCTTCGAACCTGCTACGGCTGCCCGGCGGACATCCCGGCTCGCCGTACCCGCGTCCGACGACGACCTGACCTGCTGATCACCGACCCGCGCGGTAAATCGGTCGTCGGGGCGCCGCTCGCTCGTTAACCTCGGACACCATGAACGAGGATCCTGGCTACCGCGGCCTGGACGGCGCGTGGGCTCCGCCCGACACCGTGTTGTGCCGGGAGTCCTGGCGGGCGTCGCGGGCGCCGGTGACCCGGCGGTTCCGCAGCGCGGCGCGGTGTTCGTCCTTTTCGGACAGACACGCGATCCGCGGAACGTCGTCGCGGCGAGGGGGTTCTTCGTGGCCACCGGCCGTTCGCCATCGGTGGGGCAGCCCCCGGGCGCGATGGTGCTACGGGCCGGCGCGGCGCTGGTGATCCGCGAAGCCCGCGCGGAAGACTGGCCCGGCATCCGGCCGATCATCCACGACGTCATCACCGGGCAGGAGACGTTCCCCTACGACCCGGCCATGAGTGAGGCCGACGCCCGGCGGATGTGGCTGGTGGCCCCGCCGGCCCGGGTGGTCGTCGCGACCGAGGGGGACCGGGTCACCGGGACCGCGAACATGTACGCCAACCGGCCCGGCCCCGGTAGCCACATCGCCTCCGGCAGCCTGATGGTCGCCGCCGGGGCGCGTGGTAGAGGGGTGGGCCGGGCCCTCGCCGTGGACCTGGTCGGCTGGGCCCGGCGCACCGGGTTCGCGGCGGTCCAGTTCAACGCCGTCGTCGAGGTGAACACGGCCGCGATCCGGCTCTACGAAAGCCTCGGGTTCGTCACCCTCGGCGTCGCGCCCGGAGCGTTCCGCCACCCGGGACTGGGCGACGTCGGCCTGCGGATCATGTGGCTGGACCTGCGGTGACCGGCTTGCCGAACATCGCGCAGGTCACGGCGTTCTGCAGCGCCCGCTGGGCTTCGGCGAGTTTCGGGGCGGCGTCGAACTCGTAGAGGAACTCGGTCGGGACGAGGATCGTCGCGGTGCGGCGGCCCGTGCTGTCGGTGATGGTGCTGCTGGAGTAGCCGGTGATCCCGCCGTCGTGGCCCCAGAAGGTGCCGCACGGGGTGGTGGCGGTCAGGATCCCCAGCCCGTAGCCGGGACCGACGACCGTGCGCATCTCGGCGAGTTGTGCCGCGGGCAGGAGTTTCCCGGACATCAGCGCGGTGTGGAAGCGGGCCCAGTCCGGCGCGCTGCTCACGATCGCCCCGGCGGAGCCGCCCCAGCTCGGGTCGTTGCCGGAGACGTCCACGTGCCCGGCTTCGGGCGTCCCGGCGATGTCGGTGAACTCCGCGGGCACGCCTGGCGGCATGTGGGCGGCGTCGGGTTCGTAGCCGTGCGCGTGCCGGCCGCGCCAGGAGCCGTCGGCGGGCAGGTAGGTGTGCCTCAGGTGCAACGGCCGGGCGATCCGGTCACGCACGAGGTCGGCGAGGCTCGCCCCGGTGACGCGTTCCAGGATCACGCCGACGGCGGCGTAGTTCGTGTTGCTGTAGCCCCAGTCCGCGCCCGGCGCGAACAGCGGTGGGTGCTCGGCGCCGACGGCGAACAGCTCGGCGGCGGTCCACCGGTGGGGATCCTTGCCGAGGATCGCGTTCCGGATCGCGGGGTCCTCGGTGTAGTCGTACAGGCCGCTCGTGTGGTCGAGCAGCATGCGCAAGGTGACCCCGGAGGTGGTGCCGGGCAACCACTTCGCGACGGGATCGGTCAGCGCGAGCCGGCGTTCGGCCACGAGCTGCAGGGTGATCGTGGCCATCACGGTCTTGGTGTTCGACCCCATCCGGAACTCGTCCCCGGCCTCGAGCCGGTGCGCCCACGGAGCCCGCTCGGCGATCTCGACGGGCCTGCCGTGCCCGTCGTCCACCCGCACGATCACGCCCGGCGCGCCGGCGGCCACCAGGTTCCGGGCGAGCTGTTCGAGCTGGGTGCTCGCGGTGGCTTGGGTCGCGGTCGTCAGGCCCGCCGTCACGATCACGGCCGCGACCAGGGCTGTTCGTCTCATTCTCACGAAAGCGACGCTAATGACGGCCGGTACCGCATTCCATGAGGTCAGCAGGCGTTCGCACCCCCGGGTTTTCCGGAACGCGCTGGTCGAACGCGGGGCCGGACCGGGCGACGACGTGCTTGCGCACCCGGCCGCCCCCGGAACTCCGCCGGGAACGCGGGCGGCGGGGCGAGCGCGCGCCAGGCGTCCAGGATCTCCGGCGTCTCCTTTCTCACGGGGTGATGGTGCCCCGACGAACGGCGTCCCGCAGGACAGACACCTCAGCCCGACGCGACCGGTGCCATCGTCAGCAGGTGTTGCGCGGCAACGCTCGCGCCGTCCGGCCGGACCTTGCCCGCGAACTCCCGCGCCCGGGCCACGACCTCCGGCGCCAACGCCGTGCCGAGGGCCGCGGTCAGCGACTCCGCCGTCACCGCACCCGGGGCGTGCGCCGCACCGATGCCCAGGTCGCGGACCCGGTCGGCGAAGTAGAACTGGTCGTACATCCGGGGCGCGGCGACCTGCGGCGCGCCCGCGCGGGACGTCGTGGTCGTGGTGCCCGCGCCGCCGTGGTGCACCACCGCCGCGACCCGCTGGAACAGCGCTTGCTGGTTGATCTCGCCGATGCCCAGGCAGTCCGGTGCCGGCTCCGCCAACGCCAGGTCCGCCCAGCCGCGGGAAATGATCGCCCGGCGGCCGTGCGCGCGGGCCGCGGCCAGCATCGCCTCCGCCAGGCCCTCCGCCGCGCTCATGCTGCCGAAGCCGAAGTACACCGGCGGCTCGCCCGCGTCCAGGAACTCCCGCACCTCGGCCGGCAGCGGCCGCGAGTCGGGGTGGATCCAGGCGCCCGTCTCGACGATGGGCGGGCCGGGCCACGGTGCCAGCGCGGCGTCGGCCGCGAGCCACGGGCGCTCGGTGACCACGTGGCTCTGCAGATCCTCGACCGGTGCGAGCCCGGACGCGACCCGGTGTGCGTTCAGCGTCGGCCCGAACGTCGCGTTCAGGTGCCGTGCGTCCTCGGCCCACCGGTCGCCGTTCGTGCTCGCGGACCGCCACGGCATCGGGGGCGGTGAATGCAGGTCCGACGGCAGCGTGATGGGGCAGAAACTCGCGTAGACGTAGGCGATGCCCCTCCGCTCGGCGATCGAGCGGGCGGCGAGCTGCAGGGCGCCGGCGGCCACGAGCACGTCGCAGCCTTCGGCCGCTTCGGCGACCGTGGTGAACTGGGTGACGACGGTCTCTTCGGCGAGTTTCCGCAGGTCACCGGCCGCGGGACGGCCCTTCCCGCGCAGTTCGGGCCCGATCGGGGTGACGGCGAACCCGAGCCCGGCGAGCCAGTCGCGGAAGTCGGGCGGCACGCACAGGCGGACGTCCTGGCCGAGCGCCCGCAGCTCCGACGCCAGCGCCAGGACCGGCTGGACCTCACCTCGCGAACCGATCGTGGACAGCAGGACACGCATCCGGGATTCCCCCTCCGGTGAAAGTGAGCCCGAAGTGTGGACCCGCACCGGGGTCTTGCCGCAAGTCCCCCTCCCGGCTATACCTTGAAAGGGGAGAGCAGGGCGTCGATCCTCAGCCCAGCGTGAAGGGGTCCCGGGTACCACCCGAAAGTTCGACCCACACCGCCTTGTCGGTCAGGTACTCGTCGATCGCGTGGACGCCGTTCTCCCGCCCCAGCCCCGAATCCTTGACCCCGCCGAACGGCACGGACGGCGCCACCACGCGGTAGGCGTTCACCCACACGGTGCCGGCCTTGAGCTTCGCCGCGACGCGGTGGGCGCGGTGCACGTCCTTCGTCCACACCGCGCCGGCGAGGCCGTACGGGGTGTCGTTGGCCAGGCGGATCGCCTCCGCCTCGTCGGTGAACGGCAACGCGGCCAGCACCGGCCCGAACACCTCCTCGCGGAAGATCGTCGACGCCGGGGTGACGCCGGTGAGCACCGTCGGCTGCACGAACAGCCCGCCCAGTCCCGGATCGGGCACGCCGCCGCACGCGACGGTCGCGCCTTCGGCCTTCGCGGTTTCCAGGTGGCGCAGCACCTTCGCGTACTGCGGCGCGTTCGCGACCGGGCCCATCTCGGTGGCGGGCTCGTTCGGGTCGCCCAGCCTGATCGCCGCGGCGCGCCCGGCGATCAGGCGGATCAGCTCGTCGTGGACGTCGGCGTGCACGATCAGCCGCGAGCCGGCCATGCACGTCTGGCCGGTGGCGGCGAACACCCCGGCGACGACGCCGTTCGCGGCCGCGGCGAGGTCGGCGTCGGGGAACACCACCTGCGGCGACTTGCCGCCCAGCTCCAGCGTCACCTTGTTGAGGTTCTCCGCGGCCGCCACCGCGACGGCCCGGCCGGTGGCGGTCGACCCGGTGAACGCGACCTTGTCGACGCCCGGGTGCCCGGCGAGCGCCGCGCCCGTCTCGCGCGAAAGACCGGTGACGACGTTGACGACGCCGGGCGGGAAGCCGGCCTCGGTGATCAGCTCGGCCAGCCCGAGCGTCGAGACGGGGGCGTGCTCGGACGGCTTCACGACGACCGTGCAGCCGGCGGCCAGCGCGGGCGCGAGCTTCCAGGCGAGCAGCAGCAGCGGCGAGTTCCACGGCGTGATGGCCGCGACGACACCGACCGGCTCGCGGCGGGTGTAGACGAGGTAGTCCGGGTTCGGCGCCGGGATCTGGCGGCCTTCGATCTTGTCGGCCAGGCCCGCGTAGTAGTGGTACCAGCCGCCCAGGCCGGTGAGCTGGCCGAGCATCTCGCGGTAGAGCTTGCCGGAGTCGTTGACCTCGAGCCGCGCGAGCCGTTCGGCGTGCTCGCCGATGAGGTCGCCGAGCCGGTGCAGCAGGGCCGCTCGCGCGAACCCCGTCAGCGTGCCCCACTCGCCGTCGAGCGCCGCCCGGGCCGCGGCGACGGCGTCGTCGACGTCCTCGGGCCCGCCGTCCGGCACGACCGCCCACGGCTGCCCGGTGTACGGGTTCTGCGACTCGAAGGTGCGCCCGGAGCGGGCGCCGACGGCCTTGCCGTCGATCACCAGGGAGAAGACCGGTAACTGTGCGCTCATGGGTCCGCCCTCGTCGACGTCGGCAGGTGCGCTTCCACCCTGCACCCACCGGGGTGCCTGACGTAACCTTCAGGGACGAAACCCGTACCAGGTGGGCAGACCCGGTCGGCAGGAGGCCCGGATGGCACTTCACAGCGTGTTACTGGAAGACGAAGTCATCCTCTCGATCGACGGCGCCTTCGACGCCGCCCTCACACCCGAGTACGACCGCGCGATCGAAACGGCGTTCGCCGCCGACGTCCGCCGCATGGTCCTGGACTTCACGCTGGCCACGGCGGTCGACGCCGTCGCCGCGGCGGCCCTGACCGAGACGGTGGCCGGCTGCGCCGCGCGGGGCACCTACCTCGTGCTCGCGATGCCCGCCGGGGTCGAAGCCGAGGTCACCGACCCGGCGCAGGTCAAACCGCTGCTGAATGGTTTCGAGCCTTGGCAGGACGCCGGCTAGCGAAAAAGGAAGATCATTTCCCGGAGTGCCCGATAAATGATCTCGGGATCAGGCGGCTTCGTTTTCGACGTTTTCGATCCCGGTATCCGGCGCGGACAGTTCCGCGGCGAAGATCGAGTCGATCTTCCGGCTCGCCGTGCGCAGCTTCGTGGCGCTCGCGACGAGCAGAAGCAGGATCGCGATGGGCACCACGAGCAGCACCGGCGGCCAGCCGGCGCCGACGACCGCGCCGAGGGCGGTCAAGGCCAGGGCCAGGAAGGACGTCCGGACGACAACCCGCGGCCATCTGGCGCGGGGTTTGGCGTGCCGTCCGCGCGGGGCACCGGGAACGGGGCGCGCAAGGGCAGCGTGGACACTCATCCCAACCTCCGGAAAGTCGTGGAACCGGCCGGGCCTGCCGTGAAACGCGGCACTCGGCACACGCAGGATCTGTCGTGCCGGGAGGCGTTCCGGTTACCGGTCGTTATTGCTTCGAGTCCGAATTCGGAAAAGGGGAATTCCGACGTTCTCCATGACTATTCCACGGCCATTCCCGGCGGTAGGGCCGTTGTGCCCTGCTTCCCTCGCCGGAGGCCCCGGGTCACGAATCGGTGCCCGGACCCGGGCCCTTGCCCTTCCCCTTGTTGCCGCCGGGCGGCTTCGCGTTCTTCCCGGACTTGCCCTGCTGCTTCACCGTCTTCTGCGGCTGCACCGGGCTCTGGTGCGTCACGGCGGCCGGCTCCAGGTCCGCCGACTCGGTCACGGCCGGCGCGGCCACCTGCTGCGGCGACGTCGACGGCGAGGCCGGCGGGCGCACCGCCTCGGTGACGCCCGGTGCCGGTGACTGAGTGGAGGCGCCGCCGCCTTCCGGGGCGGCCAGCAGCACCGCGGCGACGGTGGCCGCGGCCGCGGTGGTCAGGGCGGCGGCGAAGACGGTCCGGAAGTGCCGCGCCGGACGTCCGGGCGGCGGCGCGGCCGAGGGCAGCGTCGACGGCGTGGTGTGGAGCAGCTCCAGCACTTCGGCGGCGGCGGGCCGGTCCGCGGGCTCGCGCCGGGTCATCCGCCAGAGGGTGTGCGCCAGCGCCGGCGGCAGGGTCTCCGGGATCCGGGGCGCCCGCGTCAGTCGCGCCATCGCCGCCTCGACCATCGTGCCCTGGTACTCGCGTTCCCCGGTCAGGCACTCGAGCAGGATCAGGCCGAGCGCGTAGACGTCGGCGGGCGGCCCGGCGGGCTGGCCGGCGACCTGCTCGGGCGCGAGGTAGGCGGCGGTGCCGGGGATGACGCCGGTGCCGGTGATGTGGGTGGTGTCGAGCGCGTGCGCGATGCCGAAGTCACCGATCAGCGGGCCGTCCGCGCTCAGGAACACGTTGGCCGGCTTGAGGTCGCGGTGGACGACCCGCAGCGCGTGGACGTGGGCCAGGCCTTCGGCGAGCCCGGTGGCCAGCGCCGTCACCTCGTCCGTCGTCATCGCGCCGCCGAGCAGCTTTTCGGCGAGGTTCTCGCCTTCGACGAGCTGCATCACCAGGAAGGTCCGGCCGTGCTCGGTGCCGCTGTCGTGCAGCGCCACGACGCCGGGGTGGGCGATGCTGCCCTGGATGCTCATCTCGCGCAGCCGGCGGCGCTGATCCTGCGCCACCGCGCCGCGGTCGTAGATCTTGACGGCGACCGGGCGGTCGAGCCGCAGGTCGTAGGCGCGGTAGACGCGGGCCGTGCCGCCGCTGCCGATCAGCCGGCCGACCTCGTACCGCCCGGCCAGCGTGGTGGGCGGCAGTTCTTCCCCCAGTGCCGGTCGCGGCATGACGGAAAACTCACCGAGTGCGTAGTGCGCACACGTGGGTTCGTCCGCCTCGCTCATCGCCCGGGCACCCCGTCCTGCCGCTTGGTCGGCCACCCCCGCGATGTACCCCGATCCCGTGATCCGGAAACCTGCGAAGATCGCGGGCGGGGTACGCGCGCTCAGCGGCCGTCGAAGGCGTCCACGCCGGTGAGCTGCGCCGACAGCGTCCACAGCCGCTCGGCCTGCGCGGGGTCGACGGCGTAGCGGCGCACACCCGAGGCGGCGAGTCCTTCGGCGTCCTCAGGGGACAGTTCGGCGACGTCACAGTCCTCCAGGTACAGCCCGCCGAGCCCGGCCAGCTGCGGTGACGTCGCGGCCCAGACGGTCGTCGCCGCGCCCTGCTCCGGCGTCTTGAACTCGACGAGCATGGTGCCGGCCTCGTCCATCCAGCCGCGTTCGACCATCTCGGCGCGCGACAGGTGCCGCTGCAGCGGCGTCATGATGCCGCCCGGGTGCAGCGCGAAGGCGTGCACGCCCTTTTCCGCGCCGAGCTTGTCGAGCTGGACGGCGAAGAGCACATTGGCCGTCTTGGCCTGGCCGTAGGCGGCCCACTTCTCGTAGCCCTCGGTGAACATGACGTCGTCCCAGCGGATCGGCGAGTTGTGGTGACCGCGGGAAGACAGCGCGACCACGCGGGCACCCTCCGCGACGGCCGGCCACAGCCGGTTGACCAGCGCGAAGTGGCCGAGGTGGTTGGTGGCGAACTGGGCTTCCCAGCCCGGTCCGACGCGGGTCTCCGGGCAGGCCATGATGCCGGCGTTGGTGATGAGCAGGTCGATCCGGCGCCCGGAGGCGAGGTACCGCCCGGCGAAGGCGCGGACGCTGTCGAGGTCACCCAGGTCCAGCTCGTCGACCTCGACGCCGGTCAGGCCGTCGAGGGCCTGCTCGGCGGTCTCGCGGCGGCGGGCCGGGACGACGACGTGGGCGCCGGCGCCGGTGAGCGCGCGGGTCGCCTCCAGGCCGATGCCGGAGTAACCGCCGGTGACGACGGCGAGCTTCCCGGTGAGGTCGATGCCCGCGACGGCTTCCGCGGCGGTGGTGCCGGCGCCGAAGCCCGAGCCGATCTTGTGCTGTGCGGTGGTCATGCTCCCGACGCTAGGACCTGGAGCGCACTCCAGCGCAAGTCGCGCGTCCCGGGCCGAAAGAGGGGACAATCGACCGCGAGAGGCCCAGCGACGCGAGGAAGGCCGTGATGTCCGACTACTACGGGAACACACCCCAGGACGTCCGCCCGGGGATCGACGCACGCCGGCTGTGGGCCGGCGGGGTGGCGACGGCGGTGGTCGCGGCCCTGGTCGCGGTGGTCGGGCTGCTGATCGCCCGCGGCATCTTCGAGGTCGAAGTGCTGGCCCCAAAAGGGGAAGGCGTCTGGGGCAACGCCAGCACCACGACGTACGCAGTGGTGGCCGCCGCGGTGGCGTTGCTGGCGACCGGGCTGATGCACCTGCTGAGCGTGGCGACGCCGGCGCCGTCCCAGTTCTTCGGCTGGATCATGGTGCTGGTGACGCTGATCGCGGTGGTGCTGCCGCTGACGCTGAGCGTCGCCCCGAGCGCGAAGATCGCCACGGCGGTGATCAACCTGGTGATCGGCCTGGTGATCGCGGCGATCGTGAGCAGCATGGCGGCGAGCGCGCGCACCCTGCACCGGCGCCGCTCGACGGCGCCGGCCGCGCCGCCGGCGGGGCAGCAGCAGCCGCCGCCGACCCGGCAGTGGAACCAGCAGCAGCAGGAGCCGCCGACCCGCTACTACGACCGCTGAGCATGGGCCAGCGCAAGACGAACCGCCGCGTGATCGAGCAGTTCCGCGCGGGCGAGGAGGTGGACGGCATGCACCGCGAACGACTCGTGCTCCTGACGACGACGGGCCGCAACTCGGGCAAGCCGCGCACCGTCCCGATGATGTTCCACCGGGACGGTGACCGGCTGCTGGTGGTGGCGTCGAACGTGGGAGCCGCGAAAGACCCGGACTGGTACCAGAACCTCGCGGCCGACTCCCGGGTGAAGGTGGAGGTCGACGGCCGCGCGTTCGAGGCCGAAGCCCTGCCGCTGCTGGGCGCGGACTACGTGCGCACGTGGACGGAGCTGGAGAAGCACTACCCCTTCCTGGCCGAGCACCGGGAGAAGGCGAAGCGGTCGATCCCGATCGTGGAACTGTCCGAAGAGGACTGAGGCGTCACGACGTCCGGTAGCGCAGCAGGGCGGCGGCTCCGCTCTGCTCCACCGAGACCGGGTGAAGATCACCGGGTCCGGTGAACCACGTGCGCCCGGAGCCGAGCACGAGCGGGAAGACGAGCAGGCGGTATTCGTCGACCAGCCCGTGCCCGGCCAGGGTGTGCACGATGCTCGTGCTGCCGATGACGACGACGTCGCGCTCTTCGCGCAGCCGCCGGACCTCGTCGAGCAGGTCCCCGCTGAGCAGGGCCGAGTTCTCCCAGGCGCCGACGTCGGTGAGCGTGCGGGAAGCGACCCGCTTGGCGGCCTTGTTCATCCGCGTCGAGAAGTCGTCCGTCCGGGTGGGCCACAGCTTCGAGAACAGCTCCCACGTGCCCCGGCCCAGCAGCAGCACGCCGGTGTCGAGCAGCGTGCCGAGCCGGAACTTGTCCCCGGCCACGGCTTCGGGGCCGTGCCGGAACGCCCAGCCGCCGCCGGTGGTGCCGCCCGAGCCGTCCGGGTCCTCGACGACCCCGTCGAGGGTGGTGAACTGGATGACGATGACGTCGTTCATGGTGGTCCCTTCGCGAGCGGTGCGGTCACGGGTACATACCGGGGACCGCCGCGGAACTCATCGCGATCCGGGGCACAATCTCCGGCGTGGACTCCGAGGTGGGCTTCGAGCCGTTCCGGCGTGAGCTGGTCGTGCACTGCTACCGGATGCTCGGCTCGCTGCACGACGCCGAGGACCTGGCCCAGGAAACCCTCCTGCGCGCGTGGAAGGCGCGTGAGCGCTACGACGAGGGGCGCGCGTCCGTGCGCACCTGGCTCTACCGCATCGCGACCAACGTCTGCCTGACCGCGCTCGAAGGCCGGGCGCGGCGGCCGCTGCCGTCCGGGCTCGGCGCCGCGAGCACCGACCCGGACGTCCCGCTCGTCCCGGACTTCGAAGTGCCCTGGCTCCAGCCGCTGCCCGCGCGCTACACCGGCGACCCGCAGGCCCGCGCCGGCGTGCGGCTCGCGTTCGTCGCCGCCGTGCAACTGCTCCCGCCACGCCAGCGGGCGGTCCTGGTGCTGCGCGACGTCCTGCAGTTCAGCGCGGCCGAGGTCGCGACGCAGCTGGACACGTCGGCGGCCGCCGTCAACAGCTCACTGCAACGGGCGCGGGCCGCGCTCGCCACGGCCACCCCCCGGGAGCACGAGGTCCGCGAACCCGGGGACCAGGCCGTCCGGGAGACGGTCGAGCGGTACGTCCGCGCGTTCGAGGCCGCCGACGTCCCCGCGCTCGTCTCGCTGCTGACCGACGACGCGGTGCTCGAGATGCCGCCGGTGCCGCTCTGGTACGCCGGGCGCGCGGACTACGGCCGCTTCATGGCCCGGGTGTTCACGATGCGCCCCGGCGCCTGGCGGGCGGTCCCGCTCACGGCGAACGGCCAGCCCGCGCTCGCCGCGTACTGCCCGGCCGACGGCGGCCACCGCCTGCACACCCTGCAGGTGCTGACGGTGACGCCGGCCGGCGTCGCGCACAACGTGGTGTTCCAGGATCCGCGGCTGTTCACGGCGTTCGGCCTGCCGCCGACCCGCTGAACCCGCCACCCGGTGGCGAGTCCGTTGTGGACGGTCCTACTTGCTGGCCACCTTGCGGTACCGCGCCGTCGCCAGCGGCGCGAACACCGCGATGATCGCCACGCAGCACAGGATCGAGTACAGCGCCGCGTGCTCCGCCGGCCAGCCCGTCGGCGGGACGCCGAAGCGGTTGCCGAACAGGTCGCGCGTCGCGTTGATCACCGCGGTGAACGGGTTCCAGTCGGCGATCGCCCGGAGGAACGGCGGCATCTTGTCCGTCGGGACGAACGCCGACGAGACGAAGCTCAGCGGGAACATCCAGATCAGCCCCGCGCTCTGCGCCACCTCGACGCTGCGCGCGGTGAGGCCGATCAGCGCGCCGACCCAGGACAGCGCCCACGCGAACATCAGCATCACCAGGTAGCCGAGCACCGCGTCGAGGAAACTGCCGCGGATCCGCCAGCCGACGATCAGCCCGCACAACGACATCACGACCAGCGCCACCACGCTGACGACGAGGTCCGACGTCGTGCGGCCGAGGACCACCGCGATCCGGGACATCGGCAGCGAGCGGAACCGGTCGATGATGCCCTTCTGCAGGTCGTTGGCGAAGCCGATCACGGTGAACGCCGAGTTGAACGCCACCGTCTGGGCGAAGATCCCGGCGATGAGGAACTCGCGGTAGGCGCCGCCGCCCGCGTCCCCGCCGATCGCGTTGCCGAAGACGTAGGCGAACAACAGCACGAACATGATCGGCTGCAGCGTCGCGGCCATCAGCCAGTCCGGGTTGCGCCGGACGTTCATCAGGTTGCGCCAGGTGATGACGCCGCCGTCGGAGATGCCCTTCGTGAGCGCGTTCACTTCGCGGCCTCCTCTTCGGCGCCGTGCCCGGTGAGGGACAGGAAGACGTCGTCCAGCGTGGGCCGGTGCAGGCCGACGTCCTGGACCGTGATGCCGTGGCCGTCGAGCTGCCGCAGCGCTTCGATGAGCGCCTTGGGCCCGGTGTCGACGAGGATCTCGGCGCGGCGCGTGTGCTCGTCACCGGACGGCTCGCCGGTGCCGACCGCGCGCAGGACGTCGAGGGTTGTCGGCAGATCCGCGGCCGAGGCGACGACCAGCTCCAGGCGTTCGCCGCCGATCTGCGCCTTGAGCTCGTCGGCGGTGCCGCGGGCGATCACCTTGCCGTGGTCGATCACCACGATCGAGTCGGCCAGCTGGTCGGCCTCCTCGAGGTACTGGGTCGTCAGCAGCACGGTGGTGCCATCGGTGACGAGCTCCTTGATCACGGCCCAGGTGTCGAGGCGCCCGCCCGGGTCGAGGCCGGTGGTGGGCTCGTCGAGGACGACGACGGCCGGCTCGGCGACCAGCGCGCCGGCCAGGTCGAGCCGCCGGCGCATGCCGCCGGAATACCCCTTCGCCGGCCGGTCGGCGGCCTCGGCGAGCTGGAACCGCGCCAGCAGCTCGCGGGCCCGCGCACGAGCGGCGGGTTTGCGACGGCCGTAGAGCCGCCCGACCATGTAGAGGTTCTCGAAGCCGGTGAGGTTCTCGTCGACGGCCGCGTACTGGCCGGACAGCCCGATCCGCTGGCGCACCGCGTCCGGCTCGGCCAGGACGTCGTGGCCGGCCACCCACGCCTCACCCGAGTCGGGACGCAGCAGCGTGGTCAGGATCCGGACGGTGGTGGTCTTGCCCGCCCCGTTCGGGCCGAGCAGGCCGAGCACCCGCCCGGCCGGGATCTCGAGGTCGACGCCGTCGAGCGCACGGGTCGAACCGTAGGTCTTCACGAGCCCGCGCACCCGGACGGCGACGTCCGGGCCCGGCGGTGACAGGGCTGGCATGGCGGCTCCCCTTCCGATGACACCCGCCAAGCTAGGCCACCCCGTCCGGGTTGTCCTCCGGGATTCTCCCGGAGAGCCCTCAGTTCGCCGAGAGCGTCACGGCGAACTCCGGCGGTGTCCGCAGCGACTGGAACACCACGCAGTACCGCTCGGTGAGCTTCTTGAGGGTCGCCAGCTGCTCCTCGGAAGCGTCGGTGTCCAGGTCGAACGACAGCCGGATCGCGCGGAACCCGACCGGCGCGTCCTTCGCGACGGCGAGCGTGCCGCGGAAGTCGAGGTCGCCTTCGGCCCGGACGCGCCCACCGCGGACGTCGAGGCCCAGCGACGTCGCGACCGCCCGCAGCGTCACCCCGGCGCACGCGACGAGCGCTTCGAGGAGCATGTCACCGGAGCAGGCGAGGGTGCCGTCGCCGCCGGTCGCCGGGTGCAGGCCGGCTTCGACGACCGACTTCCCTTCGGGGGTCCGGGTGGCGGAGCCCCCGGCTCGGGGCGAAGCCCCGGATGTCACCGCGCGGCCGGTTTCCACCTTGCAGGAGATGCCGAGGCTGTCGAGTTCGGCGTCGGCGTGCAAGGTGATGAGGGCGCTTTCCGGTGCCTCGCGGTACTTGTCCTTCAGCGGGGCCTGGGTCGCGCGCAGTTCTTCGGTGTCCATGGGCCCGATTGTGCCCGCTCGCCAAGGAAAAGCGAAAAGGCGGGGAGCCCGGATTTCCCGGTCTCCCCGCCTTTTCAGTGCGGATTCAGCGGATTCAGCTGGTTCAGCTCAGCGTCACCGCGGCGTCGTCGATCACGAACGACGTCTGCAGCGAGCTGTCCTCGGTCCCGGTGAACTTCAGCGCGAGGGTCCCGCCGGCGGCCGACGAGACGTCGACCGTCTTGAGGACGTACCCGGTGGCCTTGTTCAGGTTGGAGAAGCTGCCCAGGGTGGTGCTGCCGTTGGTGACGGTCAGCTTGTCGTAGGCGGTGGTGGTGGTCGTCTCCGCCGTGTCGATGTGCAGGTAGAACGTCAGGCTGGCGTGGCACCCGGCCGGGATGCTCACCGACTGCGCGAGCGTGTCGGTGTGCGTGGTGCCGTACCCGTTCAGCCAGGCGTTCCAGGTGCCGCCGTGGGTGGGCTCCTGCGAGCCGTTCTGCCCGATGACACCACTGGTCTGCGTCCAGCTGGTGGCGCCGGACTCGAAGCCGCCGTTGGCCAGCTTCTGGCCGGAGCAGCCCGTGGTGGTGCCGACGGTCCAGGTGAACGACGCCGTGCCGGTCTTGTTGGCCGCGTCCTTCGCCGTCACCGTGACGTTCGAGGTGCCCGCGGTGGTCGCGGTGCCCGAGATCGTGCCGGTGGAGGCGTTGATCGACAGGCCGGCCGGGAGGCCGGTGGCGGTCCAGGAGTACGGCGAGGTGCCACCGCTGGCGGACAGCGGCAGGTTGACCGAACCACCGGTCGTGGTGGACTGGTTGCCCGGGTTCGAAACGGTCACGGTGCCGGTCGCGGAGCACGTCGGGTCACCCGACTGCGCCGGAACCGAGATCGCGTCCCACGCCGCCTTGACGGTGTTGAACTCGGTGCAGCTGCCCGGGAAGAGGTTCTTCGCCGCGGTCAGCGTCCAGGTGCGGTACTTCAGGTACGAGCTGCCCGAGGTCTTGAGCAGCATCGCGTTGTAGAAGATCTTCACCGCGTTCTGGACACCGAGGCCGGTGACCGTCGAGCTGTTGCAGGTGGTGCTGGTCGGCTGCCCGTTGGTCGGGTTGGTGCCTTCCGCCAGCAGGTAGAACCAGTGGTTGCCGGGGCCGGCGGCCGCGTGCACCTCACCGTTGGGGACGGAGCTGTCGTAGCAGTTCTTGTCGCCCAGCGCCGACGGGTTGTACATGTTGCGGATCGGGCCGGAGCCGACCAGGTTGACCTGCTCGCCGACGAGGAAGTCCGGCTGGTCGTAGGGAGCCGGCTCGTTCGCGAACCACTCGGTCGAAGCGCCGAAGACGTCCGCGACGAACTCCTGGGTGCCCGAACCGGAAATGCCGCCCGGGGTGTGGTCGTCGATGCCGTGGCCGTGCTCGTGCGCGACGACGTCGATCGAGCCGATCCAGCCACCGGCGGTGTTCTTGCCGATCTGGACCTGCGTGCCGTCGTAGTAGGCGTTCTGGTCGTTCAGCCCGACGCGGATCGGCCAGCCGCCGCCGCTGCCGTCGAAGCTGTTGCGGCCCAGCCACTGCGAGAGCATCTTGTTCTCGGTCTGGGCGGCGAACAGCGCGTCGACGCAGCCGGTCTCGCGGTTGCTGGCGGTGCCGTTGCCCCAGAGGTCGTCCGGCCCGCTGAAGGTGGTGTTGTTGGCCGCGTCCTGGCAGGACGTGTTGGTGATCGTCGGGTCCTTCAGCGAGTACGTGCTGCCCGAGTGCGTGGTGTCGAGGTGCACCGGGTTCGGGCCGTTCCACGCGCTGGTGCCGTCACCGTTCAGCACGTGCTCCTGCGTGTGGAGCACCTTGCCGGTGGCGGCGTCGACGACGACGTCGAGCCGGCTCGGCCCTTCGGCGTTGCGGCCGACGACCGTGCTCTTCCACGCCAGCGTCGGCGCGCCGAGGGCGAAGACGACCTGCTGCGCCGGGCTCACGCTGTCCACGGAGGCCAGCTGCTGCCGGGCGGTGGCCTCGGCCGCGGCCTTCGTCACCTTGCCGGTGGTCGTGGCGAGGTTGATGGTCTGGTCCTGCGCGACGGAGGTGCCGAGCACCTGGCCCGTCGAGTTGGTCGCGACGACGAAGTCACCGCCGACCACCGGCAGGCCCTTGTAGCTGCGCTCGTAGGGGATGTACTGCAGCCCGTTGGTGGAGGAAATGGCTTTCTGGGCCTGGAAAACGTCGTCCGAGCTGGCGTGCAGCGCGGCGGGCCTGCTCGCCACGAGACCGGCGGCCGCGGTGGCGGCTTGGGCCTGGGCGCTCGGGGCGGCGTTCGGGGTCGCGTTCGGGGCGGGTTGCGCCTGTGCGGTGCCGGTGATGCAGAGGGCGCCGATGAGCGCGCCGGTTGCTGCCAAGACGACAGGACGTCTCAGATCCATCGAGGAATCTCCTCCGGGCAGGGTGAACCAGGCCCGGGTTCGAGGCGGGCCCAGATCAGGGGAACGAGAGGTGGTGCTGTGGAACGGAAATCAGAATCCGGTGCTGAGGCCTCGTGAACAAGCGACTAACGTACGGTCTTATTGACATATGGCGATACTTCCCAAAAAGGACAATTGCCGCCTTTGGGATTCTGTCGGGTGATCGTCCACTGAGGACTCTCGGCGCCCCACCGCCGTTCGGGTGATCTTTTTCGGTGCTGGAACGACGAAGGCCCCTTCGCCGGAAATGGCGAAGGGGCCTTGCGTGGTGCGGACGTATCAGGCGGTCGTCTCGCGCTTCGGGAGCTTCCAGCCCGGGCGCACGAAGTGGCACGTGTACCCGTTCGGGATGCGCTGGAGGTAGTCCTGGTGCTCCGGCTCGGCTTCCCAGAAGTCGCCCGCCGGGCTGACTTCGGTGACGACCTTGCCGGGCCACAAACCGGACGCCTCGACGTCGGCGATCGTGTCCTCCGCGACGCGCTTCTGCTCGTCGTTCTCGAAGTAGATCCCCGAGCGGTAGCTCAGGCCGATGTCGTTGCCCTGGCGGTTCTTCGTCGTCGGGTCGTGCACCTGGAAGAAGAACTCGAGCAGGTCGCGGAACGTGGTCTTCGCGGGGTCGTAGACGACCTCGATGGCCTCGGCGTGCGTGCCGTGGTTGCGGTAGGTGGCGTTGGGGACGTCACCGCCGCTGTAGCCGACCCGGGTCGAGATCACCCCGGGCTGCCGGCGGAACAGCTCCTGCATTCCCCAGAAGCAGCCGCCGGCCAGGACGGCCCTCTCGGTTGACGTGCTCACGGCGTCACTCCTTCTCCTCGTGCGGTGCTACCACCGGTACAACTTCTGTGGTCAGCCGATGATTCCACGCGGGGATTACGGAAGCCTGACGTCACCCGGCCTGGAGCTCGGCGAGGGTGAGCACGTCGCCGCCGATGCCCCAGCCGCCGTCGGCGACCTCTTCGACCAGCACCATCGTGTTCGCGCGGGCCCGCTCGCCGTAGATCTCGGCGTAGAGCTCCGTGGTGCGGGTGACGAGCTGCTCTTTTTGTGCGGGGGTGAGTGTGCCGGCGGGGACCTTGAAGTTGGCGAACGGCATGTCGGTGTCCTTCGTAGCGACGATTACTTGCTGACGTAATCGACGCTAACACGTCTGCCGGATCGACGCTACCTTCTGATTGATAACGTCGTTAACGGCTGGTAGCGTCGGTGTTGTGGACTTGCGCACGCGGATTCTGGAGGCGGCCGCCGACCTGCTGTCGAGGTCGGCCGAGGCCGACTTCTCGACGCGCGCGGTCTGCGAAGCCGCCGGGGTCGGCGCGCCGGCGCTGTACCGGCAGTTCGGCGACAAAGAGGGGCTGATGTCGGCTGTCGTCGACCACGGTTTCGAGAAGTACCTCGCCGGCAAGCGGGCCGCGAAGCCGTCCGAGGACCCGGTGCGCGACCTGCGCGACGGCTGGGAGAACCACGTCGCGTTCGCCGTCGAGAACCCGAACTACTACCGGCTGATGTACTCCGGTCTGTCGACGCCGCCGAACGCCGCGGCCGAGGCGCACGGCCTCCTGCTCGAGGTGCTCGAACGCTGCGCGGCCGCGGGCCGGCTCGCCGTGGCGCCCCCGGTCGCGGCGCAGATGGTGATGGCGGCGAACGCCGGCGTCGCGCTCTCGATGATCACCCGCCCGGCGCTCTACCCGGACACCGGGTTTTCGGTGCGGGTCCGGGAGAGCGTGCTCGCGGGCATCCTGGCCGCCGAACCGGCGGAGCCCGCCGGGGGAGTGGCCGCCACGGCGACCACCCTCGGCGCCCAGCTGCGCAAGGAGGCCCCGGCCACGCTGTCCGCGGCCGAGGTGACACTGCTGCAGGAGTGGCTGGACCGCCTGGCCGATTGATCCACAATGGACACCGGCCGGGCGATGCGCCATCCGGGTTGTCTTCGGCGCGTTCGGCGTTCCACGCGGCAGCGGCCGGGTGAGCGGTGCGACCATGACCCCGGGGCCGGTCCCCCGACCCGGCCCCACCCGGGGGAGGAGGTGCGGTGCCCGACATCGCTCCGGAACGGACCAGTGGTTTCCTGGTCGTCGAAGTGCGTGGGGAACTGGACATCGCGACGGTCGTCCGCTGGACGACGGTCCTCGAAGCCGCCATCTGCGAACTGCCGGGCCCGCACCTGCTGGCGGTGGACCTCGGCGAGCTGGACTTCCTCTCGGCCCGAGGCGCGGCCGCCCTGCTGGAGGCGTTCGACCTCTGCCGCGACAGAGGAATCGACTGCTGCCTGATCCTCCCCCCGGCCACAGCGGTGAGCCGGGTGGTGCAGCTGTGCGGCCTGGACCGGAGGGTGCCGGTGTACCCGGACCGCCTGGCGGCGATCGCCGCCTGCCAGCCGGTGGAGATGCGCTGGCTGCAAGCGCACGCCCGCTGACCGCCTGTTCGGCGCCTTCGCAATTCGTCGCCGAGGTGCGAGCGGGTCGACCCCGAACCACGGCAAACGGCGCGGTGTTGCGGGTGCGCGGGCCTCGAACGTTCGCAAGTCGTGGCCGTGTTGTGGGTGGGGTTGCTCTGAACCGTTGCTACTTGGCGCCGTGTTGCGGTGGGCTGGCTCTGAACGGTCGCAGGTCGTGGCTGTGTCACGGGTGGGCTGGCTCTGAACCGTCGCAACTCGTTGGTGGGCTACGGGTAGGTCGGCATTGACCGGTCGCAAGTCGTCGCCGAGTTAGGGGTGGGTCGGCCTTGACCGGTCGCAAACCCTTCGCAAGTTACGGGTGAGCCGGCCTCGGCCGGGCGCAAGTGGCCGCCGAGTTGTAGGTGGGCCGACGTCTGAGCCCTCGCGAGTCGTCGCCGGGCTGCGGGTGGGCTGGCTCTGAACCGTCGCTACTTGGCACCGAGTCGTGGGTGGGCCGACTCCGAACCGTCGCAACTCGCCGCCGAGTCGTGGGGAGGCCGGTCCGGCGTCAGGCCGGCTCGCGCACCAGGTCGGCCGCCGCCTCCGTGAACGCCCGTAGCCGGGCCGTCGCCGCGTCCGCTCGCCAGACCAGGCCCCACTCCAGCCGGGGCGCGTCGCTGAACGGGACATACGCCAGGTCCGGCCGCGGGTAGTACCGCCGGATGTGGGCGCCGACCGGCAGCACTCCCTCGCCCGCGCCCGCCGACGTCAGCAGTTCCTGCAGGCCCGCCTCCGGGCGGGTCAGCGCGTCCGGCGCGTGCTCGTCGAGCCACGGGTCCGGCAGCGCGCAGCGCAGCACCGTCACCCGCGCCAGGTCCGCGGCCGGCACCGATGCCCGGCGCGCGAACGGGTGGCCTGCGGCCACCGCGAGGAAGCGCAGCTCCCGCACCAGCACCGGGCCGGTGACCAGGCCCGGGCCGTCGAGCGGGAGGCCGGCCAGCACGACGTCGACCTCGCCTTCGCGCAGCCACGGCAGCACCTCGGCGGGCCGGACCTCCCGGAACTCGACCCGGCAACCCGGCAGCCGCTCGCGGACCAGCTCGGCCACCCCGGCCAGCAGCTGCCCGCCCGCCGCGTCGCCGAACGCGACCCGCAGCGTGCCCGTCACCCCGCGCCCGGCTTCGACCGCCTTCCCGAACGCCGCCTCGACCGCCGTCCACGCGGGCCGGAGGTCGGCCAGCAGCCGCCGCCCGGCCGGCGTCAGCTCGACCCGGCGGCTGGTCCGCGCGAACAACGCGACGCCGACCTGGCGTTCGAGCTTCCGGATCGTCTGGCTGACCTGCGCGGTCGACACGTGCAGCCGCTCGGCCGTGCGGCCGAAGTGCAGCTCCTCGGCCAGCGTCAGGAACGACTCCACCTCACGCCGCTCCGGCGCACCGTTAACCACCACTTCACGATCGTGGCACAGAAGCGTGTTGATCACCTTCGCGAGCAGGTCGAGCCTGGAGCGCGTGACCACTTCGTTCCAGGACCTCCACGACCGCGTCGAGATCATCGACGCCCTGTACCGGTTCGGCCTCGGCCAGGACCTGAAGGACCGCGCGCTCTTCGCGTCGTCCTTCGCCGCCGACGCCGAGCTCGACTTCCGCCCGGCGGCCGCCCGCTGGGGTGCGGCACCGCCGGTGATGACCAGCCGGGACGCCATCGTCGACACGATCCTCGCGCTCTTCACCGGCCGCGTCGACACCACGCACCAGGTCACCAACCCGCGCGTCACGATCGACGGCGATACGGCACACCTGACCGCCCTGGTCGAGGCGCAGCACCTGCTGAGCCCCGCCCACGACACCCACGCGCTGCTGAAGAACCGCTACGACGTCGACCTGGTCCGGGACGGCGACCGCTGGGTGATGCGCCGGGTCGTCATCGAAAACGCTTGGTACACCGGCGATCCCGCCGCGATCTTCGGCTGAGGCGTCAGCCTGCCCGGGATGGTCCACGTGAGCTGACCAGGCGCCGGCTGCCGGCCAAAGGTGCCGCAGCCTGCCGTCCGGCAGTGCGGCTCAGGCTGCCGCAGCCTGACGCGTCCGCCCTGAGCTACTCGCCGCGCATCGAGCGGCGGATCGCGGCCAGCCGGTCCTTCGCCGCCTGGTCCCGGTCGGCGATCTTCTTGTCGAGGGCCTCGGTCGTGTTCTCCGTGCCCAGCCCGGCCACGTCCTGCGCGCCGAGCGACGTCGTGTACCGGCCTTCGATCTTGTCGCGCACGAAGTCGAAGCTGGGGACGCCGCCCTCGCTGTAGTCCGGGTCCGGCAGTGCCGGCGACGGCACCGCGAGGGCCGCGGTGGGGGTCTCGTCGACGATCTCGCCGTCCACCACGTTCGGGTCGTCCTCGGGCTTGCCGTTCATCGCCGCTCCTCGCCACTGCCGGTCTGTCACCGACTTTAGCGCCGGTGCTTCGCCGGTGGGGCGGCCAGCGTCGCGCGGACCGCCCGCTCGACGAGGATCGGCACGAAAACGTGGATGCGCGCGTCGTCGAACCGCGAGCGTTCGCGTTCGACCAGTTCGTGGACCGACTCCCGGCCGTAGTCGCGGGCCAGCCGGTCTTCCACCACGGACAGCTGCAGATCCAGCTGCTCGGAAGCGATGGTGTCCAGCGTGGGTGTGCTCATCGAGGGCCTCCCTGCGTCGCGTGAGCTGGAAGTACCCCACGAGACGACGTGGAGGTGAACTGAAGATGAACGACAGGCGCCGGTCCGGCAGTGGGTAATTCGGCCGTGTGCGGTCGCGGCGCGGTGGTGAATTCTCGACGCGGTAAGTCGCTTGCCGGAGGGAGCAGACCATGAGTGCCGGGGCGTACCACGCCGAGACGACGCAGATGGGGACGGTCGTCAAGGCGGTCGAAGACGTCGGGTCGTCGTTCCTGTCGACCACGCGGGACCTCGAAGGTCTCGTGCTGGACGCGATGTCGTTCGCCGGGATCGGCAGCGGCGTCGCCGCCGCGAACTCGGCGCTGCACTCGCAGCTCGGCAGCGCGCTGCAGAAGTTCCTCAGCCTGATCGGGAACGTCAACCAGAACGTCCAGACGGCCGCGAACGGCTACAACGCCGCGGACGCCGACGTCGCCCAGGGCTACGGCGGCGGCACCCAGCAGGCCGCCGGTGGTGGCGGCGCCGCGGCGGCCGCGGCGGTACCGCAGCAGCTCGACCCGCGGGTCGTCGACTCGATCATGGCGTCCGAAGGCGCCACGGGCGAGCAGGGCGGCGTGCCGGAGGCCTACGGGTTCCGGCAGAACATGCACAACGGCTACGACCGGATCATCGCGGCTCGCGAGCTGTACGGGCAGGGCAGCGCCGAGGAGCGCGCCGTCGTCAGCGACCTGATGACCGCGAACGCCCGCTCGGCCGGCGCGCTCAACTTCACCGATCCCGGCACCCAGGCCGCGATCATGTCCGGCGCGCACATGCGCGGCGCCGGTGGCGTCCGCGCGATCATCAACCACATGGCCGGCGACGACATCGTGCGGAGCTCGAACTCGATCAGCGACACGGCCGTCCAGCACGTCCAGGGCCTGTCGCCGCAGGACTTCCAGCAGCAGTTCCACGACGCCCGCATCGAGTACGACCGCCAGATCTACGGCGGCACGACCACCCACCAGGGTGGTCAGACGGCGAACTGGTGGGACCGCTACGGCAACGGCCTGACCCAGCGCTACGACCGCGAGCAGAACGAGTTCCTCGGGCTGTCCCAGCCGCAGAACTGATCCGTTCCAATGATCTCCGGGGTGATTCGAAGATCGGAAAACGGGGCACCTTACCTGCTGTAGCCGAACGACAGCGGGAGGCACACGATGAACCGGAGGATGATCGCGGTACTGGGCGGGATCGCCGCCATGGCGGGCACGGTGACGCTCGCCGGGACGGCGGAAGCGGCTTCAACGCCGTGCAGTGCCGAAGCGAAAGCCTGCGTCCAGCGCAGTACGAACACAGCGTGGTTGACCGACGGCGCCGGGAACGTCACCCACGGCGGGGTCCCGATCACGGTGGGGCTCGCGAAGTACCCGACGCCGCTCGGGACGTTCCACGTGCAGTACAAGGACATCGACCACTACAGCAAGCAGTTCAACGGGCCGATGCCGTACTCGGTGTTCTTCACGAACACCGGGGTCGCGTTCCACCAGGGCAGCCTGAAGGTGAAGTCCCACGGCTGCGTGCACCTTTCGCACGCGGACGCGGTGACCTTCTACAACTCGCTGCACCCGGGTGACGTGGTCCAGGTCGTGGCCTGAGCCATCTGTCCTTTGTGGAGGAGTCCACCGAGGACGGCGCCGAAGACCAAGTGGTCCAGCACCTGCGGAACGCGGGGAAGCGTGCGCACCGCCGGGTAGGCCCTCGCGGCGATCCCGAGATCGAGCGCCGCGATGGCCAGCCCGGCCACGGCACCGCGGGTGACGCCGAGTTCACGGCGGCGGACGGCGAAGGCCAGCACGACGGTCCAGAGGGAAGAGATCCCGATGTGCGCGACCAGCCCGGCGGCGACGCCGGGCCGGTCGCGCCGTCCGGGCAGGAGAGTCCCGGCGGCGCGCGTCGCGGCGAGGACGTCACCACGCGTCAGCACGGCATGGGCGGTGGACGGAATCCCGCTCACCACGGCGGCGAGCACGCCGGCGCGGACCACGTCCCGCACGGTCATGACGGCCTTTCCCGAGCTTTCGGCCCGCGACACGCGACTATCGCCGTTTCGGGGTGCTCGGCGTCTCCGCAGAATGGCGTGGGGGTCATCGGGGCAGGGCGGCTTGCGGTGGGCCGGGCAAGGTCCGCGCGGGGTCATCGCGGCGTCGTGAGGTAGGCCGCCAGCCGGATGCGCAGGCCGCGGACGAAGGGGAGCGGGATCGTGAACGCCGGCGCCGGGTGGTAGCCCGGCAGCCGGTCGCCGTTCGTGCACGGCCCGGCGAAGTAGACGAAGCCGTCTTCGTCGTCGTAGCGGCCGGGGGACCAGCGGGCCGCGTCGCCGGCCCGGCGGTCCGGGTATTCGGCCCGGGCGATCCAGTACTCGCGGTCCTTCATCACCTTGGCCAGCTGGACGGCGAACCCGGCGAGGTCGGGTTCCGGCAGCCCGACGCCGTGCCCGCTCCACACCCGGGGCGTGCGGTAGGTGTCGCGCCCGGGGTGACCGAAGGTGACCGCGCCGCCCGCGCACCGGCGGGTCCACCGGGCAGTTCTCGTTGCCAGTGCGGCAAATCCGGGTCGATCGGCCCGGCCGCCGGTGATCTCCAGCGTCATGAGGGAACGATAGTCGATCAAGCGGTGATCGATACCGCCGCGTGGGTAGGGCTCGCTGGGCTGCCCGGACCAACGGCTCCCGGAGCCGCTCACCGCCGGGTCGGCGACGTGCGGCGGGATCGCCCTCGTACCGGGTCGTACTCGGGCGCATCCCGCCGCGGGCGTCCGGGGACGCCTGGGTGCGGAAACGCGGCCTAGTCGGAGCCGACCCCGACGAGCGCGACCGGCTGGAAAACGTTGTAGCTGTCGTAGCAGTACAGGAACCCGTTCGCATCGGAATAGAACGAGAGGTGCTGGTTGTTGTAGTCGGACTTCAGCCGCTGGTCGCTCTCCAGTGTGAAGGTCGTGGCCTTGTTCCAACCGTAGAATCCGACGTAGTCGTTGGCGCTGACCGACATGTAGTAATTCTGGCCGGGAATCTGGTAGTAGGTGCCGGACATGTCGGTGTAGTACTGCAGAGTGAGCGGTTCGTCACTCATCACGGCCCAGTGGTTCTTGTCGATGTTGAGCCACCCCTTGTCGATCCCGTTGTAGGTCAGCTGGATCTGGAAGGTGCTCGTCGACTGCTGCTGGGCGGACGCGGAGACAGCGGCGAACTGTCCGGACGGAGTCGTCTCGTGCGGCTGCACGGCCGTGGTGGTCATGGATTCGGAACCCTTTCCTGCGGTGCGCGGAATACCGCCATCGGCCAGCGGAGGCGGCGATCGGGCATGCTCCGCGTGGTCGCGATACGATCGACGCGGGTGCCTCGAACGGTCGGTTCTCGGCACCGGGCCACCATGTCGCAAACGAAACGGCGGCGGGCGCGCTGTCATCAGGTCGGGCGTCGCGAAAAGGGCACTCCTGGTGATCAAGTTCGATTCATGTCACCACGCGGAACAGCACCTACCGGCAGCCCGGCACGATTTTCCCGAACACCTCATGGACCAAGTGTGGCCACGGCGACCGTCCACTGCGGCATTCGAGGGACCCCGCGCACGCCAGGGTGCGTTCGCGGCGCACCACTCGTTCAGGCGACCGCGAACCGCCGCCGCGCACACACTCGAGCCCGTGCTTTCCGGCACCGTCGCGGCGATCGAACGATTCGGCGTGTTCGTGGCGTTGGCTGAGGGCCCCGGCCACCCCGTCTTCGCCGGCGTCGGGTTCGTCACCTTTCCCGAGCTGTCCTGGCGGCGTTCGAGGCCCCCGCCGAAGTCGCCGCAGTGGTGCACAAACTGCACGGACTCGTCACCAAGATCGGCCGAGAGCGACGCAGGCTCACTTTTCTCCCGACGCCAAGGCTCACCCGCCGGCTGACGACGGCCTGGCGAGGCCGATGGCAGCAAAACGGCAGGTCAGAGGCGGATAGGCTTCTTGTTCATGAACTCCTCGATGCCCAGCGGCCCCAGTTCCCGGCCGATGCCCGAGCGCTTGATGCCGCCGAACGGGAGGTCGGCTTCCGAGCCACCCGATTTGTTCAGGTAGACCATGCCCGCCTCGATTTCGCGGGCCACTCGGGTCGCCCGGGCGCGGTCGGTGCCGAAGACGCTCGCGCCCAGGCCGAACGGCGTGTCGTTGGCCAGGGTGATCGCCTCTTCCTCGGTCTCCGCGCGGAAGATCAGCACGACCGGGCCGAAGATCTCTTCGTGGTAGGCGGCCATTTCCGGTGTCACGTCGGTGAGGACCGTGGCCTCCAGGTAGGCGCCCGGGCCGGGGACGCGGTGGCCGCCCGCGCGCAGGGTCGCGCCTTCGCGGATCGCCGTCTGGACCTGGGCGGCGACTTCGTCCGCCGCCGCGATCGAGGCCAGCGGGGGCAGGGTCGTCGCCGGGTCCGCCGGGTCGCCCGGGACGTAGTACTCCGTGACGCGCTTGGCGAGCCGGTCGACGAACTCGTCGTAGAGCTCGCCCAGCACGATCATCCGTTTGGGCGCGTTGCACGACTGGCCGCAGTTGCGCATCCGGGCGGTCGCGGTGACCTTCACCGTCTCGTCCAGGTCGTCGGTGTCCAGCACGATCAGCGGGTCGGACCCGCCGAGCTCCAGGACGCACCTCTTGAGGTTCCGCCCGGCCTCGGCGGCGACGGAGATCCCGGCCTGCTCGCTGCCGGTCAGCGAGACGCCCTGGATGCGCGGGTCCGCGAGCATCCACGGGACCTGCCGGCTGGAGGCGAAGACGTTCACGTACGCGTCTTCGGGCACACCGGCGTCCCGCAGCACCCGTTCGATCGCGGCGGCCGAGCGCGGGCAGATCGACGCGTGCTTGAGCAGGATCGTGTTGCCCAGCACCAGGTTCGGCGCGACGAACCGGGCGACCTGGTAACACGGGAAGTTCCAGGGCATGACGCCGAGCAGCGCGCCGATCGGCTCCTTGGTGAGCACGGCCTCGCCGCCGCGGATCGGGATCGGCTCGTCCGCGAGCAGGTCCGGGCCGCGCTCGCCGTAGTACCGGAAGATGTCGACGACGATGCCGATCTCGCCGCGGCCCTCGTTGATCCGCTTTCCCATTTCGAGGGTCATGATCGCGGCCAGCTCGTCGGCGCGTTCGGCGAACAGCTCCGCGGCCCGCAGCACGATCGCGGCCCGCTCGGCGACCGGCCGGCGCCGCCAGGCCAGGTATCCGCCGTGCACGCGCCCGATCGCGGCGCGCACTTCGTCGTCGGTGGCGTTCGGGATCTCTTCGACCAGCTCACCCGTCGCGGGGTCGGTGACTGAGTACATGAGAGCGACGGCCTCCAGCTTCGACGGCAACACGGTCGAACTGAGTATAGCCTACTGAATACTGTATACACAGACGTGCCGGTTTTGTCGGACCCCGCGGGCATGATGGCCCGCATGATCGGAACCTGGCACGGCCTCGTCCTCGACTGCCCCGACCCGGCCGCGCTCGCGGCGTTCTACCAGGAGCTGCTCGGCATGATCCGGGTGCAGGACGGCGACGACTTCGTCGTCATCGGGGACGCGCCGGACCGGCCCGGGGTGGCGTTCGCGCGGGTGCCCGGCCTGCGTGCCCCGGCTTGGCCCGACGGGGATCCGCCGCAGCAGATGCACTTCGACGTGCGGGTGGCGGATCTCGACGTCGCCCAGGAGCAGGTGCTGGCGCTCGGGGCGACGCGGTTGAAGGGCGGCGAGCGGTTCCGGGTCTTCGCCGACCCGGCGGGGCACCCGTTCTGCCTCGTCTCGTGGTGATCGCGGTGGTGGGCGGGGAACGGGGCCAAGTTTCACCGTTCCCCACCCACGACCCCGTCCCACCAGGGTTGCTACGGGATGATGCCTCGCGACGCCAGCGCGTCCGCCAGGCGCTCGCGCAGTTCCTGCGCCGTCGCCTGGACGTCGATCTCCGCCGGGGGTGAGAGCACCTTCGAGATCACCGTCGACAGGTTCTGGTACGCCGGGGTCAGCGGGCGGACCGCCGCGTCCGTCAGGGCCGCCTGGATGTCGCCCTTCATCGGGTACTGGTCTGCCATCGTCGGGTTTTCCTTCGGGTCACCCGGTTTCGCCGCGTCGAGCGGGGCCGTGTCGCGGTAGATCGACGCCAGGCTCGGCGGGATGCCGTCGACCAGGGCCTGGTACTTCTGGCTCGACGCGTTGCGCAGGCACAGGGCCGCTTCGAACGCCTCCGGCTTGTGCTGCGAGTACGTGCTCACCGCCAGGTTGAACCCGCCGATGGTGACCCGGCTGGGCTGCCCGGCGACGACCGACGGGTACCGCGTCCACTTGAAGTGGCTCAGTTCCTGCGGCTTTTCCTTCGCGTAGGAGGCGTAGACGAACGGCCAGTTCAGTTCGGTCGCCGCCTGTCCGCGCTGGAACGCCTGGCGGATCTCGTCTTCCTTCTGGTTCGTCAGCGACGGGTCGGTGATCCCCGCGGTGGTCAGCTTCTTGAGCAGCTCGAGCGCCTTCACCGCGCCGTCGTCCATCACCACGGACTTGCCGTCGTCGGACAGGATGTGCCCGCCCGCCGACGCCACCAGCGTGTTGTAGAAGACGACCAGGCCTTCGTACTGCGCGCCGGTGAACACGACCTGGTACGGCTTCCCGGCCGCCTTCAGCTGCTGGGCCTGCTCCATCAGCTGGTCGAACGTCTTGGGCGGCGACGGCGTGATCCGGTCGTCGTACCAGAGCAGCTGCACGTTGGTGTTCTTCGTGGCGCCGTAGAGCTTTCCGTTCCACTTGGCCGTCGCCAGCGGGCCCGGCAGCACGTCCCGGGTGGCGGCCGCGGCGTCGGCGCCGGTCCACTCCTGCGCCCAGCCCGCTTCGGCGAACTCGGGCACCCAGGTGACGTCGAGGCCGAGCACGTCCAGCGAGGTGTCGCCCGCGGCGAGCCGGCGGACCATCTGCTCACGCTGGCCGTCCGCGCCGCGCGGCAGCTTGTTGTAGACGATCTTGTAGCGGCCGCCGGCCTCTTGGGTGCACTTGTCGACCACCGTCTGGAGGTGGTCTTCCGGCGAGATGTAGAGGTTGATCGTCAGGCCCGCGGCTCCGGAGCACGCGGCGAGCGCGCTGCTCGCCAGGAGTGCGGCGCCCATGACGGGAAGGATCTGGCGCATGTCGGCCTCCTTGCCGGGCAAGCCACGCTGATTGCAAGCGCTTGCAGCGATGATTATCCTTGATCAAGGTAGGTGTCAATCCGCCAACCGCGAGTGAATGCAAGCGCTTGCAACGCCTGAGGTGGGGGAATGCCGGACAAGCTCGACGACGTCGCCCGGCTCGCCGGCGTCTCGGCGGCGACCGTCTCGCGGGCGCTGCGCGGGGTGCCGGGGGTCGCCGAGGGCACGCGGACGCGGGTGCTGGCGGCCGCCGCGCAGCTCGGCTACGCGATCTCGCCCGCCGCGTCGAGCCTGGCCACGGGCCGCACCGGGACGGTCGGCGTGATCGTGCCCTACGTCGACCGCTGGTACTTCTCGCGGCTCATCTCCGGCGTCGAACGCGTGCTGCGCGAGGCCGGGATCAGCTTGCTGCTCTACAACCTGGGTGACGACGCCGGCCGCACCCGGTTCTTCGCCGAGCTCCCGCTGCGCCGCCGTGTCGACGCGGTGCTCGTGCTGTCCCTCCCGCTCTCGGACGCCGAACGCGACCGGCTGCGGGGTCTCGACGTCCCGCTCGTCACGATCGGCACCGAAGAGCCCGGAGCGGACTCCGTCGGCATCGACGACCGGGCCGCCGCGGTGACCGCGATGCGCCACCTCGTCCAGCTGGGGCACCGGGAAATCGCGTTTATCGGCGAGGACGCGCCCGTGCCGCTCGGGTTCACGACACCGCTGCGCCGGCTGGCGGCCTACCGCGAGGTCTACCACGCGGTGTGCCGGGAGGACGGCCGCGCGCCGGAGGCCGCGTTCGAGACCGGCGGTGGCTTCACCGTCGCCGGCGGGGACCGGGCGATGGGCACTCTGCTCGGCCTGCCCCGGCGGCCGACCGCGGTGTTCGCCGCGTCGGACGAGATGGCCTTCGGCGCGCTGCGGGTGCTCCGCCGGGCCGGGCTGCGGGTGCCGGGTGACGTCTCGGTGCTCGGGTTCGACGATCACGACCTGGCCGACCTGCTCGAGCTGAGCACGGTCGCGCAGCCGGTGGCCGAGCTCGGCGAGTGTGCCGGTGAGCGGATCTTGGCGCGATTGTCCGATGGAAAAATACTGACATCTCCGGCGATCCTGCGGACAAGACTGGTCCTTCGGGGCAGTACCGCCCCGCCGTCGAGGCGTTGACCTGCTCTTTTTCCGGCGTTGCTCTGTTCGGTCGATTGCGGCCGACGCGATCACCGGGTCAAATAATCGCCGACAAGGATTAATCGCAGTGAGGAGCTGGCTGTGCAGTGGGGGTCCGTGCTCGAAGATGGCGGGGCGGGCATGGTCCGTCCGTACTTCCGCACCCATGGCCGGACACGGCCGACACGGGATCTTCCCGTCGAGACATTGGTCTCGACCACGCCGCGGGGGCGGGCCGTGGTCCGGGGGAGTTCGCGGGAGGAATCGGAGATCTGCGCGCTGCTCCGCACGTCCCAGTCGGTCGCCGAAGTCGCCGCGCTGCGCCGGATCCCACTGGGGGTGGCGCGGGTCCTGTTGTCGGACCTCGCCGACCGCGGCCTGGTGGCCGTGCACACCGTCCGGATGACCGCGGGCAACCGGCCGAGCCTGGACCTGATGCACCGCATCCTGCAGGGCCTCAGCGCCCTGTGAACTCCCGGATCAGCCGGGCGAACTCGGCCGGCTGGTCCAAGGGCAGCAGCGTGTAGCTGTCGGCCACCTCGACGAGCTTTCCCTGCGGCAGCAACGCGGCCAGCCGGGTCCCGTGCTCCGGCGGCATCACGCGGTCCTCGCTCGCCCAGACGACGAGCGCCGGCCGGTCGAACGCCGGCAGCCGCTCGGCCGGCTCCCGCAGGAAGCCCGGGTCGGCGCCCGCGGCGCGCAGCATGCGGACGGCGTCCCGGCGGATTCCCGCGTCGGTGAGGAGCGGCCGGACCCAGCCCGCCGTGGTCGCGTCGCCGCGTTTGGTCAGCCGGCCGAACGCGATCGGCAGCCGCCGCACCACGCGCAGCCGCATCTGCTGCATGAACAGTCCGAACAGTCGCGGCGAGAGCTTGCCGGACGCCACCACCGTTTTGCCCGTCAGGCCCGGCGGGAAGTTGTCGAACGCCTCGCACGAACCGAGCACCACGCGGCTCACCCGCGCCGCGCCGTCCGCCATCAGCAGCTGGACCAGCGCGCCGCCGGTGTCGACGCCGACCAAGGTGACGTCCCGCAGGTCCAGCCGCGCGAGGAATTCGCCCACCAGCCGGGCGATCCCGGGCAGCGACAGATCGGCGTCCTCGCGCATCGGGTGCCGGTGCGCGCCGAGCGGCAACGTCGGGACGACGCACCGGTGGTCGACGGCCAGGTCTGCGGCCACGGCGTCCCACAGCGTGCCGTCCATCAGCAGGCCGTGGACCGGGACGACGACCGGGCCCGGGCCGCCGGTGTCGGTGTACTCGACGGTGCCCGCGGACAGCTCGACCTGCATGACGGCCTCCCGGTGACGTTCCCCGAACAGAAGTGAACCACGCGGTTCGCAACCTGTCGAGGACTCAGCGCGCCGCTTCCTCCCGTTCGACCGCGCGCAGCAGCGCCTCGAACCCGGCCTCGGCGCCGGAGCCGTCGTCGCTGGTCAGCAGATCCACCAGGAACCCGCGCAGGGTCGCCAGGATCATCTCGGCGACTTCGAGTTTCCGCTGGTCAGGCCAGTGCGATGGGCAGAACGACACGAGCGCCGGCAGATACTGCTGTGACGCGCCCCGGCCGAGGGCCGCGTACCGCCCCGGGTCGTACATCGCCAGGCCCATTGCCTGGTCGAGCACGCGCCGCAGCCGCGACTCCTCGTCGCGGAGGCTGTGCCACGCGGCCCGGACGCGGGTGCCGAGCGTCGCCTGCTCGACGGTGATCGCCGCCAGCGCGTTGCCGATCCGGCGATCCCGCAGCGTGACGACCGCCTGGCGGAGCAGGTCTTCGGTGCCGTCGAAGTGGTAGAGCAGCACCTTGTGCGTCGTCCCGGCCGCGCGTGCGGCCCGCCGGAGCGAGAAGTCCACGAGGCCGTTCTCGGCGACGTCGTCGGTCACCTTTTCGAGCAGCTCCCGGCGCCGCGCCTCCCCACGCGGCGAGCCGGCCGACCGGCGGTAGCCCGCCCGGGCCGGTTCGTCCCCGGTAGCGTTGTCCACGGGAGACAGCTTGGCATGCTGCCCCGGAGGGGACTCACGATGCACGTGCTGGTGACCGGGGGCAACGCGGGCATCGGGTACTTCGCCGCCGAGCAGCTCGCTTCGGCGGGCGCCGAGGTGACCATCGGCAGCCGCGACCCGGCGAAGGCCGAGGCGGCGGCCGCGTCGATCCGCTCCCACGTCTCGGGCGCGAAGATCCGCCACGTCCGGATCGACCTGGCCGACCTGGCGTCGCTCGAGCCGGTCGCGGACGCCGTCGGCGCGCTCGACGCCCTGGTCTGCAACGCCGGGGTGATGCTCGACGAGCCGCCGCGGCGCGAAACGGCCGACGGCCACGAAATGATGTTCGGCACCAACCACCTCGGCCACTTCGCCCTCGTCGCGCGGCTGCTGCCGAAACTCGCGCCGGACGGCCGGATCGTCACCACCGGCAGCTTCGCGGCGAAGTCGTCGAGCCTCGACTTCGCCGACCTCCAGAGCGAGCGCGACTACCAACCGAAGCACGCCTACGAGCGGTCCAAACTGGCCCAGATGCTGTTCGCGCTGGAGCTCGACCGGCGGTTGCGGGCCGCCGGATCGAAGCGGCTCAGCGTCGTCGCGCACCCGGGCGGCGCGCTCGACTCGCTGACGCCGTCGCGGCCGCCGGTGCACGTCCGGACCGCCGGGCAGTGGCTGCGCGGGCTGCCGGCCCGGGTGGTGCTGCAGGGCAAGGACGCGGGCGCGCGCCCCGCCGTCCGTGCGGTGCTCGGCCCGGACGTCGCCGGCGGGCAGCTGTGGGGCCCGCGGACGTTCGGCCTGCGCGGCCGTCCCCGGCTCGAACCACGCTGGGCGAACCTGACCGAAGATCCGTCCGCGGCGCGGTTGTGGGCGGAGAGTGTCACGCTGACCGGGCTGGAGCCGCTGGGCTGACCATGCGACCTGCACAGCCCTGACGCCGGGACTGTGCACATCGCACGGTGACGTCGTCACGCGGGCTGCTTACGGTGCGAGGAACCGTTTCCCAGCCCGGAGAAGGAGGTCGGCGTGGCCTCAACAGTCGGTGTCGACGACTATGCCCTGACCAGAGTGCCGGACCACGCCCGGTACTCGTGGTGGTCGGTCGCGGTCCAGCGGTTCGGCCAGGTGTCCGCCCTGTCCCAATTCCTGCTCGGAGCCACCGTCGGCTTCGGGATGGGCTTCTGGCAGGCGGTCCTGGCCTTCACCCTCGGGTCGGTCATCCTCGAGTTCATCACCATCCTCGTCGGCGTGATCGGCGTCCGCGAGGGCCTGACGACGTCCATGATCGCCCGCTGGACCGGCTTCGGCCGCGGCGGCTCGGCGCTCATCGGTCTCGCCATCGGGATCAGCCTCATCGGCTGGTTCGGCATCCAGTCCGCGGTGTCCGCGCAGGGTCTCGTCGCGCTCATCGGCGGCCTGCCGGAGTGGGGCTGGGCGCTCGTGTTCGGCCTGCTCGTCACCGCGATCGTGGTGCGGGGCTTCCATTCCATGGCCTGGACGGCGTACGTGACCGTGCCGGCGTTCCTGATCCTGGTCGGCTGGTCGGTCGTCTCGGAACTGACCCGCCACGACCTCGGCGCGCTCGTCTCCTCGGCCCCGCCCGGGCCGTCGCTGAGCCTGTTGCAGGGCACCACTCTGGTGGCGGGCGGCTTCATCGTCGGCGCCGTCATCACCCCGGACATGACCCGCTTCAACCGCACCACGGCCGACGTCGTCAAGCAGACGCTGGTCGGCGTCACGCTCGGCGAGTACGTGATCGGCCTGTCCGGCGTGCTGCTCGCGCACGCCGTCGGCACCGCCGGGATCACCACGATCGTGACGTCGTCGGTCGGCTGGGTCGGGCTGCTGATCGTCATCGCGGGCACGATGAAGATCAACGACTGGAACCTCTACTCCTCCGGCCTCGGTGTCGTGAACTTCATCGGCACGGTGTCCGGGAAGAAAGCCCACCGCGGCGTCGTCACGGCGGTGCTCGGCCTGGCCGGCAGCGTGCTCGCCGCGGCCGGGATCCTGGCGAAGTTCACCGACTTCCTCACCGTGCTGGGGGTCGCGTTCCCGCCGATCGCCGGGATCATGGTCGCCGAGTACTTCGTGGTCAAGAAGTGGCGCGGGGACCTGGAAAGCGCCCGCGCCCGCGGCGCCGTGCCCGGCGACGCGCCGCTGTGGGTGCCCGCCACGCTCGTCGTCTGGGTCGCCGCGGCGCTGTTCGGCGAGTTCGTCGAATGGGGCCTGCCGAGCATCAACTCGCTCGTCGTGGCCTTCGTCCTGTACGTCGTCGCGGGGAAGCTCGGCCTGGTGCGGGGGTTCGGCAGCAGCCGGACCGCCGAGGCCGCTCCCGCTGTCCAGACCGCTTAAGGAGAATCCTCGTGCGCATCGGCATCGACGTCGGCGGCACCAACACCGACGCTGTCCTGCTCGACGGCCGGCAGGTGCTCGCCTCGGTCAAGACCAGCACGACCGCGGACGTCACCTCGGGCATCGTCGCCGCGATCGACGGCCTGCAACGGCAACGCGCGTTCGACCCGGCGGCGGTGCGGGCGGTGATGATCGGCACCACGCACTTCATCAACGCCCTGGTGGAGGCGCACCGGCTCGCGCCGACCGCGGCCGTGCGGCTCAGCCTGCCGGCCGGCGCGTCGCTGCCGCCGATGGTCGACTGGCCGCAGCGGCTCGTCGACGCCGTGTCCGGGCGCAGCTACCTGGTCCACGGTGGACACGAGTTCGACGGCCGCCACATCGCGGAGCTCGACGAGAGCGAGCTGCGCAAGGCCGCCGACGACATGGGGGCGGCCGGGGTGCGCAGCGTCGCGATCACCTCGGTCTTCTCCCCGGTCAACGCCGAGTTCGAGACCCGCGCGGCGGAGATCATCAGTGCGCAGCTGCCGGACGTCGCGATCTCGCTGTCCCACGAGATCGGCCGGATCGGCCTGCTGGAACGGGAAAACGCGACCGTGATCAACGCGGCGCTGCGGGAGCTGGCGGCGCACATCGTCGACGGCCTGGCGGCGTCGGTCACCGGCGCGGGCATCACCGCGCCGTTGTACCTGAGCCAGAACGACGGCACCCTGATGGACGTCGACTTCGCCCGCCGCTACCCGGTGGCGACGTTCGCTTCCGGGCCGACCAACTCGATGCGCGGCGCGGCCGTGCTGTCCGGTTTGGACACCTGCGCGGTGGTCGACGTCGGCGGCACGACGTCGGACGTCGGTGTGCTGCGGCAAGGCTTTCCGCGGGAGGCGACCACGGACGTCAGCGTCGCCGGGATCCGGACCAACTTCCGGATGCCGGACGTCCTGTCGATCGGCCTCGGCGGCGGCAGCCGGGTGCGCGGGAACGTCACGGTCGGGCCCGACTCCGTCGGCTACGAGCTGACGTCGAAGGCTCTCGTCTTCGGTGGCGACACGCTCACCGCGACCGACATCGCGGTCGCCGCGGGCCGCGCGGACATCGGGGACGCGTCGCTGGTCGCGCACCTGGACCGATCGCTGGTGCGTTCCGCGCTGGAGAAGATCGCCGCCGAGGTGTCCGATGTGGTCGAACGGATGCGGACCTCCGCCGAACCGCTGCCGGTGGTGGCGGTCGGCGGCGGCTCGGTGCTGCTGCCCGACGAGCTGGCCGGGTGCGGCGAGGTGCACCGCCCGGAGAACTACGCCGTGGCCAACGCCATCGGCGCGGCCATCGCGCAGATCGGCGGCGAGGTCGACCGCGTCTACGTGATCGAACCCGGCCGCCGGGAGTCCGTTGTGGACGAAGCCAAACAGGAGGCGATCGACCGGGCGGTGGCCGCGGGCGCGTCGCCGGCCTCGGTCGGCATCGTCGACTTCGACGAGGTGCCCATCCCGTACCTGCCCGGCAACGCCACGCGCATCCGCGTCAAGGCCGTCGGCGACCTGCAGCTGGGGGCGTGATGCGCGAGATCACCGAAGCGGACCTGGCCGACATCGCGCGCGGCGCGGCGATCCTCGGCACCGGCGGCGGGGGAGACCCGTACATCGGCCGGCTGCTGGCCACCGCGGCCGTCCGGGCGGACGGCCCGGTGCCGCTCGTTCCCCTGGCCGACCTGGACGACGACGCCGTCGTGCTGCCCGTGGCGATGATGGGCGCGCCGACGGTCATGGTGGAGAAGCTGCCCTCGGCCGAACAGGTGGGTCTTGCCGCGCGGACGCTCGCCGGGTACCTCGGCAAGGAGCTGACGCACATCGCGTGCGCCGAGGCGGGCGGCGTCAACTCGCTGATCCCGGTCGTCGCGGCCGCGCAGCTGGGCCTGCCCCTGGTCGACGCCGACGGCATGGGCCGCGCGTTCCCGGAACTGCAAATGGTTTTGCCGACATTGTACGGAATCCGCGCGACCCCGATGTCCATCGCGGACGAAAAGGGCAACCGCGGGGTACTGGACACAGTGGACAACCACTGGGCCGAGCGGCTGGCCCGGTCGGCGACCATCGACATGGGCTGTTCGGCGATGATCAGCAACTACGCGATGTCCGGCGCGCAGGCCCGCGAGGCCCTCGTGCCCGGGACGTTGAGCCTGTGCGCCGAACTGGGCGCGTTGGTGCGTGCGGCACGCGCTGCGCACGAAGACCCCGTCGCGCGGGTCGTCGACCGGCTCGGCGGCCGGCGGCTGTTCAGCGGCAAGGTCGTCGACGTCGCCCGCCGGACGGTCACCGGCTTCGCCCGCGGCGAGGCCCGGCTGTCCGGAATGGATGGTGACACGGGCGCGGAACTGGTGCTGCGGTTCCAGAACGAGCACCTGGTCGCCGAACGCGACGGCGTCGTCGAGGCGTCCGTGCCGGACCTGATCTGCACGCTGGAACGCGAGTCCGGCGAGGCCGTGACCACCGAAGGCCTGCGGTACGGCCAGCGCGTCACGGTCATCGCCGCGCCCGCCGACCCGCGCTGGCACACGCCGGAGGGCCTCGCGCTGGCCGGGCCGCGGTACTTCGGCTACGACATCGACCCGATCGGGGTGGCCGGGTGAGCTGGACCCTGACCGAGGACGACCTGCCCGACCTCGCCCGCGGCGCCGCCGTGCTCGGCACCGGCGGGGGCGGCGACCCGTACGTCGGGCAGCTGCTCGTGCGCGAGGCGATCCGCGCGCACGGGCCGGTCACGATCCTCGATCCGTCCGAAGTGAACGACGAAGCCCTGGTCATCCCGACCGCGCAGATGGGCGCGCCGACCGTGGTGCACGAGAAGCTGCCCAGCGGAGCCGAACCGGTGCTGGCGTTGCGGACCCTCGAGAAGCACCTCGGCCGGCGCGCCGACGCGACCATGCCGATCGAATGCGGCGGCATCAACTCGATGATCCCGCTGCTCGTCGGTGCGCGGCTCGTGCTGCCGGTCGTCGACGCCGACGGCATGGGCCGAGCGTTCCCCGAACTGCAGATGGAGACGTTCGGCGTGTACGGCGTCTCCGGGTCGCCGATGGCGATCGGCGGCGAACGGGGCGAGACGACGATCATCGACACCGGCCCCGACAACCGGCGGATGGAGTGGCTGGCACGCGGCGTCACCGTCCGGCTCGGCGGCGTCGCGCACATCGCCGAGTACGCGATGAGCGGCGCCGACGTGAAGCGGACGGCCGTACCGCAAACGCTTTCGCTGGCGCTGACCGTGGGCCGGACCATCCGGGAGGCCCGGTCGCGCACCGAGGATCCGGTGTCCCGGCTGGCCACGGCGCTGGCCGAGACGCCGTACCAGCACCTGCGAGTGTTGTTCCGCGGCAAGGTGTCCGATGTGGAGCGCCGGACCGAGGAAGGGTTCGCCCGGGGACGCGCGGCGGCGGTGTCGTTCGACGGCGCGCACAAGCTGGAGATCCTGTTCCAGAACGAGAACCTCCTGGCCACTGTGGACGGCGAGGTGCGCTGTCTGGTACCGGACCTGATCTGCGTGCTGGAGGCGGCCACGGCCGAGCCGATCACCACCGAGACCCTGCGGTACGGCCAGCGCGTCACGGTGGTCGGCATCTCGACGCCGCCGCTGATGCGCACGCCGGCGGCCCTGGACACGTTCGGCCCGGCCGCCTTCGGGATGCCCCACCCCTTCACCCCCGTCGAGGAGATCGCGTGAGCACCCTGGAAGACCGGACCGTCGTCATCATCGGCGGCGGTTCGGGCATCGGCCTCGAGGTCGCCCGGCGAGCGGCGCTTGGTGGGGCCAAGGTGCACCTCGGCGGCCGCACGCCGGCGAAACTGGCCGACGCGGCCTCGGCGATCGGCGCCACCTGGCAGGCCGTCGACAGCACCGACCAGGACTCCCTGGCCGCGTTCTTCGGCGCGCTCGACCGCGTCGACCACCTGTTCACGCCCGGGGCGTCCTATGTGGTCGGACCGATGCGCGAGCTAAGCGACGCGGACGCGGCGAGTCCGTTCGAGACGAAGTTCTGGGGCCAGTACCACGCCGTGAAGCACGCGGCGCCTCGGCTGGCCCCCGACGGGTCGATCGTGCTGATGTCCGGCGCGGCGAGCGTCCGGCCACCCGGCGCGGCGCCCGCGTACGTCGCCTGCAACGCGGCGATCGAAGGCCTCGGACGCGGGCTCGCGGTGGAGCTGGCGCCGGTCCGGGTGAACGTCGTCGCCCCGGGCACGATCGACGGAAACCTCTGGGCCGGGCGTCCGGCGGCGGTGCGGGAGGCGAGCTTCACGCAGTACTCGCGCGACACGCTGCTGCACCGCGTCGGGCGCGAGTCCGAAGTGGCCGACGCGGTGCTGTACCTGTTCGGCAACAGCTACACGACCGGGTCGACGTTGTATCCCGACGGTGGCTACACACTGCGCTGAGGGCGGCTAATGTGGTCGTCCATGCGCATCACGGCCGGTGACGTGCCCGCCCTCGAACGCGGCGCCGCCCTGCTCGGGTCCGGCGGTGGCGGCGACACTGCCACCGCCGCCGTGCTGCTGCGGCGGCAGCTCGAACGCGGGCACGAGCCGCTCGTGCGGCCGGTGGCTTCGCTGCCACCCGCGGCCCGCGTGGTCCCGGTCGGCGTGGTCGGCGCGACGGCGGCGTTCACCGAGAAACTGCCGGGCGGCGACGAGTTCGCGGCCGCGGTGGCGGCGGTCGAACGCTGGACCGGCGAGCGCGCCGACGCGGTCATGTCCATCGAGATCGGCGGCCTCAACGGCTTGATGCCGCTGGTGGTGGCGCTCGAACTCGGCCGGGCGTACGTGGACGCCGACCTGTCCGGCCGCGGCCTGCCCCGCCTCGACCAGCTGGCGGTCGCCGCCACCGGCCGCGGCATCGCCCCGGCCGCGCTGGCCGAACCGGGCGGCCAGGTGATGCTGCTGGCGACCGGCTCGGACGCGATGGTCGAACGCGGCGCCCGGGCGTTCGTCGCCAGCTCGGGTGGCTGGGCGGCGTTCGCGCTGGCGCCCATCCCGGCCGGCGAGCTGGCCGCGTGCTCGGTGCCGGGCACGACGAGCGCGGCGCTGGCCCTCGGCCGCCGCGTCCTCGCCCTGGGCGAGAGCCCGGCGCGTGACCGGCTGGAAGCGGCCCTCGAGGGCTCGGTCCTGGCCCGCGGCCGGGTCCTGGAAGTGGCCCGGCACGTCGGCCGGAGCAGCCCCGGGTTCGGCCGCGGCAGCCTCACCCTGGCCGACCACGCCGACGGTTCGCTGCTGCGGCTGGAGATGGAGAACGAGTACTTGCTCGCCCTGCGCGACGGCGCCCCGGTGGCGTCCACACCGGACGTCCTTTCGGTACTGGACCACCGAACAGGAGTCCCGGTGACGTGCGACGCCATCCGCGCAGGCGTGGAGGTCGACGTGGTGAGGCTGGCAGCGGCACCCTTCTGGACCGACCCGCGGCGGTTGCCGGTGCTGCACCCGCGGGCGTACGGCATCGACTGCGACCCGGTGGGTGTCGGGTGAGTGCGCGGCGGGTAGTGGTGTCGCCGGGCTGGGCTGGCCTGCGGCGGTTGTCGATGGTGCAGCCGCGGGGGTGCGAGATCGATTGCGACGCGGCGGGTGTCGGGTGAGCGCGCGGCGAGCCGTGGTGTCGCTGAGCAGTGCGTGCTCGCGGCGATTGCCGAGGTTGCAGTTATGCGAGCGTGGGACGGGTCGTGTTTCGGTGAGTCGTTGGCGGGCGTCGGCGAGCTGTACTGCTCCGCGTCGGCTGCCCGGGGTGCCCGCTCGGGCGGAGGAGGTGCGGCCGGCGGCGTTCCGGACCGACCGGCGGCGGGCGCGGACGTGCCGCGTCGCCGCGGTGGGTGCTCGATGAGCTTGCGGCGGGTGCTCGCGTCACCCGGCTGGGCGGAGCACGTGCGGCTGGTGGCCGGCGCCGCGGGCCTCGACCGTCCACTCGCGACGGTTCAGGCCACTTTGGACGCGTCCCACGATCCGGTGCCGGACGAGCTGGTCGTCGTCGTGCGGCCGGTCGCCGGGACCGACTGGCAGATCGATGCCCTGCTCCGGCGCTGCGCCGACGCCGGCGCGACCGGTGTGCTGTTGCCCGGCGTCGAGCCGCTCGCCGCGTCGCGGTTGCTGGCCGACCGGCTGGCCGTGCCGCTGCTGAACACCGAGGCGTCGCCGTTGGATCTCGTCGTGGAGGCGCGGTTGCTGCTCGCGGCGCCGGAACTGGCGCGGGCGGACCTCGTCCTGGCCACGCACCGCGCCCTCGGCGATCGGCCGCGCCCGCCCGAGGAGGTCGTCGCCGTGCTGCGTCGGCTACTGCGCTCCCCGGTCGCGGTGCTCGACGACCGCGGCGCGCCCCTGGCCGGGGAACTCGCCGAAGCCGGGCGGATCCGGCTCGGCGAACCGGTGCCGCAGCGGATCGCGCTCGACGACGGCGTGCTCCTCGCGCACCCCGCGCTGGCCGTGTGGCTGGCCGTCGAGCTCCGCGGCACCGAGGCCGCCCGCGCGGACGTCGTCCCGCCCGCCCTCGCCGTCGCGGCCGGGGCGGTGCAGCGCTGGCTGCTCGCCAACCGCCTGGAGCTCGAACGCGACGCGCGCTCGCGCACGGCGTTGCTCGGCGACCTGCTGCGCCTCGACACGGAACCGGGCGCGGACCTGCGCCGTCGCGTCGCCGACGCGGGCTGGCGCCTCGGCGGCTGGCACGTCGGGCTGCACATCGGCGTCTCCGCGTCGGTCGACACCGTCGCGCGCACCCAGGAGGTCGTGCGGGCGCTGCGCGCGGAGGACGTCGACGCGGTGGTGGTCGAGCACGGCGACGGCTGGACCGGCTGGGTCACCTTCGACCAGGAACCGACGGCCGAGCGGGTGCGTTCGCTGGCCAGCCGGCTGCAGGCCGCGCACCGGGCTCTGCGGCTGGGCGCGCACATGGGCGTGGGCCGGCCGCACCCGCGTCCGGACGGCCTGGCCGCGACGGTCGCCGAGGCGAGCGACGCCGCCCGCCTCGCCGCGACCCGCCCCGAGACGGGGCACTTCCTGCACGTCGACCAGCTGGGCATGGCGCAGCTGCTGCTGGAGTGGACCCGCACCGACACGTTCGAACCCGCGGCCCGCGCGCTGGTCGCGCCCTTGCGGGAGGCGCCAGGGGACCTGGTGCGGACGTTGGCGTCCTATTTGGACGCGGAGTCGTCCATCGCGGAGACGGCGACCGTGCTCGGCGTGCACCGCAACACGGTGGCGGCGCGGATCGCGCGGATCGAGCAGCTGCTCGGGGTGGACCTGTCCCGCCCGGACGAGCGGCTGGCGCTGCACCTGGCCTCGCGCGCGGTGATCCTGTCCGACCCGTGACCGGCGGCGTGCGCCGGTCACGGGCGTGGACTAGTTGTCGTCGTCGCCGCCGGTGACGTTGCCGATGCTGGCCGGCACGCCCTTGATCAGGTCGACGACGGTCTTGCCGGCCAGGCCGGACTTGCCGAACCACGGGTCGGTCATGACCTTGACGGCCGACTCGAACTTCTCGGCGCCTTCCTTGCCGAAGACCTTGCCGAGCTCGTGCACGGAGAAGTTGCTGATCTTGTCGAACTTCTGCATGATCTCCGGCGTCACACCGTCCATCTTGGACAGTTTGTCCCTGATGACGTTGGTCATCTGGTCGGTGAACGGCTTGTGCGGGGCCGGCGCCGGTGGGGCCGCCGGGTCGGGCGTGGCCGACGACGGCGCCGGGTCCGGCTTGGGTGGCGCGGGATCCGGCTTGGGCGGCGCCGGGTCGGGAGTCGTCGACGACGAGGACGGCGTGGTGTCCGGCTTGGGCGGTGCCGGGTCCGGGGTCGTCGACGACGAGGACGGTGCCGGGTCGGGCTTCGGCGGTGCCGGAGTCGGGGCCGGGTCGGGGGTGGCCGAGGAGGACGACGGCGCCGGATCCGGCTTCGGTGCCGCGGGTTCGGGCTTCGGCGTTGCCGGAGTCGGCGTCGGCGTCGGGTCCGGGGTCGCCGAAGAGGGCGTGGTGTCCGGCTTCGGGGTCGGCGGCGCGGGTTCGGGCTTCGGTGTCGCCGGGGTCGGTGTGGGCGTCGGGTCCGGGGTCGCCGAGGACGGCGTGGTGTCCGGCTTGGGCGCGGCCGGGTCCGGGGTCGACGGGGCCGGGTCGGGCTTCGGTGTCGCCGGCACCGGGTCCGGAGTGGCCGAAGACGGGGTGGTGTCCGGCTTCGGTTCGGGCTTGGGCGTGGTCGGAGCCGGGTCGGGGGTGGTCGAAGAGGACGACGGCGCCGGGTCCGGCTTCGGCGGCGCGGGGTCGGGTTTGGGTGTCGCCGGCGGGGGTGTCGCGGTGCTGTCGCCCGGCTTCGGCGGTGCCGGCGTCGCGTCCGGCTTCGGCAACGGCGTGGCGGGCGGCTTCGGGGTGGGCGTCGGCGTCAGGCTGCTCGCCGGGGGCTTCGCCCCGGCCAGCTCGTCGCCCGCCTTGCCCATCTTCGCCAGCGACGCCACCAGGTCGCCCAGCTTCTTGGCCAGCTGGATGAGCTTCGTGCCGATCTTGCCCAGGGCCGTGGCCACCGTGCCGATCGTCGTGCCGACGAAGATCGCGATCGACGCACCGAACGTCACCGGGGCCAGCGCCGCGGCGATCAGGGCGCCCTTGATGATCGTCGCCAGGAGCATCGCGATCAGGTCGCGGAAGATACCGCGGAACGCGCCGACGATGCCGCCGGCGATCTTCATGTTCTTGCCGGCCTGGTCCAGGTACCAGCCGAGCGAGCTCAGCTGCTCGGTGACCGCGTCCATGTCCTTCTTGAACGCGTCGGCGGCCTTGCCGGACCAGTCCTTCATCAGCGTGTCGAGCGCTTGCTGGTGGCCCGTGGACCACTCTTCGAGCTTCTTCTTCTCGGCCGTGAGCGCCTCACTGGCCGCCGCGATGCCGATCGGGTCGCCCATCAGGATGTCCAGCGGCCACCGCAGGATCGTGATGTGCTCGATGAGCCAGCCGATCCCGGCGGTCAGCAGGCTGCCGATCGGGTCCAGCACGAGACCGATGGTCTCCAGCGCCATGCCCGCCGAACCGATGCCGATCGCGACCTTGTCGTTCTCCTTGACGGCCTTGTCCAGGCCCACGGCCGCTTCGAAGAACCCGGCCCCGGCCGACGCGTTGTCGCTGTTGAACAGTTCGCCGCCGTGGAGGCTGACGTCCTTGCTCTTGTAGTCGTCGGCCATTATTCGAACCTCACGATCGAATCGACGGCGTCCTGCTCACCGGACTTGTACCGCTTCGCGGCCTCGGTGACCTTGTCCGCGAACTCGCCGATGGTCTTCGCGTAGTCCCCGAACTGGTGGTGCGCCTTGTCGGTCCACGTGCTCGCGCCCGCGGCCATCAGCTGGCACGCCGGGTTGATGCCGAACATGCCGGGGTCGCAGGTCATGCCGCCGACCAGGTCGGCCGTGCTCTTCAAGTTGCTCTCGAGTTCGTCGAGGTGCTGGCCGAACTTCGCCAGCGGCTCGGAATCGACCCGGAAACCGCCGCCGCTCACCAGGGGTTCGATTCGTCGTCGAAGGTGTCGTCGGCCGAGGGACGGCGACGCGGGGCCGGCCCGGCAGGCGGCGGCGCGGACGGCCGCGGCGGTGGCGGCGGGGGTGGGGTCGCGGCGGGCGGCGGGGTCCGCTCGGGCCCGGCGTTCTCCGGCGCCGCGAAGTCCCCGTCCGGCGGCGGGTCCGGCGGCAGGAACGACCGGACCATGTCGGTCGATTCGCTGTCCCCGTTGATGGTCGCGAAGGAATCGGCGACGCTGCGGGCGGTCTGGCGCTGCGCGTCGCGGACCGCGCCCATGATCGCCGCGGTCAGCCGGGCCGGGCCCATCTCGCACGCCCGGAAGCCGAGTTCGAGGTTGGTGAGGGCGCCGTTGGGGGCGAGGGTCACGGTGACGGCTCCGTCGCGGGTCCGCACGGTGGCCCCGGCGGTCGAAAGCGCTTCGCTCAGCGCGGCCGCCTTCGCCTGCATGTCCCGGACCTGCCGGTCCAGCAGGAGTTGGAAGTCTTCACCTGGCCCCAGGTTCGGTTGCACGAATTCGACTCCTCGCCATCCGGGGAGGCCGTCTACCAGCGACGACCGAGATTCGGGCAGATTAGCGCACACCGGACGTTCACCAGCAGATCGCCGGGGGTATGCCTGCTTTTCTCCTCGTTCTTGCCCGGTTGTGCATCACCCGATCGGGGTTGACCCGGAGCGCGGTCCGGGTTGCACGATCGACGGCATGACCGAACTCGACCACTACCGGCCCCTGGGCCGCTCCGGCCTGCGGGTCTCGCCGCTGGCCCTGGGCGCGATGACTTTCGGCACCGGCTCCCACTGCGCCGACGACGACACCGCCCGCAAGATCTTCCGCACCTACGTCGACGGCGGCGGCAACTTCGTCGACACGGCGGACAACTACGGCGACAGCCGCAGCGAAGTGCTCGTCGGCGAGTTCCTGCGGGACGCCGACCGCGACGACATCGTGCTCGCCACCAAGTACTCCGGGCCCAAGTTCGGTGAGGGCGGCCCGGTGTCGGACCCCCGGCGCCGCAGCAACGGGCGCAAGAACATGGTCGCCTCGCTCGAGGCGTCGCTGCGCCGGCTCGGCGTCGACCACGTCGACCTGTACTGGCTGCACGTCTGGGACGGCTCCACCCCGGCCGAAGAGGTGATGGCCGCGTTCGACGAGCTGGTGCGGGCCGGGAAGATCCGCGCCGTCGGGCTCAGCGACGTCCCGGCGTGGTACGCGACGAAGGCGGCCATGCTCGGCGGCCCGCCGGTGACGGCACTCCAGCTGGCCTACTCTCTGGTCGAGCGGTCGATCGAGGCCGAATACGTGCCACTGGCCCAGGAATTCGGCATCGCGATCCAGCCGTGGGGCGCGATCGGCGGCGGCTTCCTCAGCGGCAAGTACACCCGCGACGGCACGGGCACCGGCCGCCTCACGGGAACGGACGTGCCCGAGTCGCGGTGGCCGATCCTCGACGCGGTTCGCGAGATCGCCGCCGAGACAGGCGCGACGCCGGCACAGGTCGCCCTGCACTGGGTGACGCGCCGGCCCGCGATGCCGGCCCCGCTGATCGGCGCCCGGTCACCGGAGCAGCTGACCGAGAGCCTCGGCGCGCTCGCCCTCGACCTGACGGAGGCCCAGCTGGACCGGCTGACGGAGGTCAGCACCGTGCCACTGCCGTTCCCGCACGGCGTCCTGGCGCAGCTCAACGCCGGCCTGCCACGCTAGCCCGCCGTCGGCGGCCGGCCCTTCCGGTCGCGGTGCCGGCTGAAGACGGTCACGCGCGGGGCCGACACGACGACGGGAATGGCCAACGCGGCGATGGAATGGCCGACGCGTGTCGATCGTCGACTCCGGGACCGAACCGGTCAACGCACGTGGAGAGCGCCTGCTCGGCGAGCGGCCCGCCACGGGGCCGGCCCCGTGGCGTGGGTGTTCGGTCAGGTGCCGATCCGGCCGGACATCCGCGGCCGGCCACGACCGCGCGCCCACCGCAACCCAGGCCAACGTGCCAGCCACCGCGCTAGCCGTTCCCGCGACCTCCGTGGTGGTCGTCGGCGACCGTCTCCGCGTGCGGCTCGTCGCCGGTGCACGTCACGACCACGACGTTCTCGGTACCGCCGTTCTTGAACTTGATCGACGCCGAGGCGGCCGGGCCGCGGGAGACGTCGTCGGTGCGGTAGCCCGGGTCCGGGCTCCACGACCGCAGCGTCACCTGCCCGCCCGCGCACTCGGCGACGATGCTGCCGCCGGGGACGGTCAGGCCGCGCGGCGCCGGGGTGCTCGGCGACGCGGCGCTCGAAGACGTGGTGCTCGAAGACGCAGCGGCGGCCGGGGCCGAAGTGGTGACCGGCGCCGGCGCGGCCGCGAGCGCGCGGGTAACGTCGTCCTGGGACAGCGGCTGGTTCTGCGGGCCGAGGATGCCCGCGCCGACCACGTCCAGGGCGAAGGTGGCGACCGCGGCCGTGGCGCCGGCGGCGACCAGCCACCCCACCACGATCAGCAGCACCCGTCGTCTCATGCGGACCACTGTGCCACCCGAAAGGTTAAGGCGCGCCTAAGGCGTCCCTAGGGTTCGCCGGGATCGGCTCCGCGCGGCCGAGCCGGTATACGGTCCTGGTCATGGCCACGGTGTTGATCGTCGAGGACGACCCGACCATCCGCACAGCGGTGCTCCGCGCGTTGACCGACCGCGGGCACACCGTCACGTCCGCCGCGACCGCGATGTCCGGGCTGCAGGCGGCGGTGACCGACCGTCCCGACGTCGTCCTGCTCGACCTCGGGCTGCCCGACCTCGACGGCCGCGAGGTGCTGCGCATGGTGCGGGCGGTCAGCGCGGTGCCGATCATCGTCGTCACCGCCCGCGGCGCGGAGGACGAGATCGTCCGGCTGCTCGACGCCGGCGCCGACGACTACGTCGTGAAGCCGTTCGGCGGCGCGCAGCTCGACGCCCGGATCCGCGCGGTGCTGCGGCGGAGCGAGGCCGAGGAGACGACGGCCCCGGTCGTCGTCGGCGGGATCTCGGTCGACGCGCGGACGCGGGAGGCGTCACTCGACGGTGTACCGCTCGACCTCACGCCGCGTGAGTTCGACCTGCTGCACTACCTCGCCGCGCGCGCCGGGACGGTGGTGAGCAAGCGCGAACTGCTCGCGGACGTCTGGAAGCTGCCGTACGCGGGCGCGGACAAGACCGTGGACGTGCACCTGTCGTGGCTGCGGCGCAAGCTCGGCGAAACCGCGCAGGAGCCGCGGTACCTCTACACCGTGCGCCGGGTCGGCGTCCGGCTCGCCGAACCGGGGGCGGGGTCGTGAGGAAACGGCTCGCGCTGCTGGTGGCCGTCGCGATGAGCCTGGTGCTCGTCGCTTTCCTGGTGCCGCTGGCGATCCTGCTGCAGTCGGTCACCGCGGACCGCGCGGTCACCGCCGCCACGGCGAAGGCGCAGTCGCTCACCTCGCTGGTGGCGACGGCCGACGCGCGCACGCTGCAGCCGGCGATCGACCAGCTCAACACGACGGCGGGCCACCCGGTGACGGTGTTCCTGCCCGACGGCACGGTGCTCGGCGCGCCCGCCGCGCGCACGCCCGGTGTCCAGCTGGCCGCCGTGCAGGGCAGCCTGACGGTCGAAGACGCGGACGGGCGGGAGATCCTGGTCGCCGTCCAAGGCCTGCCGCAGGGGACGGCGGTGGTGCGGGCCTACGTCGACCGGGCGGAACTGACCCGCGGGCTGGGATCGGCGTGGCTGGTGCTGGCCGGCCTGGGGGTGGTGCTGCTGGCGCTCGGGGTGTTCGTCGCCGATCGGCTGGCCCGCGCGGTCGTGCGGCCGGTGCACGAGCTCGCCGAGGTGTCCCGCCGGCTCGCCGCCGGCGACCTCGACGCGCGGGCGCACACCAGCGGGCCCGCGGAGGTGCGGTCGGTGACCCTGGCCTTGAACTCGCTCGCCGCCCGGATCCGGGAGCTGGTCCGGCAGGAACGGGAGGCCGTGGCCGACATCTCGCACCGCCTGCGGACCCCGCTGACCGTGCTGCGGCTGGACGCCGAATCCCTGCGCGACCCCGACGAGGCCGAGCGGATCACCGGCCACGCGGAGAGCCTGGAACGCCAGGTCACGGTGCTCATCGAGCAGGCACGCCACCGCGACTCGGCACCGGGTTCGTGCGACGCGGCGGAGGTCGTCGTCGAGCGGGTGACGTTCTGGTCGGTGCTGGCCCAGGACCAGGACCGCGAGGTGCACCTGGATCTCGACCCGGGGCCGCTGCCGGTCGCGGTCGGCGCGACGGAGCTCGCCGCGTGCCTGGACGCGTTGCTGGGCAACATCTTCGCGCACACGCCAGAAGGGACGACGTACGCGATCCGGCTCCACCCGGCGGGGGACAGCGTGCGGCTGGTGATCGAGGACCAGGGCCCGGGCTTCGCGGAGATCCCGGTGCGCGGCGCGAGCGGCGCCGGATCCACCGGGCTGGGGCTGGACATCGCCCGCCAGACGGCCCGGTCCTCGGGCGGCCGGCTCTCCGTGTCGTCGGCGCAGCCGCACGGCGCGGTGATCTTGATCGAGCTCGGTCGTCCTTAGGAGTTCTTTAAGCTGCCGGAAGCGCGCCGCTATCACCGGTCGCGCGATGCTCGGTTTCGTTGTCGGAGAACGAAAAAGGAGCAGCGATGCGCAAGGTACTGGTGTTCGCGGTAGCGGGAGCGGCCCTCACGATCGGCGGGACGACGGCGGCACTGGCGTCGTCGTCGCACCCGGGCACGGACGACGGCGTCCGGCCGTCCACCGTCTTGACAAGCTCGGGAACGTCCACGCACAGCACGGTTTCGGCGACGTCCACGGTCCCGGAGGCGTCGACGTCTTCGCCGGCGTCGAGCGCGACGTCCGTCCCGAGCGCGTACCCGTCGGCGGACCGGCACGGCGGCCGCACGACCGAGCCCGGCGACGACCGCGGCCGGTCCACTGTGGAGCCGGGTGATGACCACGGCCGGGGTGTGGAGCCCGGGGACGACCACGGCGGCCGGGGCGCCGAGCCGGGTGATGACCACGGCGGCCGGGGCGCGGAGCCGGGCGACGACCACGGTGGTCACCACGAGCCGGGTGACGACCACGGCGGCCGCCGGTAACTCCGGGAAAGCCGTGAGGGGCACCTTCATGGCGCCAAGAGCCATGAAAGTGCCCCTCGTGACACGTGCTGCCGCGCGGTCCGCAGCGTTCCGACGTCTGCGGCCCGGCCGCGCACGTGGTGTCAGGCCGTGGGCGCGCCCGCGGTCACCGGGCCGACGGTCAGGTCGTGCGCCTCGGCGGAGTCGTCCACCGCGCCCTGGTTCCAGGGCAGGGTGATCGCCGGGTCGGAGGTGTCGCCGCGCGGAGTGGTCGTCGCCGGCGCGGTCACCGTGACGCCGGTGGGCGACACCTGGTTCTCCGGGGCCTCGATGCCCGTCCAGTGCAGCAGCATCGAGGCGGGCGCGCCGTCGGCGACGGTGACCGGCGGGGCGTCCGCGGCGGCCGGGTCGGCGGTCACGGTGACGCCGTCGGCGCCGGTGAGGCTGACCGGGAGCGCGCCCGGGAGGGTGCAGGTCTCGCCCGGCTTGGCGGTGAAGACCACCGAGGCGTAGCGCTGGCCCGCGCCGGGGTCGCCGGCGACCAGCGTCGTGCCGACCTGACCCGAGGTGCAGTTGAAGTCGGTCGGCATCGCGGAGGCGGCCCCCGCTCCGACGACGACAGCGGACGCGGCGGCGCCGGTCACGGCGAGAACGGTCACGGTGCGGCGGATGCTCGGACGAGTGGTCATGAGCTGTACCCCTTCCGGTGTCGGGCGGCTCCGGTGAGTCGTTCACCGAACTCCGCGCTCACTGGGAAAGATGCCCACGACCCGTTCGGGTTAGCTCCGAAGTGGGGTTGCTCGCAGAAAAGCAACCCTGGGTGATCTTGAACGTCTTGACGGAGGTCACCTCGCGCGCGACTGCGCCGGTCGCGGCCGGCTCCGAGCGCGGAGCCGGCCGTGTCAGCCGACGGGGATCAGCCCACGGGTACGCCGCGGATCGCGACCGGCCCGCGGGTCGGGTCCAGCTCGGCCGCCTGGTCGACTCCTGCCGGAGTCAAGACGTCCAGGGCCTTCGGGGCCGTGGCCGGGTCGGCGCCGCACACCGGGGCCGTTCCGCCCGCCGCGCAGAGGCCGAAGGTGTACTGGCCCGCCGTCGGGGTGAAGGGCCTCGCCTGGTCGGCGGAGTTGCCGTCCTGGCCGGTGAGGACCACCGCGAACGTCCAGCCCGCGGCCGGGCTGCCGAAAGCCGGCTTGGCCACGCTGACCGTGATGTACCTCGTCGCCTGCGAGGCCTGGACCGACGGTGTCGCCAGCGTGGCGCCCGAGGCGTCGACGAGTGCCGGGTCGGCGAAGCCCTGGACCTCGATGCGACGGCTCCACGCGTCGGCCGGCGCGATCGTGTACGCCCGGGTCGGGAACGGTGCCGCGGTCGAGGTCGTCGTCGCGGCCGGGTCGTGGGCGTAGATCGTCAGCAGCTGGGCGCCCAAGGGCGAGCCGAACGTCGGCGAGAGGTCGCGGACCTGGGCGCGGAACACCAGGGTGGTGCCCGAGTCGATGACCTGGAAGCGCTGGAGGTCGAACGCGCCCGCGTGGAAGTCCGTCGCGGTCGGGTAGGTGAACGCGCCCGGGCCGTTGTCGTCGCCGTCCGGGTCGGTCTTGTCCAGCAGGACGGTGCCCGTGACGAAGTCCGAGCTGATCGTCCGCTGCGCGTAGCCCGTACCGGCACCCGTGGCTGTCGCGGTGACGACGTTCGCGCCCAGCGGGGTCGGCACCGTCGCGGAGTACGTTCCCGCCGCGGAGGCCCGTACGGACAGCACCGTGGTCGTGCCGGCGTCGGTGGCCGAGACGGCCAGGTCGACCTGGCTGCCCGCCGGCGCCGTACCGGTCACCGCGGCGGTCGACGTCGATACCGAGGCCGGCGCGTCCAGGGTGACCGCCAGAGCCGCCGGTGGTGCGTGCGTGACGTAGCGGGCGCGGACGTCCGCCGGCTGCTCGGGCAGCTTGCCGTCCGCCACCGCGCGGGCCAGGCGCACCGACTGGGACTGCGCCCAGCTCAGCGGCGCGACCGAGCCGACCGACTGCCCGGGTGTGAACCCGATCGAGGCGGTGCGCGGATCCGTGCCGTACGGCGACGCCGGCACCGCCGGGTTTTCCCAGATCTGCTCGGGGATCAGGCCGGTCCCGCCGGTCTGGGCCCGCATCGCGCGCAGCAACGCGGCCGCGCCGGCCCGGTCGCCGGTCTGCACGGCCTGCTCGCCGCGTTCACCGGCGAGCACCGGCCAGAGGTGCCCGGACCCGGTGTTGGTCGTCGGCCACGGGGTGCCGGTCGGGGCGCAGTTCGTCGGGTCGGGCTCGTAGCAGTCGCCGTAGCCGTCCTCGCTGCCCGGCGCCGACGTGCCGTAGCGGTACCAGCCCGGACCGGCCGGGGTGTCCCGCTTGATCACGCGGTCGACCACGCCGAGCGACGCCGTGACGTCGGGGTTGTTCGCCGGGAGCACGCCGAGGCGGGTCAGCTCGAGGAACCCGGCGTCGACGACCGCGCGCTGGTCGGCGTCCACCGAACCGTTGCCCAGGTTGTAGAAGTACTCCGAGTTCGGGTCGCCGTTCTTCGTCAGCCGCAGGAAGTACCGGCCGCCGTACGGGCCGGTGGACGTCACGGTCCAGCCCTTGATGCTGCGCTGGAAGTGGTCGGCGGTCGCCCGGTAGACGCGGGCGCGCGCCGGGTCGCCGTTGTGGTCGGCGATCACACCCGCCGCGACCAGCCCGGCGATCTCCGCGGCGATCGTCGAGGGGGAGTAGCCGCCCTGTTCCTCCCAGCGCTCCGAGCCGAACGACGGCCCGTGCGCGACGACGAAGTCGGCGGCCCCGCGGATGTGATCGGTGTAGAGCGTCCGGTCGCGGTCCAGCCCGGCCTGCAGGGCCATCAGGATCGGGTACGCGCTTTCGTCGAGCTGGTCACCGCCGGAGTCCGGCGCTTTCCTGCCGTTGAGCAGGGAGTTGCGCGGGAACCGGCCGTCCGGTTGCTGCTGGCGGGAGAACAGCCACTGCACGCTCGCCCGCGCCGTGTCGCGATCGCCGGCCGCGAGCAGGCCGGAGAAGCTTTCGTAGAGGTCGCGGGCGAAGATCTCGCGGTAGGAGCCGAAGTAGACCGGTTTGCCGCCGGGCGCGTCGCCCGCGGACACCGCCTGGCCCCAGGGGCTGCCGAGCGACGCCACCACTGCGCCCGGGAAAGTCTTGTCCTCACTGGCTTTCAGGACGTTGGCCGACTGGTAGTAGGCAGTGGTGTCTTCGGAGTCCTTGCCGCGCAACGGGGTCAGCCCGTTGTCGTAGTTCTGCCAGCCACGGGCGTAGTCGCGGTAGCTCTGGTCGAACGGCGTGCGCAGGCTAGCCCCGGCCGTCGCGACGGCGGCCCGCGTGTCCGTGCCGAAGCCCAGCGCCAGCACGGCCGGGCGGCGCGGGGTCAGGTCCAGCTGCGCGGTCTGCACCACGTTGCCGTTCACCGCCGTCGACGTCGGATCGGTGAGCCGGTGCGCGCGGTCCAGCTGGGCCAGTCCGTCACCGGCGGTGCCGGCGAAGGCACTGCCGGTGCTCAGGAACCGGCGGTCGGCGCGCAGCGCGGCGGCCAGCGGCGTGCCGTAGTCGCGGGCCGGCGCGCTGGAGACGGTGTTCGTGTCCGCGCTGACCAGGGCGCTCGTCGCCGCGTCGACGGTGGCGGTGTCGCCGCCGCCGTTGGCCGGGCCGCCACCGCCGTTGCCGTTGATGCTCGCGTCGAACCGCACGTAGACCTTCAGGTCCCGGCCGGAGTCGCGCAGCGGCTCGAGGCGGGTGCGGATCAGCACGCCGGTGCGCGCCGGGTCGGCCAGGTACTCGGTGACCAGCCGGTACTTGCCGCTGCGCGGGGTCGACGTCACCTCGCAGGCCATCCCGCCCGCGCTGGTCCGGACCGTGTAGGTCATGTCGCGCGCCTGCAGGTCGGTGAAGCTGCGGCCGTCGGTGACGGCGAACTGCAGCGTCTCGACGTTCGTGTTGTCGATCACGGGCGCGTAGACGTCGGAGAGCACGCCGTTCGCGACGGTGAACCACGCCTTGCTGGTGGTGTTCCGCGCGGTGCCCAGGCAGTCCTTGCGGGCCAGGCCGAAGTGCGAGACGGCGCCCGGCCCCGGATCGGGCGCCGCGGTGGCCACGTGAGCAGGCAGGAGGGTGGCGGCGGCCAGCACCGCGCACAGCACCACGGACGACGTCGACCGAGTCATCCGCACATCGGATCACGCCCGTTCGCGGCGCACCAGGGCCGAACGGCCGCCCGGGCGGTGTGAACCGTTGATTGAGAACCCGGACGGGTGGGTAGGAAACCCACAGTCCCCCCGAGGAGGTGAATGTGGAAGAGCACGGATCGGACGGATGGAACTACCGCGGCACGATTTCGCCGCGCACGTTGCCGGGTCTGCGCCGCCATCTCATGTCGTGGCTGCGGCGACGGGCCGGCGAGGAGGTGGGCCGGCAGGCCGACGAGATCGTCCTCGCTTGCTGGGAGGCGATGGCCAACGTGCTGGACCACGCCTACGGGGGCCGGCCCGGCGAGATCGAGGTCCGGGCGCGGATCGACGACCGGGTCCTGATCGTCACGATCGCCGACCGGGGCAGCTGGCAGGCCCTCGAAGAGCGGGCCGGCCGCGGCCGCGGGCTGCGCCTGATCCAGGCGCTGGTGGACGGGCTCGACTTGCGCTCGACCGACGACGGCACGGTCATGACGCTGACCTGGCCGTTCCCGGTCCGCCGCAGCGCCTGACCGGACGCCGCGGCGTCAGCCCGGAGTACCGCCGTCGGACAGTTCGGCGACGAACCGGGTCGCGATGTCCCGCAGCTTGACGTTCGTGCGCTGGGACTCCGTGATGAGGCGTTTCATGGCTTCGTCGGCGGAGATCCGGTGCACGGCCATCAGGATGCCCTTGGCCTGCTCGATCACCGCCCGCGATCTCATCGCGGCCTCGAGCTCGGTGGCCCGCTGCCGGGCCTGGTGGTAGCGCCGCGTGGTGCGCAGCCCGAACGTGACGATCGTGGTGTAGAGCTTCAGCAGCTGGGAGTCGGTTTCGGCGAACCCGTGGTCGCCGAAGCCGAAGAGGTTGAGCGCGCCGCCGAGGTGCTCGTCGACCCGCAGCGGCGCGGCGAGGTAGCTGCCGACACCGACGCCCCCGGCGTACTCGGTGAACTCCGGCCAGACCCGCCCGGCCGTGGCGAGCGGCACCCGGACGATCTCGCCGGACGAGGCCGCCTGCAGGCACGGACCCTCGCCCGCCGCGTACTGGACGTGGTCGATGTCGACGGCGCGGTCGTCGGTGGCGGCCGCGGTCGTCGGCTCGCCGTCACGGATCGCGGTGATGCTGGCCATGTCGGCGCCCGGGATGGCCCGGATGGCCTCCGCGCAGACGGCCTGAAGGATCTCTTCGGCGGATTCGGTCTCCAAAGCCCCCGTGAGGTCCGCCATGGCGGCGGTCAGCTCGTCGAGGTCCTCGGCGGGAATCGGCGCACCGGTCACTGCTCAACTCCGTCCGGGCCGCTGCGGTCAGGTCTCGAACCGCTGCTGCATCAACGGAACGGCGAAACCCTACCCGCGCCCGTCGCGTCCTCCGCAACACTGGGCCCGGTACGGCGGTGGCACCGGCCCGGGCTCGCTGCTGAACACCGTGGGTTGGCTGCCAGAAGCCACCTAGCGACCGCCGGCAGCGCAACCCACCCTCCAGCCGTCGCTGCCCCTCGCGTACCCAACGGGGCCGGATCCCAATCCCGGCGGCTCAGCGGATCGTGACCTCCGCGACGCGGGTGAGCCCCGACACCTGCAGCACCCGCCCGAGCAGGCGCGGGGCCACCAGCCGCAGGTCGTGGGATTGCGCCCGGTCGAACAGCACCGCGACGCCGGCGCTGTCGAGGTAGGTCACCCCGGTGAGGTCCACGGTGACATCGCCGCCCGCGGCCAGTTCGCGGTCCAGCGCCGAGCCGAACGCCGCGGCGTTGCTCATGTCGATCTCGCCGGTCGCGGTCAGGGTCCGGTCTCCTTCCCCGTCCGGACCGGGGACCAGGGTGAGTGCGGTCGTCACGTACCGATTCTCCATTCCAGGGTGACGGTGGTGCCCTCAGAGGCGCGCCGGACGGTGACCGCGTCGGCGAGCGCTTCCATCATCGGCACGCCGCGCCCGCGCAGCACGTGGTTGTCCGGCGGCGGCTGTTTCCAGCGGCCGCGGTCGGTGATCGTCACGACCAGCCGCGCGCCGGTGAGGCTCGCGGACAGGTGCGCGTTCGCGCCGCCGCCGGACACGTAGGCGTGTTCGACGGCGTTCGCGCAGGCCTCGCCCGCCGCGACCAGGACGTCCTGGGCGAGGTCCGGGTCGAGCTCCGCGTCGGCCAGCCAGGCCCGCAGCCAGTGCCGGGTCGAGGCGAGGCTGTCCGGGTGCGCCGCGAACTCCATCGTCAGCGGCGGCACCGTCCGGCGGTAGAGCAGCAGCGCGACGTCGTCCTCGTAACCGCCGGCCGGCCGCAGCGAGGTCATCAGCGTGCTCGCCAGGTCGGCGAGCTCGGCGTCGTGCGCGCGGTGGGCGACGCCGGTCGCGCGGTCGATGCCGTCGTCCAGCGACTCGCGGCGGCGTTCGACGAGCCCGTCGGTGTAGAGCATCAGCAGCGCGCCGACGGGGACGACCGCCGTCGCCTCCGGCCGGGTGCCGGGGACGCGGACCGCGAGCGGGACGCTGCCGCCCGCGTCGAGGGACTCGGCCGTGCCGTCCGGGTGGATCAGCGTCGCGGGCGGGTGCCCGGCGCTGCTGTAGGTGAGGCTGCCGGTGGCGGGGTCGAGGACGCCGCAGAAAACGGTGGTGCACAAGGCGTCCGGCACCTGGCGGGCGAAGCGGTCCAGCGCGGTCAGGGTGTGCGACGGGCTGTTGGCTTCGAGCAGCAACGCGCGGCAGGCGCTGCGCAGCTGGCCCATCACGGCCGCCGCGGCCAGGCCCCGGCCGACGCAGTCGCCGACGACGATGCCGATGCGGTCGCCGTCGAGGGTGATCACGTCGTACCAGTCGCCGCCGACTTCCAGGGGCGGGTTCGCCGGCTCGTAGCGCACCGCGAACCCGTCGGGAAGCCGGGCGGGACCGAGGATCGAGCGTTGCAGGGCGAGGGCGACCTCGCGCTGCCGGTCGTCGCGGTGCGCGCGGCGCAGGGCGTGCGCGAGGGTGCCGGCGAGCAGCGCCAGCAGCGTCTGGTCCTCGGTGCCCAGCGGCCGCCCGGCCGCGGGTTCCACCCAGAGCGTCAGCTGCCCGTCCGGGTGATCGAGGGTGGTGCCGACGGCCGGGCCGGCCGGCTCCGCGTGCAACGCGGGCAGCGAGCGGATCCGGTCGAGCGTCGCACGCACCGGCGCGGCGAGGCCGGTCCACCGCCGGTCGCCGGGGTCGGTGGAGACCAGCTCCGGCTCGCCGGCCCGCGGCCAGGTGACGGCGAGCACGCGGTCGGCCTGCCACAGGTCGCGCAGCAGGTCCACGGCGGCGCGGAGCACATCCGGGACGCCGCTCTCGCCGGCGAGGCGCTGGTTCATCGCCGCGAGCGCGCTTTCCCGCTGGACGGCGTAGCGCTCGGCGGTGACGTCGCGGATCGTGCCGACGAGCCGGCGGCGGCCTTCGTCGTCCTTCAGCTCGTTGTAGGCGGTCGCGGCCCACACCCGGTGGCCGTCGCGGTGCCGCATCGGCAGCACGAAGCTGCCGGCGGGCTGGGCCTTGGTCCGGGCGAGGGCGTCGAGGACCTGCCGGTGTCCCTCGGGATCCGTGTCCGCGGCGGGCAGCCAGGGGAACGGCTGGGTGTAGGGCAGGCCGTCCGCGCCGTAGCCCAGCAGCTCGGTGAACGCGCTGTTGATCTCCACGATCCGCCCGTCGGCGTCGCCGACGAAGAAGCCTTCCTGCAGCGAGTCGATCATCGCCGCGCGCCACCGCGTGTGCTGCGTCCGCAGCCGGGCCAGCCGGATCGTGGTGCGCACCCGGGCGAGCAGTTCCCGTGCGGAGAACGGCTTCACGAGGTAGTCGTCGGCGCCGGCGGCCAGCCCGTCGACCGCGGCCTCGTGCCCGGCCCGCGCCGAGAGCAGCAGCACCGGGACGGCGGCCGTGCGCGGGTCGCCGCGCAGTCCGGCCAGCAGCGCCAGGCCGTCCAGCCGGGGCATCATGACGTCGCTGATGATCAGGTCCGGCGGGTCGGCGGACGCGGCCGCGAGGGCCTCGGCGCCGTCGCGCACCGACGTCACGGCGTACTCGTCGCGCAGCAGCCGGGTGAGGTAGTCGCGCATGTCGGTGTTGTCGTCGGCGACCAGCACGCGCGCCCCGGTGAGCCCGGACGGGACGACCTCGGCCGCCGGGTCGTCGCCCGGTCCCGGCAGCCAGCGCAGGGTTTCGGCCACGAACGGCTCGACGGCCTCCGCGGCGATCCCGCCCGGCGTGGGCCCGGCCGCGACCTGCTCGGCGGGCAGGTGCCCGGTGCCCAGCGGCAGCCGGATCCGGAACGTCGTGCCGGCGCCGGGCGCGCTGTCCGCGGTGATGTCGCCACCGTGCATGCCGACCAGCTCGCGCACCAGCGCCAGCCCGATCCCGCTGCCTTCGGTGGAGCGCGCCCGCGCGGACGGGATGCGGTGGAACCGCTCGAACAGCCGGGGCAGCTCGCCGGCGGCGATGCCGATGCCCGTGTCGGTCACGGTGACCACGGCGTGCTCGCCGTCCCGGCCGGTCCGCACCCGGATCGTGCCGTCGAAGGTGTACTTGACCGCGTTGGACAGCAGGTTGAGGACGACCTTCTCCCACATCCCGCGGTCCACGTGCACCGGCTCGCCGAGCGGCGGGCAGTCCACTTCGAACGCCAGCCCGGCCCGCTCGACGGCGGCGCGGAACACGCTCGCCAGCTCCGCGGTGAACTCCGCGAGGTCGACCGGCTCGAAGCGCGCCTGCATCCGGCCCGCCTCGATCCGGGAGAAGTCGAGCAGGGCGGTCACCAGCCGCCCGAGGCGCAGGGCGTTGCGGTGGATGGTGTCGACCTCTTCGCGCACGTCCTCGCCGGCGTCGGCGAGCGTCTCCCGCAGCTCGGCCGCCGGCCCCAGGATCAGCGTGAGCGGGGTGCGGAACTCGTGGCTGATGTTGGAGAAGAACGTCGTCTTCGCGACGTCCAGCGCGGCCAGCTCCTCGGCGCGCCGCTGCTGGACCTGGTAGGCGACCGTGCCGTTGACCAGGGCCGCGGTCTGCTGGGCGACCAGCCCGAGGAACGTCCGGTACGACTCGTCGACGGCGTGCCCGGCGCTCGCCGCGACCACGATCACCCCGGTGGCCGGGCGGCCCGCGTCCCCGGGCAGCGGCAGGACCAGGGCTTCGGCGGGCGGGGCGGACCAGCCGCCCGAGGGCAGTTCGCCGAACTTCCCGGTCAGGCCGGACACGGTCCGCGGGACGCCGTCGGCGAGCACTTCCGCCAGCGGCCAGCCGGCCGCGTCCCCGGAACCGCCGGGGGTGACGGCGGCGAGCGTGAGGTCGCCGGTGCCCGGGCGGCGGACGTGGATCGCGGCGTACGGGACGTCGGCCCCGGCGCGGCCCAGCACGTCGGTCACCAGCTCGCAGGCTTCGGTGACGGTGCGGGCGATCCCGGCCCGCGCGCCCAGCTCGCGCAGCGCGGCGAGCCGGCGCTCGCCGATCACGCGCTCGGTGCTGTCGGTGCAGGCGGTGAACACCGCTTGCACCGCCCCGTTGTCGTCGTGCAGCGGGCTGTAGGAGTACGTCCAGTACGTCTCTTCCCAGTAGCCGTGCCGGTTGATCGGCAGCAGCATGTCCTCGGACCAGGTCGCCTCGCCGGTCGCCATCACCCCGGCCAGCATGGGCCCGATGATGTGCCAGATCTCCGACCAGACCCGCTCACCCGGCTTGTCGAGCGCCGGGTGCTTGGTGCCGAGCAGCGGCAGGTAGGCGTCGTTGTAGAGGAACCGCAGGTCCGGGCCCCACCAGACGATCATCGGGAAGCGGGAGGTCAGGCAGATCCGCACGGCCGTCGTCAGGCTCGGCGGCCAGTCCTGCGGCGGGCCCAGCGGCGAGGACGCCCAGTCGAACTCCCGCATCCGCGTCGCCATCCGGCTGGTCCCGGGGATGACGGCACCGGGGCCGGACTCGTCAGCGGCGGTCATCTCTCTCCCGGATCTGGGCTCCGGGAAAGCCTACCCGGGCCCCGCGGGCCGCGCTGGTCCGCGCCGGGCTCAGCCCGCCGCGCCCGCGTCCTCCAGCCAGGTCATCGTGATCGTGGTGCCGTCGTCGCGGTGGACCTGGGCGCACTGGTCGGTGAGGCTGTCGATGAGCAGCAGCCCGCGGCCCCGCAACCCGTTGGTGGGCACCGGCGCGCGCCAGTTGCCGTAGTCGGTGACGGTGACGATCAGCCGCTCCGCCAGCGCCTCGGCCCGGACGTCGACGTACCCGGCTTCCTGGTCGCGGTAGGCGTGTTCGGCCGAGTTGGCCATCGCTTCGTAACCGGCGAGGACGACGTCCTCCACGCGTTCGGCGCCGATACCGAGGGCGCGCACCCATTCGGCGAGGGCTTCGCGCAGTTCCGGCAGGCGCTCGGCGAGCGCGACCGTGCGGCGGTGGAACAGGGTCGGGGAGGGGGGCGCGCCCGGGGTGGCGGGGTCCGTCATGGGCGGTCCTCTCCGCGGTGACGCACGTGGATCAGCGCGATGTCGTCGTCGTGGCGGCCGTGCGTGAGCTCCTCGACGAGGGCGTCCCACGCCGCGTCGAGGTCGGGCGCGGCCAGCAGGGCCGGGATACCCGCCAGCAGCCATTCGATGCCCAGGGTGAGGTCGCGGGTGCGGCTCTCGACCAGCCCGTCGGTGTAGAGCACCAGCTCGGCGCCCCGCGGGAAGGTGGTGGTGCGCTCGGGGAACGCCGAGCCGACGCCCAGCGGCTGCGCCAGCGCTTCGCCGATCTGCTCGGCCGGGGCGCCGGGCCGGAGCAGGATCGCCGGCAGGTGCCCGGCGTTCGCGAAGGTCAGCGTGCCGTCGGGGTGGTGGACCGCGTAGAAGCAGGTGACGAAGCTCCCGCCGAACAGCCCGGCGGTCAGCTCGGAGACGTTGCGCAGCACCGCCGACGGCGCCAGCTCCAGCTGGGCGTAGCACCGGATCGCCGTCCGGACCTGGCCCATCACGGTCGCGGCGGTGACGCCGTGGCCGACGACGTCGCCGATGACGAACGCGGTCGCGCCGGACGGGAGCCGGATCACGTCGAACCAGTCGCCGCCGATCTTCGTCCCGGTGGCCGCGGGCAGGTAGCGGGTGAGCACGTCGAGGCCGGGGATGTCCGGGGTGACCGGCAGCATGCTGCGGGACAGCTCGGTGACGAGGGTGCGCTCGCGTTCGTAGAGCCGGGCGTTGTCCAGCGCGATGGCCGTGTAGCCGGCGATGCCTTCGGCGAGGTACTCGTGCCGCTCGGTGAACCGGGCGGAGCCGGGGTGGCCGAAGAAGAACCCGCCGAGCACCTCCCCGGTGGTCGGGCTGATCGCCGACACCGCCAGGTAGCTGCGCACGGGCAGGTGCCCTTCGGGCATCCCGTGGTAGGGCGCGTTCTTCCCGAACCGCGCGTCCGCGGTGATGTCGGGGCTGCGGACGGTGCCGGTGCCGTCGAAGGTCGGGCCGAACACCGCGGTGTTGCGCGGCATCGGGAACTTCGCGAACGCCTCCCGCGGCACCCCAGAGAGCGTGTAGAGCGTGTAGGACTCGCCGACGTCGTTGATCAGGTTGTAGAAGAACGCGCCGAAGTCCGCGCCGGTCGCCTTGGTGGCGGCGTCGGTCGCGTCCTGCACGATCCGGCCGAGGTCCAGCTGGGCGGTCAGCTGCCGGCCGACCGAGTGCAGCGCGTCGATCACCGCCGCGTCGCCCTGCAGCCGCAGCACGGTGTCCGCGAGGTCCGCGGTGGCGGTCCGGACCGCGTCGGCGACGGCCTGGGGCAGGCCCCCGACGTCGGCGGCGGTGTAGACCAGGGTGCCGCCGTCGTGGCCGCCGGTGACCGCGACCGCGGCGGTGACCGCCCGGCCCGGCAGCAGGCCCGCCAGGACCGCGGGCTCGGTCACGGCCGCGGTGACGCCGCCGTCCAGCAGCGCGCGGCTCTCGGCCGGGGCCAGCGGCCGCAGCTCGGTGCCGACCGGTTCGCCCGCCCCGTCGACGAAGGCCCGGCGCACGGCGTCGAGTACGGCGTCGAACCGGGACGGCGGCGGCATCAGGGACTCAGCGCGTCGGTCAGCGACGGGTAGATCGCGAGCTCGTCGGTCAGCCGGGTCAGCTCCAGCGGCCGCAGGGTGATCCGGTCGTTCGCGACCACCCGCAGCGGGGCGGCCCCGGAGTCGCCGCGGTGCGCCCGCACGAGCTCGGCCATCCCCGCCGAAGCCAGGAAGGTGACGCCGGTCAGGTCGATGACCAGCACCTCCGGTCCCTGCCGGGAGGCGCGGTCGGCGAACTGCCGCAGCTTCGGCGCGAGTGCGAGGTCCAGGGCGCCGCTCACACGGAGCACCGCCGCGCCGTCGCGGTGCTCCAGGACGACGGTGCCCGCGGTGTCCGCGTCCGTTTCGGCCATGGTCACATCCTGCCTGTTCGCGGGCACACCGCAAACCCACCGGGGTACTGACACGGCGGAAGTGCCGGACGACGGGCATGATTGGTCCCGGTTGAGCAGACAGCCTTCGTGATCAAGCGCGCCCGCCGGACGTCCCGGCGGCGGCGCCGAAGGCGGGAGAGACACGATGACCGAGAACACCCACACTGAGGGCTCTCCGGCCGCTGTGCCATTCGGGGCGTTCAGGATCGCCCGAATGGAGCAGGACGGCGCGGTGGTGCTCGAGGTCGCCGGGGACGTGGACACCACCACGGCGCCCGCGTTGGTCCAAGCCGCCGACGAAGCACTCGCCGCGGCACCGAGACTGCTCGTGGTGGACCTGAGCAAGGTCGAGTTCCTGGCCTCGCCGGGGCTGACCGCGCTGCTGATGATCCACCGCAACTCCGCCTCGGGCACCACCGTGCGGATCGTCGCGACCGGCCGCGCGACCCTGCGGCCGATCCAGCTCACCGGCCTCGAAGACAGCCTGTCGCTGTTCCCGACCCGGGAGGCGGCGCTCGCGGAGTCCTGAGCCGGCTCAGTCGTCGACGACGTCGGTCCCGTCGGTGGCGTGGCGGTGGACCACGAGCAGGGCGACGTCGTCCTGCGCCGGCCGGGAGCCGATCATCGTGGCCATCACCCGGGCGCACACGCGCTCGGGCTCTCCGGCCCGCACGGTGGCCGCGAGCTCGGTCATGCCGGTGTCCACCGCCCGGTCCCGGCGTTCGACGAGACCGTCGGTGTAGAGCACGAGCACCCCGCCCGGCGGCAGCGGGACGACGGTGGTGCGCCGGTCGGGGTGCCCGATGGTCAGGCCGATCGGCGGGTCGGCGGGCGCCGTCACGAGCTCGCCCGGTCCGCCCGGCAACGCCAGCACCGGCGGCAGGTGCCCGGCCAGCGACAGCGTCATCGACTCCCGCCCCGGATCGATGATCCCGTAGGCGACGGTGGCCATCGCGCCGTGTTCGAAGTGGTTGGCCTTGCGGTCGAGCTTGCCGAGCGTCTCGGCCGGGTCGTCGCAGTCGAGGGCGTAGGCGCGCAGGGCGCTGCGCAGCCGGCCCATGATCACGGCCGCCTCGAGACCGTGTCCGGAGACGTCGCCCATCACGACGCCGACCCGGTCGCCCGGCAGCGGGAACAGGTCGTACCAGTCGCCGCCGAGGCCGGCCTCCGCGCCGGGCACGTACCGGGCGGCGAAGCCGAGGCCGGACACCTCCGGCAGCCGGTCCGGCAGCAGGCTGCGCTGCAACGCCATGGTGGCGGTGCGGTTCTCCTCCAGCGCTTCCACCTGGATCGCCATGGCGAGGCGGTCGGCGAGCAGCTGCAGGGTGGCGACCTCGGCCTCGGTGAAGCGCCGCGGCGCGACCGAGCCGATGTGGAGCACGCCGACCAGCTCCGTGCTGGTGGTCATCGGCACGCCGAGCATGGCGTGCAGGCCGCGTTCCCACAGCAGCGAGTTGACGACGGTGGTCTCGTCCACCTTGTCGAGGGCGACGGGGACGCCGTCTTGGGCCACCCGCCCGGCGAACCCGGTGCCGACCGCCACGCGCACGCCCTGGTGGACCTCTTCCTCGATGCCCGCGGCCGCGATCGCCACGAGCTGCTGCCCGCCCGCCTGGTACCGGAGCACGGTCGCGGTGTCGACCTTGAGGACGTCGCGGACGCGGTCGAGGGTCGCGGTGAGCAGCTCGGTCAGGCCGAGGTGGCCGGCGGGGGCGCCGATGATCGTCTCCAGCAGCTGCAGCCGGTCCTGGGCGTCGAGACTCCGCGACATGGACCGACCCTAGCCGGACGTCGTTGGCACGCCCAACGATCCCGGGTTTCGCCGGTGGGTCCCCGGGGGTACCAGCCGCGCGTGGAGGTCGACCTGGAGTGGGTGGGCGTGCTGCGCCACGGCGAGAGCACGGGGAACGTAGCCCGCGAGACCGCCGAAGCGGCGGGCGCGGACGTGATCGACATCGCCGAGCGCGACGCCGACGTGCCGCTGACCGCGCTGGGGCGGGAGCAGGCCGCGGCGGCGGGGGAGCTCCTCGCCGGGCACCAGCCGGACGTCGTGGTCACCTCGACCTACCGCCGCGCGTGGGACACCGCTCGCCTGGCGGCACCGGCCGGGGTGGCGATCATCCCCGACGAGCGGCTGCGCGACCGCGAACTCGGCGTCCTGGACCTGCTGACCTCGCGCGGCGTCCGGGAGCGGTGGCCGGACGAGGCCCGGCGCAAGCGGCGGCTCGGCCGGTTCTACTACCGGCCCCCGGGCGGCGAGTCCTGGGCGGACGTCGTGCTGCGGGTGCGCCCCCTGCTCGCGGAGCTGAGCGCGGAGCGGCCGGGCGCGCGGGTCCTGCTGAGCGCGCACGAGATGACGGTGTTCGCCCTCCGGTACCTGCTGGAGGGAGTGCCGGAGCCCGACCTCATGCGCGCGGCCGCCACCACGGCGGTCCCCAACGGCTCGCTGACGACCTGGGAACGCGCCCGCGACGGCGGCTTCACGATGGTGCTGGTGCCGACCACCCGGCGGTGAGCACGCCGACCCCGGCCTCCGCTCTGCCTCGGGGGGCGGCAGGGGTTCGATCACCGCCCCCGCCCTAACGCTGGGCCGTCGGCCGGACCACGAGCTCGTTGACGTCGACGCCGTCCGGCTGCCCGATGGCGTAGGAGATCGCGCCGGCGATGGCGTCCGGCGGCATGGCGTTCGCGCGGTAGGCGACCATCGCCTCCTTCGCACCCGGGTCGGTGATCGTGTCGGCCAGCTCGGACTCCACGACGCCCGGCGAGATCGTCGTGACGCGCAGGCTCGGGTCGGACTCCAGGCGCAGGCCTTCGGTGATCGCCTTGGCCGCGTACTTCGTGGCGCAGTAGACCGCCGCTGTCGGCACCACCTCGTACGCGCCCGTCGAGGCGATCGTCACGAAGTGGCCGCCGCCTTGCCGCTTGAAGTGCGGCAGGGTCGCGGCGATCCCGTTGAGCAGGCCGCGGACGTTGACCTCGAGCATCCGGTCCCACTCCTCGACGTGCAGGGAATCCAAGCGGGACAACGGCATCACGCCGGCGTTGGCGACGAACACGTCGATCCGGCCGTGGTCCCGCACCGCCGCGTCGGCGAACGCGGCGACGTCGGCGCGGTCGGTGACGTCCAGGCTGTGCACGTCGGCGAGGCCGCCCGCCGCCCGGATCTGCGCGGCGAGCGTGTCGAGGCGGTCCTTCCGCCGGGCGCCGAGCACGACGTGGTGGCCTTCGGCGGCCAGCCGCACGGCGGTGGCGTGGCCGATGCCGCTGCTGGCACCCGTGATGAGGACGATCTTCATGAAGCTTTCCTTTCCGTGGAAAAGTTTTCGGGCAGCACGAAACAGGCTGTCCAGGGTGGATTTCACTCAGTGGCGGACGTTTTCCGGTGTGTCCGCGGTTTCGGCGGCGGTCAGGCTGCCCAGCAGGGACAGCGCCGCGGCCGACGGGCTGCCCGGCTCCGCCTGGTAGACGACCAGCTGCTGCCCGGGCGCGCTGTTCACCGTCAGAGCTTCGTAGCTCAGCGTCAGGTCGCCGACCAGCCGGTGGTGGAACCGCTTGGTCCCGTGGGTCTTCTGCCGGATGACGTGGCGCGCCCACAGCTTGCGGAACGCCTCGCTCTTGACCGACAGCTCGCCGACGGTCTCGATCAGCCGCGGGTCGTCGGGGTCGAGGCCGGCGGCCAGCCGGAGGCTGCCGACGGTGCTGAGCGCGACCTGGTCCCACTCCGGGTAGAACTCGCGGGCGTCCGGGTCGAGGAACACCAGCCGGACCAGGTCGCCGCTGTGGGTGTGGCCGTCGAACAGGGCCTCGCCCAGCGGGTTGTGCGCCAGCACGGTCAGGCACCGGCCGAGCACCACCGCGGGGGTGTCCGGCGAGCCCGCCAGCAGGCGCGCCAGGTTCGGGCTGACCTGCTCCCGCCGCCGGGCCCGGCGGCGGGCCGGCGCGGCCGGGCCCGCCAGCCGGTGCAGGTGCGCGGCGGCGTCGCCGTCGAGCACCAGCGCCCGGGCCAGCGCGTCGAGCACCTGCGCCGACGGGTGCCGTTCCCGGCCCTGCTCCAGCCGCACGTAGTAGTCGGTGCTGACACCCGCCAGCAGCGCGACCTCTTCCCGGCGCAGGCCCGCGACGCGTCGCCCGCTGCCGCCGGGCATCCCCAGCTCGTCCGGGCTGACCTGGGCACGGCGCGCCCTGAGGAACTCCCCGAGCACGTTTTCGCTGGTCATGATCCGAGGCTAACCCGGATCAGGCGGGAGTGACTGGCCGCGCCGCACCCACCCTCAGGTGAGGCGGATCGACGACCCCTCGACGAGCCCGTCGTCCGACGACCGCTGCATCGTCGCCCACGCGGTGCGCCCGTCGACGTCCAGCGTCATCACGGCGTTGCCGAAGTGCGGCCCCGAGACGCAGCTCCACGTCAGGTCCGTGGGCCGGACGCCGGAGCGGCGCGCGAGCCACCCCGTCAGCCCGGTCAGCCGCCGGGACCAGCCGAGCCGGAACACGCGGTTCATGTACCAGGGCACCGTGTTGTGCATCGGCGAGCAGGTGAGCTGGTGCACCGGCGCGGCCGTCTCGTGCGGGTACCGGGCCCGCGCGACGTAGGCGTGGTGGACGTCGCCGGAGAGCACGTTGACCGAAGCCGCGCCGTCGTCGGCGACCCGGGCGATGAGCTTCGCGAGCCGGTCGAACGAGTCGCGGAACGCCGGCCAGTGCTCGAGGTCGGCGAACTGCCGGAACCACTCGGCGGCCTTGCCGCGCACGCCCGGCCGGGTGCACGCGCGTTCGTTGACCGACTGCGCGTAGGACAGCGCGGTGGGCAGCAGCCACGGCAGCGACGTGCCGATCAGCAGGTGGTCGACGTCGCCGCCGGCCTGCTCCTCGATCCAGCGGAACTCCTCCTCACCGATCATCGAGCGCACGCCCCCTTCGAGGATGCGCCCGGCCCGCGAGTCGATCACGAGCAGCCGGACCGGCCCGAAGTCGCGCCGGTAGGACCAGCGCGTGCCCTTGGCGCCGTCGGCCTCCCGGTCGGCGTGGTCGGCGAACGTCCGCAGCAGCTCCGCGTTGTCCGTCCCGGACGTGGTGACCTGCTGGAAGACCTTGTCGCCGGCGAGCTCGTCCGGACCGAGGTTGCCCAGGTGCTGGTAGATCCAGTACGACACCAGCGCGCCCCGGATCCGCTCCGACCACCACGACGTGGCGGCCATCTCCGCCCGCCAGGCCTGCGAGGTGTTCCAGTCGTCGCGGACGTCGTGGTCGTCGAAGATCATCGAGGTCGGCAGCGTCGAGAGCAGCCAGCGCACGGCCGGGTCGGACCAGGCCTCGGAGTAGAGGTGGCAGTACTCCTCGAAGTCGGCGACCTCGGTGCCCGGCGGCTGCGAGGTGTCGCGGCGGCCGGCGAGCCACTTCTGCGTGTCGTCGGTGGTTTCGTCGGCGTAGACCTGGTCGCCGAGCAGCACCAGCGACTCCGGCCACTCCTCCTCGGCGAGCGTGGCCATCCGGCGGGCGTACGCGGCCAGCGCGTCCTTCCCGAGGGCGTCCTGCTCCCGCGGCTTGCGGCAGGAACCGAACACCAGCCGGAACCGGGGATCGCCGGGGGCGAGGGTGCGGATCCGGCTGGGCGGCAGGTCGCCGCCGGGCTCGGGCCAGACGACGTCGCCGTCGAGCCGCACCTCGTACGGCGTGCTCTTCGCCGGTTCGAGGCCGGTGAGCACGACCAGCGCGTAGTGGTGGCCGGAGACCTCGAACGTGCGGGCCGAGGCGTCACCGACGCCGACCTCGCACGGCCCGTCCGTCTCGACCCAGATCGTCGCCGACGTGGCGTCGACGTGCCGGAGGAGGGGGCCCAGTAGCAGCGCGGTCATCGGATGATCCTCCCAGAACCGCGCCGCCCCGGCCGATCGGCTCCGGCGCGGAGTCGAAAGGTTCCGAAACGTGGCGATAGTCGTTGACCGGTCCCGGGTGGCGACGAACGATCGAGAGCGCTGCGCGCCCAGCCCCCGGAAAGGAATCCCGAGTGAGAAGACTCCTCACCGTCCTCCTGGCCGCCGTTCTGCCGGTGGTCGCCGCGGTCGTGCTGCTCGTCGCGCAGCCCGCGTCCGCGGCGTCGCTGACCCGCGTGACCGGTTTCGGAAACAACCCCAGCAACCTGAACATGTACACCTACGTCCCGGACCGGGTGGCGGCCAAGCCGGCGCTGCTGGTCGCGCTGCACTACTGCACCGGCTCGGCTTCGGCGGTCTTCAACGGCTACGCCCGCGACTACGTCACGGCGGCCGACCAGTACGGGTACGTCATCGTGTTCCCGGAGGCCACCCGCAGCGGGACCTGCTTCGACGTCTCCTCGCCGCAGGCGCTGACCCGCGGCGGCGGCAGCGACCCGGTCGGCATCCTGTCGATGGTCGACTACGCGAAGCAGCACTACAACGTCGATCCCGCCCGGGTCTTCGTCACCGGGTTCTCCTCGGGCGCGATGATGACGAACGTGCTCGCGGCGGAGTACCCGGACGTGTTCGCCGCCGGTTCGGCGTTCATGGGCGTGCCCGCCGGCTGCTTCGGCACCACCGACGGGTCGAGCTGGAACTCCCAGTGCGCGAACGGCCAGCTGACGAAGACCGCGCAGCAGTGGGGCGATCAGGCCCGGCAGATGAGCGGCGGGCGCAGCGGCCCGTTCCCCCGGATGCAGCTGTGGCACGGCACCGCCGACGACACCCTGCGCTACCCGAACTTCGGCGAAGAGGTCAAGCAGTGGACCAACCTCGCCGGGGTGAGCCAGACGGCGTCGACGACCGACCAGCCGCAGTCCGGCTGGACCCGCGCCCGCTACGGCGGCACCGGCGTCCAGGCGCCGGTCGAGGCGATCAGCGTCCAGGGGGCCGGGCACGTGCTGCCGCAGAGCGGCATGGTGGCCTACGCGATCGCGTTCCTCGGCCTGGACAGCGGCGGCACGACCACGCCGCCGCCGACCACGACGACCACGTCGGCCCCGCCCACCGGGACGACCTTGGGGGGCGCCGCGGCCCGGACCGGCCGGTACTTCGGCACCGCCGTCTCGGCGGGCAAGCTCTCGGACAGCGGCTACACCGGCATCCTGAGCCGTGAGTTCAGCATGATCACGCCCGAGAACGAGATGAAGATCGACGCGACCGAGCCGAACCAGGGCCAGTTCTCCTACGGCAACGCCGACCGGATCGTGGCCCAGGCTCGCAGTCAAGGCGCCCAGGTCCGCGGGCACACGCTGGCCTGGTACGGGCAGCAGCCCGGCTGGATGCAGGGCATGGAGGGCTCGTCGCTGCGCTCGGCGATGCTCAACCACGTCACGCAGGTCGCGACGCACTACCGCGGTCAGCTCTACTCGTGGGACGTGGTGAACGAGGCGTTCGCCGACGGCGGTTCCGGCGCCCGCCGCGACTCCAACCTGCAGCGCACCGGCAACGACTGGATCGAGGCGGCCTTCCGCGCCGCCCGGGCGGCCGATTCCGGCGCGAAGCTCTGCTACAACGACTACAACACCGACGACTGGAGCCAGGCGAAGACCCAGGCCGTGTACCGCATGGTGCAGGACTTCAAGAGCCGCGGCGTGCCGATCGACTGCGTCGGCTTCCAGTCGCACTTCAACAGCGCCAGCCCGGTGCCGTCGAACTACCGGACCACGCTGCAGAACTTCGCGAACCTCGGCGTGGACGTGCAGATCACCGAGCTGGACGTCGAAGGGTCGGGCACCACGCAGGCGGACAACTTCCGCACGGTCACGAACGCCTGTCTCGCCGTGGCCCGGTGCAACGGCCTGACGGTGTGGGGCATCCGGGACACCGACTCCTGGCGCGCGTCGGCCACGCCGCTGCTGTTCGACGGCAGTGGCGCCAAGAAGGCCGCCTACACCGCGGTCCTCGACGCGCTCAACGGCGGCACCACGACCACGCCGCCGCCCACCACGACGACCCCGCCGCCGACGACCACGACCCCGACGCCGTCGGGTGGGTGCACCGGGACGTACGCCAAGACCGCCGAGTGGAACGTCGGCTTCAACGGCCAGATCTCGGTGTCGGGCTCGAACACCTGGGTGCTCACGATCACCTTCCACGCACCGCAGAAGGTCATCGGCAGCTGGAACTACACCGGCACCTGGGACAGCACGGGCTACGTGCTGACCGCGAAACCCAACGGCAGCGGCAACGTCATCGGGTTCACCGTCGAGCACGGCGGGAACCTGACGGCGCCGAGCGTCACCTGCACGACGGGCTAGAACAACCGGCCGACCTCGTCCGCGGGCGGCTCCTCCAGGCTCAGGAGGAACCGCTTGCGGACGAGACCGCCGGCGTACCCGGTCAGGCTCCCGCTCGTGCCGACCACCCGGTGGCACGGCACGATGACGCTGATCGGGTTCCAGCCGTTGGCGTTGCCGACGGCCTGCGCGGCACCCGGGTCGCCCAGGGCGGCGGCCAGCTGCCCGTAGGTGCGGGTCTCGCCGAACGGGATCTTCGTCAGCAGGTCCCAGACCTGCTTTTCGAACGCGGAACCACGCGGCGCGAGCTCGAGGTCGAACTCGCGCCGCGTGCCCGCGAAGTACTCGCCCAGCTGTGCTTCCACGACCTCGAAACCGGTCTCGACGCGCGGCCCGAGGTCGGTCATCCGGGGCGTGCGCAGGTGGCCGTCGAAGTAGAGGCCCAGCAGGGCGCCGGCCGCGTCACCGACGAGGGTCAGTGGCCCGATGGGGGAGTCGATGACGGTGTGCCGGACGCTCATGGCGCCAGCCTATCGGCTCAGGAATCGCTGACCTTGACCGACAGCGAGTCGACGCTCATCTCGGCGCCCGGCGTGATGTCCGCACCCGGGGAGGTGCAGCCGCAGACCTTGTTCGGGTAGGAACCGCCGATCGCGACGTCGAAGATGACGAAGAACCCGTGGTCGACCGCGGCCTTCCAGGTCGCGTCGGACACCTGGTTCTGCTTCACCGAGTAGGTCTGGTTGCCGTCGAGGTAGAACCGGAGTTCTTCCGCGGCGGCGTCGCGGCGGTCCACCACGACCGAGTAGGAGTGGTAGCCGTCCTGGCAGCCGGGGCAGTCCTGCAGGTCGCTGGTGATGCCGTCCGGGTCGTGGCACTCACCCTGCCACTGTCCACAGTGGAAGGTGGTGGAGTGCTTGCTCAGCGCGTTGACGTCCTCCATGATGTCGAGCTCGCCGATGCTCGGCCAGTTCGTCGCGCCGACCGGCCGCGCGTCGCCGCCCATCGCCCAGAACGCCGGCCAGTAGCCGAGCCCGCCGGCCGGGGACGGCTGCTTGAGCGACGCGCTGATCTCCAGCTGCCCACCGGCCGGGGCGGCGAAGTCGGTCCGCTGCGTCTCGATCCGGCCGGAGGTCCAGTTTCCGGCGGCGTCGCGCAACGGCTTGATGGCGAGGTGGCCCGCGCCGTCGTGGTAGACGTTGTCGGTCGAGTCCGTGGCCGTCTCGAGCTCGCCGGTGCCCCAGGCGCCCGCGCCGCCCGGGTAGCCGGTCCCCTTGTCGTAGAGCCAGTCCTGGGTGTTCAGGCCGGTACCGGCCGCGCCGTCGAAGTCGTCCTGGAACACGGTGGTCCAGGTTTCCGCGGCGGACGTCGTCGCGGGGGCGAGGAAGGGCAGTGACAACGTTGCCATCACGGCGGTCAGTCGCAGGAAACGCTTGCTGGGCTGCATGGGGTCCGCTTTCTCTGTGATGAAGCCGGAAAGGGGGTGCGTCCACCTGCGAGGCCGTCCACTGTCACCGACCGTTCGCGGGGAAGTCAAGGCCCCTGCCCGGAATTACCCGCGACCCGGTACCCGGGGGCAGTGACCGGCCGGGATTGGTTGAAAATTCCGCGTGCGGGGCATCGCGCGCCGGGTGCGAACGGTGGTCTAGACCTACCTTGGAGGGGTTGTCAGGCCCGGTGGGCGGCGGTCATAGTTTGTTGGCGTCCACAACGAATCTGCGAGCGCGGCCGGTGTCTCCATTATGGAGCACGCCGCGTGTTCTGGTAATCCTCAAAGTGGAGGAATCATGATCTCGCGCCGCTCGTTCCTGAGCCTGTCGGCGGCCACGCTCGCCACCGCCACCGTGCTGCCCTTGGCAGCCCGCACCGCGTCCGCCGCGACGCCCGCGACCTTCGGTCTCAAGCTGGTGAACAACTCCGGCTCCGGCACCGTGTACGCCTACGTGACCGGCACGACCCCGGACGGCCGGCTGGTCCTGCTGCGCGCCGACGGCTCGCCGTACTACCCGGACTCGCCCGGCGCCGCGCACACGCCGCTGCCGGAGGACTGTGCCATCCCGGTCGGTTCCGGGGCCCAGGTCGCCGTGCCCAAGATGGGCGGCGCGCGTATTTACGTCGTCACGGACGCGAAGCTGGACTTCTTCCTCGACCCGGGTCCGGCGCTGGTGCACCCGAGCTTCCTCAACACCGCCGACCCCAACTTCGGGAAGAACTGGTCGTTCAGCGAGTTCACGTTCAACGACGAGCAGCTGTTCGCCAACATCAGCTACGTCGACTTCGTCGGCATCCCGATGGGGCTCTCGCTCACGACGTCCGGCTCGGGCACGAAAACCGTCAACGGCCTGCCTTCGGGGTCGCTGGACGCGATCTCGTCGGAACTGACGGCGCTGGGCGGCAACTGGCCGGCGCTGGTGCAGACCGGCGGCGGCGGTAACCTGCGCGCGCTGTCGCCGCACCACCACGCCGACCGGTTCGGCGGGTACCTCGACGGCTACATCGACCAGGTCTGGCAGAAGTACGAGGGCACGGACCTCGTGGTGGACTCGCAGAACCCGGGCCTGGGCACGTTCACCGGCCGCGTCACCGGCGGGCAGCTGGTGTTCGGGGCCGAGTCCTTCGCGAAGCCGGCCACCGCCGACGTCTGGAGCTGCGACAGCGGCCCGTTCGCCATCGCGGCCGGCGCGAGCGACGCGCGCAAGAGCATCATCCCGCGCCTGGCGGCGGCGCTGAACCGCACGACGTTGCTGGACAACGCGAACCAGCCGACGGCGGAGGACCCGGCGAAGTTCTACCAGGGCGACGTGACCAACCACTACGCCCGCATCGTCCACTCGAAACTGCCCGACAACCGGGGCTACGCGTTCCCGTACGACGACGTCAGCCCGGGCCCGGACTTCAGCGGCGCGGTGTTCGCCGGCGACCCGGACGTGCTGACGATCACGGTGGGAGCGACCCATGGTTGAGGCCGTTCAAAAACTGTCGGTGGTGGCGGTTAGCCTGATGGCATGAACACGGACGACGCGACGGTCCCGGCGGACCAGCTCACCAAGGGCCAGTGGTTCTGGCACGAGCCCGCCCCGGGGCTGCCCGCGTGGCAGCTACAGGTGACTTCGGCGGACATCCTGGAGGATTCCGTCGAGATCTTCACCACGGATGAGGAGCGCGAACTGGTTTCGTACCCGCGCAACCGCCTCGTGCGGCTGGCCAGCGCGGCCTGAGGTTCCCTGAAGCGCGGTGGGCCCGATGCGGCTCACCGCGCTTCTCGGCTTTCCGCCCCGGTCACCGCATTTAGCCGCGGTGCTTTCGGTGAGCAATGTTCGGGTGACTGACCGTATCGATTCGGTGATTGCCGCCGTTTCTTCGGCCGCGGTGTTCTCCCAGCGTGCGCATTTCCACGATTTGGCTGCTCCGTCGTCCGATCGTGACGCCGGCCGTCCGCGTCTCAGGCCGCTCCCGCGTGCCGCAAGGCTGCGGGGCGCCAGGTCATGCGCACCCGCGTGCCCTGCTCGCCGGTGTCGATCTCGGACTGGTCGGTCACCTTGTCGATCAGCACCAGGCCGCGGCCACCCGAGGTGCGCAGGCCCGCGGTGCGGGGACGGGTCGCCGCGATGCCGCAGCCGGTGTCGGTGACCGTCACGGTGATCGCGTCACCGGCCCTGGTGGCCTGCAGGCGGGCCCAGCCGCGGCCGTCCGGGTACGCGTGGGCCGCCACGTTCGCCAGCGCCTCGTAGGTCGCCAGCGTGATGTCGTGCGTGCTCTCCGCGTCCAGCGGGAGTTCGGCCAGCCAGCGGATCAGCTTGCGGCGCAGGTCGGCGACGTCGTTGGGCAACGCAGGCGCGAGTTCTTCGAAGGTCGAGCCGACCACGGTCCCGGACCCCGCGCGGAGGCGGTCGGGGGACGTGGTCCCGGGTTGGCCGTCGTCGGCGGTTTCGCCGGTATCGACGTCAGGTTCCGGGGTGTGTCGGTGCACGAGGTGCTCCCATCCGTCGGGCACGGTGCGGCGGGCTTCTCCGGAGACCTACCCACCGCCACGGGTTCTCACGCATTGTGTTTCGGGGGAACTCCGGCTAGAGTGAAGGTGCTCCTCATGGATGTCGGCCTCCAGGCCGCCCGGAGAAAGCTCCCGGATCCAGGCCGATCGGCCTCTTTCCCAGCACTCTCGGCCCCGCTTTCGCGCGCCGGCCGTTCCCTCATTCAGGAGAACACCATGCCATTTCACGGAATCCTTGACGTACAAGGAAAATCCGCCTTCGTCCGCGCCGGCTACCGGCGCGCCGACGGCGACATCACCATCCCTCTTTCGCTCGTCCGCAAGCATCAGCTGCGCACGGGCGACGAAATCACCGGCACCGCCGAGGAAATCATCGGCGTCGACGGCGTCGACCCGGCCGCGCGGCGCCCGGACTTCGACGACCTCGTCCCGGTGCACCCCGACGAGCGCCTGCTGCTCGAAACCACCCCGGCGCGGGTGCTGACCCGCGTCATCGACCTCGTCACCCCGATCGGCAAGGGCCAGCGCGCCCTGGTCGTCTCGCCGCCGAAGGCCGGGAAAACCACGGTGCTGAGCGAAATCGCGCACGGCATCGCCACCAACCACCCGGAGTGCAAACTCATGGTGCTGCTCGCCGACGAGCGTCCGGAGGAGGTCACCGAGCTGCGCCGGACCGTGCACGGGGAGGTGATCGCGTCCACTTTCGACCGTCCGCCGGCCGAACACGTCGCGATCGCGGAGCTCGCGGTCGAGCGCGCCAAGCGCCTGGTGGAGCGCGGCGAAGACGTCGTGCTGCTGCTCGATTCCCTGACCCGCCTCGGCCGCGCGTACAACCTGTCGGCCCGCCCTTCGGGCCGCACCCTGTCCGGCGGCGTCGACGCGGCCGCGCTGCAGCCGATGAAGCGCATCCTCGGCGCCGCAAGGAATGTCGAGGGTGGCGGCTCTCTCACGATCATCGCGACCGCGCTGGTGGAAACCGGTTCGCTGGCCGACACGGTCTTCTTCGAGGAGCTGAAGAGCACCGGCAACGCCGAGCTCAAGCTGGACCGCCGCACCGCGGAACGCCGCGTCTTCCCGGCGGTCGACCTGGCCGCGTCGGGCACCCGCCGCGAAGAACTGCTGGTGACACCGGAAGAACTCGCCGCGATGCGCGACGTCCGCCGCGCGCTGCAAGGACCGCACGCGGTCGAGCAGCTGCTCGACCAGCTCCGCAAGACGGGCTCGAACGCCGAGTTCCTGCTCCGGGTGACCGGCGCCGCCGCGCTGCCCCAGGCCGCCTGAGTCCCATCGGCCGCCGTGCCTGCTCGGCCGTTGTGCGCTCGGCCGATGGCCGTCCGCTCAGGCGCTACGCCCTTGAGCCGCCGTGCGCCCGATCGAGCGATGAGCATTCACTCATTCGTGGCGGTCGTTTGGCCGCCGCTCGTGCAGGCGGTCCGCCTGCTCGACCGCCCCGCTCACTTCGGCCCACCGCGACCGCTTCGCGGCCACGCCAGCTCAGCTGCTGCGTTCAGTTCGGTGCAGTGCGACCGCTTCGCGGTACGGCGGCTCGACTGCCGCGTTCAGTGCGGTGTGGTGCGATCGCTTCGCCCTCGCGTCTGCCCGGCTGTCGCGACCGCTTCGCTGCCGCGCCTGGTGGGCTGCCGTGCCTGCTCGGCTGTCGCAATCGCTTCGCGGCCGTGCCTGCTCGGCTGCCGCGTTCACTTCGGCCCACCGCGACCGCTTCGCCCTCGCGTCTGCCCGGCTGTCGCGACCGCTTCGCCGTCGCGCCTGGTGGGCTGCCGTGCCTGCTCGGCTGTCGCAATCGCTTCGCGGCCGTGCCTGCTCGGCTGCCGCGTTCACTTCGGCCCACCGCGACCGCTTCGCCCTCGCGTCTGCCCGGCTGTCGCGACCGCTTCGCCGTCGCGCCTGGTGGGCTGCCGCGCCTACTCGGCCGCCGCAATCGCCTCACTGCCACGCCTGGCGAGCTGCCACGCCTGCTCGGCTGCCGCGACGGTTCGACAACCGCGCACAGTCAGCTGCAGCGCCCCTGATCAGCCGGAGCGCCTGCCACGACCGTGCAGCTACCGCGCGGCCCGCTCAACCACGGCCCTCACATAGCCGCTACCCGCTCAGACCGTGCGCCCGCGCCTCTCCGGTCGCCACCGGCCCGTAAAGCCGCCACCGGCCAACCTCAAGCGCCGCGCCCGGTCGTCTGTTGCAGCTCGTCGATCCGCTTGGACGCCTCGGCCTTGGTCAGGTCGTCCGGCACCTCCTGCCCCGCCTCCTGGGCGAGCGTCTGCAGGTAGGACTTCTGCGGCCCGGTCATCGGCTCGTCGCCGGTGGTCCAGTCGCTCGGGTCCTTCTCCGGGTTGGGTTCCGGCTGTTCGGTCATCACCACTCCATTCGAACGTCTGTTCGCCTGAGTCCGACTGTAACCCAGAACCCCGACAATTTCCGTGCACGTCCCCGCGGAGGAGTTTCCCCGCGAACCCCGCACGGAAACGCGAAATCCGTCCACCGCGGCGTGAACACCACTGTGGACGGATTCGCGAACCGTCAGGCCGTCGGGCGGGTCGCTCCCGCGTACTCGCTCATCAGCGGCGAGATCTTGACGACGTCGCCGCTGGTCGGGGCGTGCACCATCTTGCCGTCGCCGATGTACATCCCGATGTGGGACACGGGGGAGTAGTAGGCGACCAGGTCGCCCGGCTGCAGCTGATCGCGCGACACCGACGTGCCGAAGCCCGCCTGTGCCGCGGAGTTCCGCGGCAGGGAGATGCCGGCCTGCTTGTAGGCCCACTGCATGAGTCCCGAGCAGTCGAACGTGCTCGGGCCGGTCGCGCCCCAGACGTAGGCGCTGCCGAGCTTGCTCAGCGCCGCGTTGACCGCGGTCTGGGCGGCCCCGGTCGCCGCCTTGACGGTGGGCGCCTTGCCGCCGGTGTCCTTCTGCGCGGCCTTGTCGGCGGAGCTGAGGGTCTTGCTCTGCGCCTCGATCTGGTCGATCTGGGTCTGCAGGTTCTTCTTCTTGCCCTCGATGTCCGAGGTCAGCTTGGCCGCCGCGTCGCGGGCGTCGGTCGCCTTCTTCGCGGCGTCCGTCGCCGTCTTCTCGGCGGTCTTGGCCTTCTCGGCCGCGCCGCTGAGGTTGTCCATCGCGGAGTTCTTGTCGGTCGCGATGACCTCGAGCGCCGAGGAGCGGTCCAGGAAGTCCTGCGTGGACGTGCCCGCCAGCAGCGCGGACAGCTTGTTCAGCTGGACACCGCTGGTGAACGACGCGTTGGCGAACTTGTCCACCTGGGACTGGTACTTCTGCTTCGCGTCGGCGGCCTCGACGCCGGCGGTCTTGGCCGCGTCGACGTCGTGGGTGGCCTTGTCGAGCTCACCCTGCTTGGCGGTCAGGTCGTCCTGGGCCTTGAGCAGGTCTTCGTTGAGCTTCTCGGCCTGGGCCGCGAGGTCGCGGTACTTGGCCAGGGCCTCCGACCCGGTGGGCGGAGCCTGGAGGGCGGGGATGGGGGCGGCGGTGGCCGTGGGGTCGGCCACGGTGATCACGGCGATCACCGCGGCGGCCGCGAGGGCACCTGACACCACGCGCTTGACGGGATGCGAATGCACGGTCGCGCGGGTCTCCTTTGCTGTTCGGCCGCCGGTCGGGGGACCGGGGCGGCGAGTCGGGGGCCTCGTCCGCACTGTCCCGTCACGGTGCGCGCTCTCCCGCAACAGGTGAGCCACGCGGTGTGGGGGTCCGGTACCCGGCAGGGGGGTATCGGCGGCGATCTCGCGTAGCCACCTGTCGGTGGCGCGGGGCCGCGAGATCTCGAACAGGTTACGAAAAGAACACGGGAGAGTCCATAGACATCACGTGGGAACTCTCCGTGACGCTGCCGAACACGGCTGGACCAGGGGCGGCGCGAATTTTTGTGTCGGTCCTTACAAGACGTCACGGCGTTGCTTACCCTACCCCCCTAGGGTATATCTGAGGCATGAGCGACAGCACCTACACCGTCAGCGGCATGACCTGCGGCCACTGCGCCCGGTCGGTCGAGGAGCAGATCCGCGCACTCGACGGCGTCACGGCCGTCGCCGCCGACCCGGCCACCGGCGCCGTGACCGTCAGCAGCGCCGCCGCGCTCGCCGTCGAGGACGTGCGCGGCGCCGTCGAAGAAGCCGGATACCGGTTGCCGTGAACACCGCGGCAAGGCTTTCCGCCTACGGCGCGGCCCTCGTACTGGTCGCCGGGGGCGCCTGGGCGCTCGGCGCCGCCGTCGGACCGTTCCCGGGCCAGGCCGAGGCGCACGGCGGCGAGGAGATGACGCACGGCGAAGCGGTCGCCGACCTGCCCGGCGGCTTGGCGTCGTCCCAGGACGGCTACACCCTGACGCCCGCCGATACGACGCTGACCCCAGGCGCGCCCACCCGCTTCGCGTTCCGGATCACCGGCCCCGGCGGCGCGCCCGTGACCGCGTTCGACGTCGAGCACGAGAAGCGGCTGCACTTCATCGTCGTGCGCCGGGACACCGCCGGCTATCAGCACCTGCACCCCGATCTCGGCCCCGACGGCACGTGGACCGTGCCGCTCACGGTCGCCGACGCGGGCAGCTACCGCGCCTTCGCCGATTTCACGCCTTCGGGTGCGAAGCCGCTGACGCTCGGCGTAGACCTCTTCGCGCCGGGGATGTTCCAGCCGGCCGGGCACCCGGAGTCGCGCTTCGCCGACGTCGGCGGCTACCGCGTCCGGCTCGACGGCGACCTCGTCCCCGGGCAGTCGTCCCGGCTGACGGCGACCGTGACGAAGGACGGCCGTGAGGTGACCGACCTGCAGCCCTACCTCGGCGCGACCGGCCACCTCGTCGCGCTCCGCGGCGGGGACCTGGCGTACCTGCACGTCCACCCGGCCGGGCCGGGGCTCGCGTTCGCGGCCGAGGTGCCCTCGGCCGGGACCTACCGGCTGTTCCTGGACTTCCGCCACGGCGGTGTCGTCCGCACGGCCGCGTTCACCGTCACCACCGGGAAGGAGGCGGCGCGATGACCGTCGACCTCGCGATCACCGGCATGACCTGCGCGTCCTGTGCGATGAGGATCGAACGCAAGCTCAACAAGCTGGACGGCGTCACGGCGACCGTCAACTACGCCACCGAGAAGGCGAAGGTCGCCTACACCGGTGACGTCGAGCCCTCGGACCTCGTGGCGCAGGTCGAAGCGGCGGGCTACGGCGCGACGCTGCCCGCGGAAGAGCCGCCCGTGATCGAGGAGGACGACGGCACCCGCGCACTGCGGCAACGGCTCGTCACCTCGGCCGTGCTGTCGCTGCCGGTGGTCCTGCTGGCGATGGTGCCCGCGTGGCAGTTCACCTACTGGCAGTGGATTTCGCTGACCCTCGCCGCGCCGGTGCTGGTGTGGGGCGCGTGGCCGTTCCACCGCGCCGCGTTCGTCAACCTCCGCCACGGCGCCGCCACGATGGACACGCTCATCTCGCTCGGCACCCTCGCCGCGTTCGGCTGGTCGCTGTACGCGCTGCTGTTCGGCAGCGCGGGCACCCCCGGCCTGCGCCACCCGTTCGAGCTCACCATCGAGCGGATGTCCGGTGACAGCGCCATCTACCTCGAGGTCGCCGCCGGCGTCACGACGTTCATCCTGGCCGGGCGCTACTTCGAGGCCCGCTCCAAGCGCCGCGCCGGTGCCGCCCTGCGGGCGCTGCTCGACCTCGGCGCCAAGGACGTCGCCGTCCTGCGCGACGGCCGCGAGCAGCGCATCCCGGTCGGCGAGCTGGCCGTCGGCGACCGCTTCGTGGTGCGGCCGGGGGAGAAGGTGGCCACCGACGGCGTCGTCGAGGACGGCAGTTCCGCGATCGACGCGAGCCTGCTGACCGGCGAGAGCGTGCCGGTCGAGGTCGGGCCGGGGGACGCCGTGGCCGGCGCGACGGTCAACGCGGGCGGCCGGCTCGTCGTCCGGGCCACGAGGGTCGGCGCCGACACGCAGCTGGCGCGGACCGCGCGGCTCGTCGAGGAAGCCCAGACCGGGAAGGCCCAGGTCCAGCGGCTCGCGGACCGCGTCTCGGCGGTGTTCGTCCCGAACGTCATCGCGCTGGCCGTGGCGACGCTCGCCTTCTGGCTCGGCGCGGGCGGCACGCCGTCGGCCGCGTTCACCGCCGCGGTCGCCGTGCTGATCATCGCCTGCCCGTGCGCGCTCGGCCTGGCCACGCCGACGGCGCTGCTGGTCGGCACCGGCCGCGGCGCGCAGCTCGGGATCCTGATCAAGGGGCCGGAGGTGCTGGAGTCGACCCGGCGCGTCGACACCGTCGTGCTCGACAAGACCGGCACCGTCACCACCGGCCGGATGTCCCTGGTCGAGGGGGACGGCGAGGTCCTGCGGCTCGCGGGGGCCGTCGAGGCCGCCTCCGAGCACCCCGTGGCCCGCGCGATCACGGACGCCGCTCGCGGGCGATTCGGCGAGCTGCCCGAGGTTTCGGGCTTCCGCAACACGCCGGGCCTGGGCGTCGAGGGCGTGGTCGAGGGCCACCGGGTCGCCGTCGGCCGGGCGGAGTTCGTCGGCGGCGAGCCCTCCGAGCCTTCCGAGCCCTCCGAGCCCGCCACGATCCACGTCGCCTGGGACGGCGAGGTGCGCGGCCGGCTGGTCGTCGCGGACACCGTCAAGCCGACGTCGGCCGAAGCGGTCCGGCGGCTGCGCGCCCTCGGCCTGACGCCGATCCTGCTGACCGGCGACAACGCCGCGACGGCCCGCGCGGTCGCCGCCGAGGTCGGCATCGAGCGGGTGATCGCCGAGGTGCTGCCGCAGGAGAAGGCCGACGTCGTCCGGCGCCTGCAGGCCGAGGGACACGTGGTGGCGATGGCCGGCGACGGCGTCAACGACGCGGCCGCGCTCGCCCAGGCCGACCTGGGCCTGGCCATGGGCACCGGCACCGACGTCGCGATCGAGGCGGCCGACCTGACGCTGGTGCGCGGTGACCTGCGCGCCGCCGTCGACGCGATCCGGCTGTCGCGGCGGACGCTGGCCACGATCAAGGGGAACCTGTTCTGGGCGTTCGCCTACAACGTGGCCGCGCTGCCGCTGGCCGCGGCGGGCCTGCTGAACCCGATGCTCGCCGGGGCGGCCATGGCGGTCAGCTCGGTCTTCGTGGTGACGAACAGCCTGCGCTTGCGTCGCTTTCGGAGGAGCCTTTCAGAGGAGCACAGTCGGACGAGCACGAACGGGTGATTGGAGCCCGTTTGTACGTCCCTTGTATCCGGCCGGGTGATCGTGGTGGCGTAACCGGATCCGACCGATGGAGGACAGGGATGTTCACGAAGGCCGCCGTGTTGACGGCACTCACCGCCGCGACGCTCGCTGTGGCGGCGCCGGCCCAGGCCGCGCCGGCAGCCACGACCGCACTGCCCACGGCGAACATGGAGGCCGTGCTCAAGGCGGCCCAGATCGACCCGCGCCGCGCCGACGACACCCAGACGCCGGGCGCGCACGACAGCGTCCTGCTGGTGGAGCAGGCGCTGCAGGCGAAGGGGCTGCTGGACAGCAAGTACGTCGACGGCTACTTCGGCACGACGACGATCACGGCGTACTCCCAGTACCAGAAGTCGCTGGGGTACACCGGGATCGACGCGTCGGGCCTGCCCGGCAAGACGTCGCTGGAGAAGCTGGGCACCAGCCGCTACACCGTGACGAGCGCGGTGTCCGCGGGCAGCCGGGTGGCCTACCGCGGGGTCACGATCAACACCCGCACCAAGGCGATGCTGCTGGCGGCCGAAAAGATCGCCGGCCTCACCGTGAGCCTGACCCAGGGTTCCTACAACCCGGGCGGCGTCGACGCATCGGCCGGGACGCACGACGGCGGCGGCGCGATGGACATCTCGGTGTCCGGCATGTCGGCGGCGACCCGGACGACGCTGCTGAAGGCGTTGCGCAACGTCGGGTTCGCGGCCTGGTACCGCACGCCGGACCAGGGTTTCGCCTACCACATCCACGCGATGGCGATCTCCGACCCGGACCTCTCGTCGGGTGCGCAGCACCAGACGGGCGACTACTACCTGGGCAAGAACGGCCTGGCCGGCCGCGGCGCCGACGACGGCCCCTCGGTCCCGAAGGTCACCTGGGAGGAGTACCAGCGCGGCTGAGGTCGCTCCCGAAGTCCGTGAAGGCCCCCTTGAGGGACTCAGAGTCCCTCAAGGGGGCCTTCACGGACGTTCGTGGTGGCACGACGGGGCGCGACGGTGGTTGGATCGGAAGCGGAAACAGGGGTGATTGGATGTCCGAGAAGGCGTTCCGGTTCGGTGTGGTCGCGGCGGCCCAGGAGGGCGGCGCGAAGTGGCGGGAGACCGCGCGCCGGGCCCAAGAGCTGGGTTATTCGACGCTGCTCTCGCCGGACAACCTGAACCTCCCGACCCCGACGGCGTCGCTCGCGACGGCCGCCGCGGTCACCACCACCTTGCGCGTCGGCTCGTTCGTGCTGGCCAGCCCGCTGCGCACGGCCCGCGCGGCCGCGTGGGAGGCGCACAGCCTGACGGTCATGACCGACGGCCGGTTCGAGCTGGGCCTCGGCACCGGCCTGCCGTCGATGCGGCAGCAGGCCGAGGAGCTGGGCCTGCCCTACGGCAACGGCCAGGAGCGGCTCGACTCGATCTCCGAGACGATCGACCACGTCCGCCGGCTCGACGGGGACGCGCACACGCCGGTGATGCTCGCCGCGGGCGGGCCCAAGGCACGGCGGCTCGCCGGGGCGAAGGCCGACATCGTCACCCTGGCCGGCGGCGTGCTGACCACGCGCGACGAGTTCAAGTCGCACGTCGAGGAGATCCGGACCGCCGCGGACGGCCGGGACCTCGAGCTGGCCTTGAACATCTTCGTCGTCGGCGAGGTCGTCCCGCCGTGGATCCGCGGGTTCATCGGTGTCGACGCCGAGACGCTCATCGAGCACGACTCGCTGACGATGCTGCGCGGCAGCGTCGAGGACATGGCGGGTGAGCTGGAACGCCGTCGCGACGAACTAGGCGTGTCCTACGTCAGCGTCAACAGCGCCTTCATCGAGGAGTTCGCGCCGCTGGTGGCGCGGCTGACGGGGAAGTGAGTGTCGCGGGGTCGGTGTTGGCCCCGCAGAGCAGGACGGCGACGCGCTCGCCCGGTGCGGGCGTGTAGGCGCCGCTGAGCACCGCGGCGAACGCCGTCGCCCCGCCCGGTTCGACGGCGAGGCGGTAATGGTCCCACAGCGTCGTCCGCGCTTCGGCGATCGCGGCGTCCTCGACCAGGACCGAGCCCGCGCCCGTGCGGGTGGCCACGGCGAAGGCGATGTCCCCGAGCCGGGACGCGCCGAGCGAGTCGGTGGCCAGGCCGGACACCTCGACCCGCACCGGCTCGCCCGCGTCCAGCGCCGCGTGCAGCGTCGGGATCGTGCGCGGTTCGACGCCGATCACGCGCGCCCGGCCTTCGACCGCCGCGGCGATGCCCGCCAGCAGCCCGCCGCCGCCGACCGCGACCAGGATCGTGTCGAGCGCGTCCACCTGCTCCAGCAGTTCCAGGCCGATCGTGCCCTGGCCGGCGCAGATCTCGGGCTGGTCGTAAGCGTGGCAGAACAGGGCGCCGCTGTCGGCCGCGTGCTTCACCGCGGCGTCGTAGGCGTCCTGGTACTTGTCGCCGGCGAGCTCGACGGCCGCGCCGAGCGCGTGCAGCTTCGCCACCTTGACCGCGGGCGCCGTGGCGGGGACGAAAACCCGTGCGGGCACAGTGAATTCGCGGGCGGCGTACGCCACGGCGAGGCCGGCGTTGCCGCCCGACGCGGCGACCACCCCCGCCGCCGACAACGCACCGGCGGCGATGATCCGGTTGAACGCGCCGCGGGCCTTGAACGACCCGGTGTGCTGCAGCTGTTCCAGCTTGAACCACACGCCGTCGTCCGCGAAGACCGGCGTCCGGCGGACCCGGCCGCGGATCCGGGTGGCGGCCTGTTCGACGTCCGAAGTGCTGATCATGGCCTCAGCATGCGCGCGGCCGGACGTAAGCACCAGCGACGTCTCCTATGCTGCCATCAGCAACGCTTACGGCTGGAGGCCCCCGTGCTCGACGCCCACCGCTTGGCCCTGCTCGCCGAAGTCGCGCACGCCGGGTCCATTGCCGGTGCGGCACAACGGCTTTCGTTCACGCCGTCCGCCGTCTCGCAGCAGCTGGCCAAGCTCGAACGCGACGTCGGTGCTCCGCTGGTGCACCGCAACCCGCGTGGCGTCACGCTCACCGCCGTCGGCGAAGCGCTGCTCACCCACGCCGAAACGATCGTCGGGGAGCTGCGGACCGCCGAGCGGACCGTGCGGGCCCTGCTCGGCGAGGAACCGGCGCAGCTGACCGTCGGCACATTCGCCAGCGCGGGCGCGACCCTGGTCCCGCCCGCCCTCGCCGGGTTCCGCGAGGCGCACCCGGCGGTCGCGTTGCGCCTGCTCGACCTGGAGCCGCCCGACGGGTACGGCCTGGTCAGCTCCCGCGAGCTGGACCTGCTCATCACCCACCGCTATCCCGGGGCGCTGCTGCCCGATCCGCGCGGCCTCGAGCGGACGCTGCTGCGTTCGGAGCGTTTCCGCCTGATCCTGCCCGTAGGCCACGCGAAAGCCGGCGTCCGCCGCCTCACCCTGCGCGGGCTCGCGGGGGAGGACTGGATCTCGGGCAGCCCCGGCGTCCCCAACCGGGTGTGCCTCGAGCAGCTCGCCGACGCCGCCGGGGTGCGGCTGCGCGTCGCCCACGAATCCCGCGACTACCAGGTGATCCTGGCGCTGGTCGAGGCCGGGCTGGGGATCGCGTTCGTGCCGGAGAGCGTGCTGGAGCGGGCCGGCCGCGCCCGGATCGAAGTCCGCGACGCGACCGACGCCCAGCCGGCCCGTGAGGTCTTCCTGGTGCACCACAAGCGCCCGGGCCGGCTCGTGACGGAGATGGCGGACCGGCTGCGGGCCTGAACTCAACGGGCGTGATTCATCGCCGCCGCAGCCGCGGGTTCTCGATCGCCGGCGCGGCGGCCTGGTAGTTGTCGTGGCGGTTGACCTCGGTGCCGGGCGGCACGATCGCGTCGATCCGGTCCAGCACGTCGCCGGGCAGCGGTCCGGACGCGGCCAGCAGGTCGTCGAGCTGCTCCGGGGTGCGCGGGCCGATCAGCGCCGACGTCACGGCCGGGTGACTCAGCACGAACCGCAGCGCGAGGTGGGCGAGCGGCAGGCCCGCTTCGGCGGCGACCTTCCGCAGCTGCTCGACGGCCTCGGCCCGGGCGCGGTTCTCCGGGATCGAGAGGTCGAACACCTCGGGGGACATCCCGGCGCGGTGGCCGCGCGCCGGGTCGCGGTCGGTCAGCCAGCCGCTGGACAGCGGCCCGTAGGTCAGCACGCCCATGCCGTGGCGCTGGGCCGTCGGCAGGACGTCGTTCTCGATGATCCGCGTCAGCACCGAGTACCGCGGCTGCTCGGTGCGGAACCGGTGGTGCCCGCCGCGCCGCGCGGCCCACTGCGCCTCGACCATCAGCTCGGCGGGGAACGTCGAGGACCCGATCGCGCGCACCTTGCCCGCGCGGACGAGCTCGGACAGCGCGCCCAGGGTCTCGTCGATGTCGGTCAGGTGATCGGGCCGGTGGAGCTGGTAGAGGTCGATCCGGTCGGTGCCGAGCCGATTCAGGCTGGCTTCGACGGCCAGCTTGATCCACCGCGGCGAGGCCCCCGCCTGGTTGGCGTCGGGGCCCATCGGCATGGAGAACTTCGTCGCGAGCACGACGTCGTCGCGGCGGCCGTTGAGCGCCTCGCCGACGATCACCTCCGACTCGCCGTGGGAGTAGACGTCGGCGGTGTCGACGAAGTTGATCCCGGCGTCCAGCGCCGCGTGGATCATCCGCACCGACTCGGCGCGGTCGGTGTTGCCCATGGCGCCCAGCATCATCGCGCCGAAGGCGAAGCGGCTGACGGACATGCCCGTGCCGCCCAGGATTTCGCGTTCCATCTCGTTCTTCCTTCTCGGTGACTTGCCTCCAGGTAACCCCCGCCGCCCGCCCGGGTGGGAGGACTGGCCCTACCGGGGGTCCAGCAGACCCCCGCACGCGCGCCGCGGCCGTCCTACGCTGGACGGATGAGCGAAGGCAACCCGGAACTGCGGGACTTCCTGCGGGCCCGCCGCGCCCGGGTGACGCCCGAGGACGCCGGGCTCCCGCCGGAACCCGGGGTCCGGCGCGTCCCGGGGCTGCGGCGGGAGGAGGTCGCGCGGCTGGCCGGGGTGAGCGTCGACTACTACGTCCGGCTCGAACGCGGCCGGAACCTGAACGTCTCGGAGTCGGTGCTCGACGCGATCGCGCGGGCGCTGCGGCTGGACGAAACCGAGCGGCGGCACCTGTTCGCGCTGGCCAAACCGAGCCGGCGGCGGCCGCGGACCCCGGCACCCCAGCGCGTCCGGCCCGGGCTGCTGCGGGTGCTGGAGACGCTGACCGACGTCCCGGCGATGGTCACCGGCCGGCGCCTGGACGTGCTGGCCGCCAACCGGCTGGCGAAGGCGCTCTACCGCGACTTCGACGCGCTGCCGTCGCGCGAGCGCAACATGGCCCGGTTCGTGTTCCTGGACCCGCTGGCCCGCGAGCTGTACGCGGACTGGGAGTCGTCCGCGCGCAGCGTGGTGGCGACCCTGCACCTCTACGCGGGCCGCAACCCCCACGACCCGGCCCTGGCCGAGCTGATCGGCGAGCTGTCGGTGCGCGACCACGACTTCCGCGGCTGGTGGGCCGACCACGACGTCTACCAGCGCACGCACGGCACGAAGCACTACCGCCACCCGGTGGTCGGCGACCTGGTCCTGGGCTACGAGGCGATGGCCCCGACGGGCGACCAAGACCAGGTGCTCGGGGTGCACACGGTGGAGCCGGGCTCCCCTTCGGCGGAGGCGCTGCGGCTGCTGGCGAGCTGGGCGGCGGAACCGGCGACGTCCTGACTCGGCCGGCCGGCCCGGTGACGCGTGTGGCCGACCGCCGGCGCGCTTGGGCAGCAGTGCCGGATCTCTGTCGTCGGACGCGTGGCACCGGGTGCCCTCGTGGTGTCCTTCCGCGGCTGCCGGCAGCGGGCGGCTCAGGCGACCGGGCGCATCGCGCTTTCGAAGCGCGCCGAGGCCTCGCGCAGTGCGTCCAGGCACGCCCGGACCGCGCCGCGGTCCTCTTCGCCCGCTCGGCAGATCGCGTGGATCGTGCGGGTCAGCGCCGGCCTGGTCGTGAGGATGCGGACGCCGTCCGGGACGCGCTCGCGGGCCAGGCGGGGGACCAGCGCCGCGCCGACGTTGCCCGCCACCAGGGCCAGCTGGGTCGGGTAGCCGCCCACCGTGCAGCTGATCCGGGGGTCCAGCCGCTGCTTGCGCAGCACCTGGACCAGCCACTCGTGACACCCGGAGCCGGCGCTCCAGCCGATCCACGGCAGATCGTCCACTTCGGACAGATCGACCGCCTTGCGGTGCGCGAGGCGGTGGCCGGCCGGCAGGGCGAGGTCCGCGACGTCGGCGAACAACGTGATCCGGGTCGTCTCCGGGGGCAGGACCGTCGGGCGGTCCGCCCAGCTCTCCAGGACCGCGACGTCGAGGTCGCCGGCCAGGACCCGGGGCATCGTCTGCTCGGCCTCGCCCTCGTGCAGCGTCACCTCCAGCCGCGGGTGCTGGGCGGCCAGCGTCGCCAGCGCCGGGGGCAGCAGCGCGTGCACGGTCGTCGGGATCGCGCCGATCCGCAGCGGGCCGATGACGTCCTCGCGCAACAGCTCCAGGTCCGTCTTCGCCGCGGCGACCTGCGCGAGGATGCGTTCGGCGTGCCCGGCCAGGACCTGGCCCGCCTTCGTCAGCCGGACGCCGCGGCCGCGGGGCTCCAGCAGCGGCTGGCCGGCCTCCCGTTCCAGCTTCGCCAGCTGCTGCGAGACGCCCGACGGCGTGACGTGCAGGGACGCGGCCGCCGCGGCGACCGAGCCCTGGGTGGCGACCGCGTGCAGCGCCCGCATCCGCTCGAGTCCGAACACGGTAGTGATGCTACCGAAATCCCCGCAGAAACATTCGCTTGTCCTTGACAGTCGACGCGCTCACGCTGGAGGCGTGACCACGACCGCGCCTCGCCCCGCCACCAAGACCCCCTTCACCCAGCGGGTGGACCCGCGCCTGCTCGCCGCGCTCGGTAGCTTCTGCATCTCGCTGTCGTCGGTCTTCATCAAGGTCTCGCACACCAGCGGCGCCACCAGCGCGTTCTGGCGGTGCCTGCTCTCGCTGCCGGTCCTGCTCGCGCTGGCCTGGTGGGAGCGGCGCAAGGCCGGCCCGGAAACCCGGCGCCGCGTGCTCTTCCCGCTGCTGGCCGGCGCCGGGCTCGGCCTGGACTTCGTGCTCTGGGGCGAGGCGATCCCGCGCGTCGGCGCCGGCATCGCGACCGTGCTGCTCGCCGTGCAGGTCGTGATCGTGCCCGTGCTGGCGTTCGCGTTCCTCGCGGAACGGCCGTCCCGGCGGTTCCTCGTGGCCGCGCCGGTCCTGCTCGGCGGGGTCGTGCTGGCCGGCGGCTTCGCCGGGACCGGCGCGTTCGGTCCCGACCCGGTCACCGGCGCCGTCGCCGCGCTGATCGCCGGCGCCGGGTACGCCGGCTACCTGTTCCTGATCCGGCTCAGCGGCGGCGCCGGGACGCAGTCGCACTCGCTGCTGCTGGCGACGATCTCCGCCGGCGCGGTCGCGCTGGTGCTCGGCGTCGGGTCCGGCACGCTCGACCTGGCGCCCGGCGGGCCCACGTTCGGGTGGCTGATCGCGCTCGCGCTCGTCGGCCAGCTGACCGGCTGGCTGCTCATCTCCGCCGCGCTGCCCCGGATGTCCGCCACCTCGGGCGCGACGCTCATGCTGCTCCAGCCGGTCGGCGCGGTGCTGCTGGGCGTCGGCCTGCTCGGCGAGTCGCCCGGCGTGCTCCAGCTGGTGGGCTGCGCGGGCGTGCTCGCCGCCGTGTGCTTCGCCGGGACCGCGCGACCTGCGGGACGGCGCCGTCGCGGCTAGCGTCAGCGGCATGCGAGTGCTGGTAGCGGGAGCGTCGGGGTTCGTCGGCAGCAAGTTGTGCCCGGCGCTGGAAGAAGCGGGGCACGACGTGCTCGCGATGACCCGCCGTCCCGACAGCTACGAGGGGGCCGGGGAACCCGTCCGCGGCGACGTGGCCGACGTCGGCTCCCTGCGGGACGCGCTGAAGGGCGCCGACGCCGCGTACTACCTGGTCCACTCGCTGGACAGCTCGGACTTCAAGCGCCGGGACGCCGAAGCGGCGCGCGCCTTCGCCCGGGCCGCGTCGGACGCCGGGGTCGGCCGGATCGTCTACCTCGGCGGTCTCGGCGACGACGGCGACACGCTGTCGGAGCACCTCGCCAGCCGCCGCGAGGTCGAAGAGCTGCTCGGCGAGACCGGGGTGCCGGTCACCGTGCTGCGCGCCGGGATCGTGATCGGGCACGGCGGCACGTCGTGGGAGCTGACCCGCCAGCTCGTCGAGCACCTGCCGGCGATGATCACCCCGCGCTGGGTCGGCACCCGCACCCAGCCGATCGCGATCGCCGACGTCATCCGCTACCTGGTCGGCGTGCTCGACCACGCCGATGCCGCGGGGCGGGCGTTCGACATCGGCGGCCCGGAAGTCCTGGCCTACCGGGACATGCTGCAGCGCGTCGCGGAGATCGAAGGCCGGCCGTTGATGATCGTGCCCGTGCCGCTGCTCTCGCCGCGGCTGTCGTCGTACTGGCTGTCCCTGGTCACCGACATCGACGTGCAGACCGGGCGCTCGCTGATCGACTCGATGACCAACGAGGTCGTCGTCCGCGACGACAGCATCCGCCGGATCGTCGAGTTCGAGCCGATGGGCTACGACGAGGCCGTGCTCCAGGCCCTCGGCGAGCGCGCGAAGAGCCGGCGGGCCGGATGAGGCGGCGGTTCCTGACCGCCGTGACCGCCGCCGGGACGGGGCTGCTCGGCGCGTCCCTGTCCAGCCCACCCGGCTCGGCCCGGTTCTACGGCCTCACCGCGGGAGTCGCCGCGACCTGGCTGGCCGGCGCCCGCGCGGCCGGGCCGGTGCACCGGGGCCGGCGCGACGTCGTGCAGCCGGTGCTGGCCGGCGCGGGCGCGTTCGGCGTGTTCTACGCCGGCGCCCTGGTTTCGCGGCACATCCCGCCGTTGCGCCGCGCGATCGCCGGCGTGCTCGACTACGCCCATCGCGGTTCGACGGCGTCGGTGGTCGTGACGACGCTCGCCACCGGCGCGGCGGAGGAGGTCTTCTTCCGCGGCGCCCTCTACGACGCCGCGGGCGCGCGCCGCTCGACCGCCGTGTACGTGCTTTCCACCTTCGCGACCCGCAACCCCGCTCTGGTGCTGGCCTCCGCGGTGATGGGGTCGCTGTTCGCGTGGCAGCGCCGCCGCTCCGGCGGCGTCCAGGCGCCGGTGCTGACGCACGTGGTCTGGTCCGCGCTGATGCTGGCGGTCATGCCCCGCCTGTTCGCGTCGCCGTCGGCCGATGTCCGGAACGAGCCAGAACCGCGCTGAGTCCTTTTCTCCCGGCACCGGATTTCCTATCCTGAAAAGAAAAACCCGGTGCGTGGAGAGGGATGTCGATGCGGACATTGCTCGTGCTCCTGCTCGTCCTCGGTTCCCTGTCACCCCTCTCGCCCCGGCCCGCCGCGGCGGCCACCGCGGTGTGCGTGACGTCCTGCGACACGCTGGATCCCTCGCGAGCCGCGCGAGAGAGCTTTCCCTTGCCCGACAAGGTGATCAACGGCCGGGTCGTGCGGCTGCACGTCTCCGACCCCGACGGCATGGCCTGGGCGAGCATCGACAACGGCGTGGCCAACGACGCCGTCTGGCTCGACCGGTCCTGGGACGGTGGCGCGAGCTGGGAAGGCCTGCTGGGCAAGGCGACCGTCCCGGGTTCGTGGACCGGCACCCGCACGCTGATGTACAACCTCACCGATCCGGCGCACCACCGCCGGGGTCTGGTCCGGGCCTGCGGGGACGCGCAGGGGGTCGCCTGCACCGCGTGGATCTACCCGGACGTCTGCGACGCCGCGTGCGACCGGAGCGCTCCGGGCACCGGGGACGCCCAGCCGGTCGCGCCGACGACCCTGTTCGGCCGCACCATCCGGCTCCACTTCGACGGCCGGGGCATGGCGTGGGCCGGGATCGAAGCGGGCGGCGCCGGCGACGAGATCTGGCTCGACCGCTCCTGGGACGCCGGGGCGAGCTGGCCGGACGGTTCGTCGCTGGGCCGCACGAGCGTCGCTTCGGGCGCGACCGGCACCCGCACCACGGCGTTCGCCACGCGGGACCCGCGCGGCCGGCTGTACGGCGGCGCCGTGCGCGCGTGCGGCCGGGAAGCCACACACGCCTCGGGCAGCTGCACGGCCTGGGCGCGTCCGGCGACGACCCGCGCCGCCGGCGCGGTGGACGCGCTGATGTGGTCCTACGACCCCTACACCGCGTGGTGGCCGTCGAGCTGGTGGAACTCGGCCGTCGCGGTGACGGCCGTCGCGGACGCGGGCGGGTTCGACGCGGCCATGGCGCGCACCTTCGACGTCAACAAGGCCGCTTTCCCCGCCGGGGGACGCAGTTCCGACCCGATCGAAGGCGACTTCGTCAGCCGCGCCATCGACGACAGCGGGTGGTGGGGCCTGGCCTGGATCGCCGTCTACGACCGCACCCACGACGCGCGTTACCTCACCGAAGCGGTGACGATCGCCAACTACGTCAACGGTTTCTGGGACACCGGGAGCTGTGGCGGCGGGGTGTGGTGGAACCGCGAGCGCACGTACAAGAACGCCGTCACGAGCGGGTTGTACCTGCGGCTGACCGCGTCGCTGCACACGCGGATCGCCGGCGACACGGTGTGGGGCCGGCGCGCCCGGACCGCGGGCGACTGGTTCCTGAACAGCGGCCTGATCAACGCGAACGGCCTGGTGAACGACGGCCTGACGTCGTCGTGCGCGAACAACGGCCAGACGGTCTGGACCTACAACCAGGGTCTCGGCATCGGCGGGCTCGTGGAACTGTGGCGCGCCACCGGCGTCACGTCCTATCTGGACGCCGCGAAGAGACTGGCCGACGCGGCGATGTCCCGGCTCACCTCGAACGGCGTGCTCGTCGAGTCCTGCGACGCCGCGAACTCCTGTGACGACAACCAGAAACAGTTCAAGGGCATCTTCATGCGCTACTTCGGCGACCTGGCGAACGCGACGGGCTCGGCGGCTTACCGCGCCTTCGCGCAGAAGCAGGCCGACACGCTGTGGGCGGGCGATCGCGACTCGCTCAACCGGATCGGCCAGCGCTGGGCCGGCGGCACGCCGAACACGACCGACTGGCGGACCCAGGCGTCCGGGCTGGAAGCCGTGCTCGCCGCGGGATGACCGGAATGGCCGAGGCGGCACTTTCACGTGAAAGTGCCGCCTCGGGGTCTCGGCCCGGCACTTTCACGTGAAAGTGCCGGGCCGTGGTCAGCAGTGGCCGAGGTCGGCCCACTGCGCGGTAAGGCCGGGCTCGGAGCCCTGCGTCCACCAGTTCGCCTGCCAGAGGTGGCTGTTGTGCTTGACCCGCTGACCGCCGAGGTAGACGGTGCCCCAGTCCCACTCCGCCGCGCTGGAGCAGTTCGCCGGCTGGGTCGGCGTGGTCGGGGTCGTCGGTGTGGTGGGTGTCGTCGGGGTGGTCGTCGGCGGCGGGCTGGTCGGCGTGGTGCAGTTGCCGGAGCCGACCGTGTCGACGTGCGCGGTGCCCGCGCCGCGGTAGGTCGAGGCCTGTGCGACCGCGGCGGCGGGGGTGACGACCTGATTGCCCGCGTAGTAGGTCCAGTCCACCTGCTCGGTGTAGGTGCTGGTGCCGCTCGTGTGGCCGGCCGTGTCGATGAACCACATGTTGTAGTTGATCGACATCGGCGTGCGCGGGTACACCGGGTCGCCCTGGGCGTCGGTGGTGTGGTCCGCGGTGAGCACGCCGTCGAGGTAGTACTTCACGTGCCCGCCGGAGACCTGCGTGACGATGTCGTGCCAGCCGTCGAAGCTGCGGTTCTGCGCGGTGGAGGTGCGCAGGCCGTCCCAGGTCGGGTTGTTCCAGTAGGTGTACCAGGACGTCTGGTAGTTGGCGGTCGAGCCGCCCCAGCCGCCGTTGGGCAGGTACTCGGAGAAGTCGAGCTCGCTGTAGAGCGGGTCGCGGTCGTACCGCAGCGGCGAGATCGTGAAGTAGGTTTCGTTGACGTGGTCGCCGTCCGTGCCGCTGGCCGGCGCGTCGGTGAACTTCACGCGGCTGGCGTAGGTGCCTTCCTGGAACCGCAGCTGGTTCTGGTACATCTCCGCGTGGGTGGTGCCGTTCGCGCTGCCGTCGGTGGAAGCGTTGAGCTGCGCCACTTTCTCCCCGTTGACGGTGGGGAAGCTGATGTTGCCCGTCAGCCAGCGCGCGCCGGGCACGCCGGGGCTGCCGACGTCGTTGCGGGTGGTCCAGCCGGCCGCGCCGAAGGCGGAGTCGGTGGGGGAGGCGTAGTGGAAGTCGTCGAACAGGACGCCGCAGGCGGCTGCGGCGGTGGTGGCGGGGGCGGCGGCCGGGCTGGCGTCGGCGCCGTGGGCGAGCACGAGCACGGCCGCCGTGGCCGTCGCGGCGGCGAGCGCCGCGGCGGTCTTGGCCGGTTTCCGGGGGGACATGGGTGGTGTCTCTCCTCTCGGGGGAGGTGCCTCGAAGAGCGGACAGATTGGTCTAGACGAATTCGCCTCAGTAGCGTGAGGCTTACCATTGGTAAAGTCAAGGAGTTACCAGTGGTAAGTTCCCGATCCGGGCCGAGGGCGACACAATGACTGCCGTGCGGACCTACCTCGCGGCGCTGGCCGTCCTCGTCACCGTCGCCGGCTGTTCGACCCAGGTGCCGGGTTCGGCCCGGCCGTCGGGGGACGGCTTTGTCGTCGAGGGCGCGCAGCTGCGCTTCCGGCCGGTCCTGGCGGAGCTGGAGCCCTCGCCCACGACCGGTTCGGCAGCGGATCGGCAGAGCACCGATCCCGCGGCGCAGCAGGCCGCGGCGCGGGCGCTCGACTGCGCCCAGGGCGCCCCGGATCCGCTGGCGGGCAAGGACGATCCGGCGTTGCCGCTCGTCAGCTGTGACCGCGCGAAGGGCACGAAGTACGTGCTCGGCCCGGTGTTCCTCACCGGCGCCGACGTCGGCTGGGTCGACGCCACGGTCGATCCGCAGACGGGGAGGCCGGTGATCGGGATCCGGTTCACCGCGGCGGGCACCAGGACGTGGGCCGGCTGGACCGGCGGGAACGTCGGCAAGCAGGTGGCGATGGTGCTCCAGAGCCGGGTGCTCACGGCGCCGCAGATCCAGTCCGCCATCACCGGCGGCGAAACGCAGATCTCGGGAGCGTTCACCCTGCCCGAAGCACGGCAACTGGCCCGCGACATCGCCGGCGGCTAATGGCCGGCCCTCAGGGCGGCCGGACCGCTTCGATCTCGACGTCGCTCACCAGCGCTTCGACCAGGAGCGGGGACCCGGCGACCTTGGTGGCCCACAGGTCGTAGTCGGTGCACAGGCACCATGAGCGGTCCTCGGCCCGGAAGTCGGACGGGCTGAAGCCGGTTTCGGGGTTGTCGTACAGGATCCCGGCGTCGCCGAGGTTTCCTGCCCGCACATGGAGCTTCTCGAACTCGGTGGTCCCGAGCGTCAGCGGGCTGTAGTAGGCCAGGCAGCGGGTTTCCGGGCCCGCGGGACTGTGCTCGGTGAGGATGCCGATCAGCCGCGTCCAGGTCTCGCGGTCGAGACTCCCCTCGGTGGGCGGAACGATGCCGAGCGGCCGGCTGCCGTCCTTCTTGGCCGAGGGGAAGCACCGGTGCGAGGGCAGCAGCCCGTCCGGGACGACGGGGTCGCCGGTGCGCCGGGCGAGCTCCGCCCAGCGCAGCCGCCGCCACCCGGGGCCGGGATGCTCCGCGCGGCCCAGTCCGCCTCCGGTCACCGTGCTCCCGGCTTCGAGGTCGACACCGTTGACGGTGTGGGGCCGGACGCTTCCGTCCGCGATACGTGCCCGGCGGTATTCCTGGTAGGACATCCCGGCCGGCCCGTCCTCGTGCTCGTACATCGCGTTGAGCACCCAGGCCGCGTCCGGCATCGGCGGCGGCATGAAGCCGGTCAGGCCGTCGCCGCACAGTTCCCGCAACCAGTCCGTCGTGCCGGACGCCGCGAGCGGCCACCGCATCGGCTGAGCCTCAGCAGGTGGGGCGTGTGACGGCTTCCGTGCACGCTTCGACGTTCGTCGTGTTCGTGACCTGCTGCAGCAGCGTGTAGAGCGTCTCGCGCTGGTCCTCGTCGAGGCCGCTGAACACCTCGTCCTCGACCGCGGCGAGCGCGAACTCCGCGCGTGCCAGCAGCTTCGCGCCGACGTCGGTGAGCTCGACGATGTGCCGGCGGCGGTCGACCGGGGAGCGGCGGCGCTCGACCAGGTTTTCCGCCTCGAGCTCGTTGAGCAGCCCGACGACGTTCGTGCCGTCGATCGCCAGGATCTTCGCCAGGTCCTGCTGTGAGCTGCCGCGCTGGTCGCGCAGCACCGTCAGGGCGATCAGGTGACGTGGTCGCAGCCCGAGCGGGGTCAGCACGGACTCGCTGCGCAACCGCAGGCGGCGGGCGAGCTGGTCGAGCAGCGCGCCGCAGCGGTGGGGCGGCTGGTTGACGACCGGCAGCGAGGTCATCTGCCCAGTATATGGCCACGCGGATGATCGATGTGCTATTAATGGTTTGTCTAACACCAACGATCGATGGACGGCAAACAACATGGCGCATCTCCTGCACATCGACTCGAGCATCACCGGCGAGGCTTCGGTGAGCCGCAGGCTCAGCGCGCGGGCCGCGGCCGCGTGGCGGGCCGCCCACCCCGACGGCACGGTGACCTACCGCGACCTGGGGGAGAACCCGCTGCCGCACCTCGACGCGGCGAGCGGGACGGCCCGCGCGGTCCCGCCGGAGCAGCACACCCCCGCGCAGGCGGCGTCGTGGGCGCTGACCAGGGAACTCGTCGGCGAGATCCAGGCGGCCGACACCGTGCTGCTGGGCCTGCCGCTCTACAACTTCGGCCCGCCGAGCAGCGTCAAGACGTGGGTCGACCACCTCATCGCGCCCGGGCTCTCGGTCGACCACGCGACGATGTCCGGCCTGCTCGGCGGCCGTGAGTTCATCGTGCTGGCCAGCCGCGGCGGCGGTTACGGCGAAGGCACGCCCCGCGCCGGCTGGGACCACGCCGAGGCGTGGCTGCCGCACGGCCTCTCGCTGACCGGCCTGGAGCCGCGGTTCGTCACCGCCGAGCTGACGCTGGCGCACGTGAACCCGGCGATGGCGGAGCTCATCCCGCTGGCCGACGCCAGTCTCGCGACGGCCGAGCGCACCATCGACGAGCTGTGGGCGACCGCACGGGTCTGACGTGACCTGCCTTCCTCACCGGCGTCGGGGGCCGGTGAGGAGGGCTTTCACGAGGCGGCGGGGCCCAGGTCGAGCAGCTGCTCGAGAAAGCCGCCGATCTCGCGTTCGCGGTCGACGAGGTGGACTTCCAGAATCCAGTGCGACGTCTGGCCGTTCCGGTCCGGCCGCCGCATCGGCTGGTCGCTGCCCGGCGCGATGTAGGACGCGATCTTGGCGCCGTCGATCGTCTCGTGCGGGAACCGGCCGACCAGGTGCCCGGCGATCTCGCCGCCGAACTCCCAGCCCGCCTCGTGCGCCAGCTGGACCATGTGCGCGTACAGCTGCTCGCCGGTGATGTCGGGCAGGGCGTCGAAATACGCGCGCCCGGCGTCGAACACCTTCGGCAAGGCGTCGCGCAACGCGTGCTTGACCGGATCGTCGCCCAGCACGAACGTGCGGCCGAAGTCGGCTTCCCAGTCCTCGAAGATCGGCCCGAAGTCGGCGAAGGCGATGTCGTCTTCGCCGAGCACGCGGTCCGGCGGGTTCTCGCGGTAGGGGCGCAGCGTGTTGACGCCGGCGCGGACGATCCGCTTGTGCCAGTAGCGGCGGATGCCGAGCAGGTCCCCGGCCAGGTCGCGGATCGCGTCGCTCGCCTCGGTCTCGCGCACGCCCGGCGCGAGGATCCCGCGCTCCTCGACCGCGGCGAACAGCTCGACCGCCTTCGCCTGCGCGTCCAGCAGCCGCTCGGCCCGCAGCGCTTCGTCCTCGACCACGTCGCCCATGGGCCGACGGTAGCAAGTCACCCCGGGTTCGCGGGTGCTGCACGGCGTGCCGCCGGCGTGACGCAGGTGCGGTGATCCGGCCGCACGCCGTACCGCACCACCCGTTGGTGTGGCGCTCCTTCCGGGGGCGTGACCAGCGAAAAGGTCGTAGCCTGACGCCGTTCACAGCCCGGCTAACCCGTTAGGACGGCCATGCGTCTCTCCACCCGCAACCAGCTCACCGGCACCGTTTCGGCCGTCAAACCGGGCGCGGTGATGTCCGTGGTGACCGTCGAGCTCGACGGCGGCCAGCAGGTCGTCGCGTCGATCACGAAGGACGCCACCGAGGAGCTGGAGCTGGCGCCGGGCAAGCCGGTGACCGTGCTCGTGAAGTCCACGGAGGTCATGCTCGGCGTCGAGTGACGTCCTCCTTACGGGTGGTTCCCGGACGGGTGGCATGATGCGTGACTCGAACAGTGGCACCCGGGCCGAGGAAGGTCAGGTTTGAGCGCGCACACCTCCCAGATGGACGACCTCCGGCTGGTCGCGCAGCCCAGCGCGCTGCCGGTGACGGACCTGTTCGTCCGGCTGATTCTCACCGACTGGTCCTTGAAGCCGATGTTGGAACAGGTCACGGCCACGGCGAGACGCCTGGTCGAGGCCGTCATCAACGCCGGCGACCCCAAGGCACCCGCCTTCGTCACCCTGCGGCTGCGGCTGACCGCCGAGGTCCTGCTGGTGGAGGTGGACGACACCCTGCCCCACCTGCCGGCGCCCCAGGCCCGGCCCGGCGAGCGCATCGGCGTCGACCCGGCACCCGGCGGCGGCCGCACCACCTGGTGCGAGCTGCCGCTGCCGGGCGGGATGACCGCGAAACAGGTGCGCCTGCCGCGGCGCGGCGACCGCCGCACCCTGGTCGACGAGCCGGTCTCCGGTGACCCGGTGGCGGCGGACCCGCAGGTCCTCGAGCGGCTGCTCACCCGGCTGAGCGGCTGGTCCGGCGACAGCTGAGCGCCGGCTCTCCCGCCGCGGTCGCCGCTCGGCCCTGAGGTCGACATCGCAGCGAGCCGCGTCCACGCCGTCGAAGGCCAGTCGTTCGTCGTCGCGCCGTGCGGGGTGGTCGGGCGCCCGCGGCCAGGACGTGTTCTGCGACACCGAAACCGAGCGGCAGCTGCTCGCCCGCCTCTACGGGCCGGAGGGCCGTGAGCTCGCCGAGCCGAGCCCGAGACCGAAGAGGGCTTGCTGTTCGCCGATCCGGACTTGTCGCTGATCGCCATCGCGAAGCCGGCCGCCGACACGGTCGGGCACCGCGGGTCGTCCACGCGCCGGCCGCGGAGCCGGCAGCCGCGGAGCTGGTGATACTGGACAGGTGAAAGCCCATCCCGTGCTCGTCGTGCTCTACGACGGCGTCCGCCTTCTCGACGTCTCCGGTCCGCTGGAGGTGTTCGCCGAGGCCAACGAGCACGGCGGGCGGTACGAGCTGCGGACGGCGTCGCCCGGCGGCGCGGACGTCCGCGCCAACACGGGCACGCGCCTCGGCGCCGACCTCGACCTGGCGGCGGCCGACCCGCGCGGGGCGACCGTGCTGGTGCCCGGCGGCCCGGAGTGGGTCCGCACGATCGCCGACACGGAGCTGGTGGCCCAGATCCGCCGCCTCGCCGACGGCGCGAGCCGGACGGCGTCGGTGTGCGCGGGCGCGTTCGCCCTGGCCGCGGCGGGCGTCCTGGACGGCCGCCGCGCGACGACGCACTGGGACCTGACCGGTCAGCTGGCCCGCCGCTTCCCGCTGGTCCACGTCGACACCGACGCGATCTTCGTCAAGGACGGCCCGGTGATCACCTCGGCCGGCGTCACCTCGGGCATCGACCTGACGCTGGCGCTGGTCGAGGAGGACCTCGGCCCGGAGATCGCGCGGCTGGTGGCCAAGCACCTGGTGGTGTTCCTGCAGCGGCCGGGCGGGCAGTCTCAGTTCAGCGTCCGCCTGGAGACGGGCCGCCCGCGCAACGAGGTGCTGCGGGGCCTGCTGGACGCCGTCGCGGCGAACCCGTCGGCGCCGCACACGCTCGGTGACATGGCGGCCCACGCGGGGGTCAGCGTCCGGCACCTGACGCGGCTGTTCCGTGAGGAGCTGGGGCGGACGCCGGCCCGGTTCGTCGAGCAGATCCGCCTGGAGTTCGCCCAGCAGCAGCTGGAAGGCACGGTGGATCCGCTGGACGTGGTGGCCCGCCGGTCCGGTTTCGGCTCGGTGGAGACGCTGCGGCGGGCCTTCGCGCGTGGCCTGGGCGTGACGCCGAGCGACTACCGGTCCCGGTTCCGGACCACGGGCATTTCCTGAACGTTCCGGCCGCCTTGTCCGTGGTTCCCGGTAGGGGGCATCGACGTGAGGAGGCCGGCCGTCGTGCGGATCGTGATCGCCGAGGACGACGCACTGCTGCGGGAAGGGCTCGTGCTGCTGCTGCGCAGCGCCGGGTTCGTCGTCGCCGCGGCCGTCGACCACCCCGACGACCTGCTCGCCGCCGTGGGGGACGCGGCGCCCGATCTGGCCGTGGTCGACGTGCGGATGCCGCCCACCTTCACCGACGAAGGCCTGCGCGCCGCGCTCGAGGCGCGCCGGCGGGTGCCGGGCCTGGCGATCCTCGCGCTCTCGGCGTTCGTCGAGGACGGCTATGCGGGCGACCTCCTGGCCGCGGGCGGCGGCGGAGCCGGTTACCTGCTCAAGGAGCGCGTCGGAAAGGCCGACGAGTTCCTCGACGCGCTCCGCCGGGTCGCGGCCGGCGGCACGGTCCTGGACCGCGACGTGGTCGCCCTGCAGCTGGACCGGCGGCGGCCCGGCGACCCGGTCACCACGCTCACGGCGCGCGAACGCGAGGTCGTCGCGCTGCTCGCCGAAGGCCATTCGGTCCCGGCGATCGGCCGGCTGCTCGGCATCGGTACCGACGCGGCGCGGCAGCACGCCGGGGACGTCAGCGCGAAGCTGCGCGTCCCCGACGAGGCCCAGGCGATGCTCGGCTACCTGCGGGCGTGAAGGCGGGGCTTCCCCGGCGGTGCCTCAGCTGCTTGCGTGCGTGAGGGCCAGGACCTCGGCCTGCTTCTCCCGGTACCGCGCCACGTTCGCCAGCTTGACGTCCTCGTAGCCGCGCACCAGGTCGGGCAGCTCGGCCAGCGCCAGGACCTGCGCGAGGTCGACGTCGTCGGCCCGGAACGCGCGCAGCACCACGCCGCGGTACTCCTCGACCAGCTCGCGCTCCACCCGGCGCACCTCGGCGCGGCCGAACGGGTCGAACTTCGTCCCGCGCAGCCGGCGCAGCGCGTGCAGCAGCCGGAACGCCGGGCGGAACCACGGGCCGAGGCTGATCTTGCGCTTCATGCCGAGCGCGCGCAGCACCGGCGGGTGCAGCCGGTACGCGAACCGCGTCCCGGTGCCGAACTGCGCCTCGAGGTCCGCCGCGAACGCCGGGTCGAGCGACAGACGGGCGACCTCGTACTCGTCCTTGTAGGCCATCAGCTTGTACAGGTGCTTCGCCACGGCCTCGGTGACCGCCGTCGGCCCGTCCTCCAGCACCCGCACCTGCTCGACGTACTCCGCGTACGTGCGGGCGTAGGCCGCGTCCTGGTAGGCGACCAGGTCCGGGATCCGGATGTCGAGCAGCCGCGCCAGTTCCGACCCGGGCTCGGCGTGCACCAGCGCGCGCACGGCCGGGGCGGCGGGCTTCGGTGTCGGGGCGGGCGCCGGAGCCAGGGCGGCCTCCAGCGCGGCCGGGTCGGCTACGAGCTGGCGGCCGCGGCGGAAGGCCTGCAGGTTCGCGGCCACCGCGGTGCCGTTCAGCTCGATCGCCCGCTCGATCACCGCGACGGGCAGCCCGATCACGCCGGTCTGGAAGGCCGCGCCGAGCTGCAGGACGTTCGCGAACTGGTCGTCGTCGAACAGCCTCTCGGCCAGGCCGCGCGCGTCCAGGGAGACCGTGCGCGCCGCCGCGGCTTCCAGTGGTGCGAGGACACTTCCGGGGCTGGGGAACGCCACCGTCGTGTCGACGACCATCCGGCCGGTCGGCACCTCGGTGGTCGACACGACCGCCGTCGTGCGCGCCGGGTCGGCCACGCTCAGATTCGTCGCGTCCGCGCCGACGAGCGCGTCGCACGCCAGGTAGAGGTCGCACTCCGCCGTGGCGAGCTTCGGGGCCTGGTCGACCGGCTCGGCCGTCACCTTCAGGTCGGACACCACGGCGCCGCCCTTCTGCGCCAGGCCGGTCTGGTCCAGCGTGCGGACGTGCCGGCCGTCGAGCACCGCGGCCGTCGCGAGGATCTGCGTCACGGTGACGACACCGGTGCCGCCGATGCCGGTGATCCGCACGGTGAAGTCCGGGGACGGCGCCGAGGCGGGCGCGGGCACGGCGTCGGCGGCCAGCTCGCCGAGCTTGCGGTGCTGCTTGCGGCCGGTCGGCACGACGGTGACGAACGACGGGCAGTCGCCGGCCAGGCAGGAGTAGTCGACGTTGCAGGACGACTGGTGGATCGTGGTCTTGCGGCCGAACTCGGTGGCCACCGGCTGCACGGACAGGCAGTTCGACTTGGTGCCGCAGTCGCCGCAGCCCTCGCAGACGCGCTCGTTGATCACCACGCGCGTCGCGGGCGTCTCCTGCTTGCCCCGGCGGCGTTTGCGCCGCTTCTCCGCCGCGCACTCCTGCTCGTGGATCAGCACGGTGACGCCGCGGACGGCGGCCAGTTCCTCTTGTGTGCGCAGGAGTTCGGTGCGGTCGCGGACCTCGACGCCGGCGGGCAGCTTCCGGCGGCGCAGGGGCCCGGGCGCGTCACTGGTGATCACGACCTGCTTCGCGCCCTCGACGAGCAGCAGTTCGGCGACCTTCTCCACCGGCAGCCCGCCGACCGCGTCCTGGCCGCCGGTCATCGCCACGGCCGAGTTGTAGAGCAGCTTGTAGGTGATGTTGACGCCGGCCGCGACGGCCGCGCGCACGGCGAGGCTGCCGGAGTGGGTGAACGTGCCGTCGCCGATGTTCTGCACGAAGTGCTCGGCCTCGACGAAGGGCGCCATGCCGATCCACTGGGTACCCTCGCCGCCCATCTGCGTCACGCCGAGGACGGTGCCGACCTGGTCGGGTTCCATGAACAGGGCCATCGTGTGGCAGCCGATGCCGCCGCCGACGAGGGTGCCCTCCGGGACCTTCGTGGACGAGTTGTGCGGGCAGCCGGAGCAGAAGTACGGCGTGCGCGCGAGCAGCGGCACGGAGATGCGCTCGCGGCGGCGCCGGCCGCGCCAGGCCTCGACCGACGGGATCTCGTGGTGCGCGGCGAGCCGCCGGGCCAGGCCGGTCGCGACGACGTCCGGGTCCAGCTCGCCCAGCTCGGTGAACAGCGTGCGGCCGTCGGCGTCCTTCTTGCCGTGGACGGCGGGCGCGCCGGACGCGCCGTAGAGGACGTCCTTCAGCGCGGCCTCGATGAACGACCGCTTCTCCTCGACGACGATGATCTCGTCGAGCCCGTCGGCGAACTCGCGGACGATCGACGGCTCCAGCGGGTGGATCGCACCCAGCTTGAGGACACGGATGCCGTGCCGGTGCAGGGCTTCCTCGTCCAGGCCGAGGGTGCGCAGCGCCTGCTGGACGTCCAGAGAGGACTTCCCGGCCGAGACGATGCCGATCCGGTCGGCCGGGCCGCGCGTGGTGATCCGGTTGAGGCCGCTCAGGCGCAGGTACTCGACGGCCAGCGGCAGCCGCACGGTGAAGAGGCTGCGTTCCAGCGCGGCGAGGCTCGCGCCGAGCAGCTTCGACGTCGGGGCGTGCCGGTACGCACCGTCGAGTTCCGGCGCGGTCCACCCGGGACTGACCCGGGCGGTGCCGGACGCGTCGGCGACGTTCGTGACGAGCTTCAGCGACGACCACAGGCCGCTGGCGCGGGACAGCTCGACCGCGTGCATCCCGAAGTCGAGGACGTCCTGCGAGTCGGCCGGGTACAGGATCGGGATGGCCAGATCGGCGAGCGTGAGCTCGGACGCGCAGGGGATCGTCGAGGACTTGGCGTTCGGGTCGTCGCCGACCAGCGCGACCGCGCCGCCGCGGGGGTCGGTGCCGGCCAGGTTGGCGTGGCGCAGGGCGTCGGACGCGCGGTCGAGGCCGGGCGCCTTGCCGTACCAGTACCCGGTGACGCCGCGCTGCCCTCCGGCGCCCGCGACCAGCTGGCTGCCCATCACCGACGTCGCGGCCAGCTCTTCGTTCAGCCCGGGCCGGTGCACGACGGCGTGCTTCTCCAGCAGCGTCGCGCGGCGGCCCAGCTCGAGGTCGTACCCGGCCAGCGGCGAGCCCTCGTAGCCGGAGACGAACACGGCGGGGTCGCCACCGCGGGCGCGGTCGTGGCGGACGCGGTCGAACAGCAATCGCACCAGGGCCTGCACCCCGGTGAGGTGCACGGTTCCCGCCTCCCGCAGATAGCGGTCCTCCAGCGTGAACGTCTCCACAGCGCGACTCCCTTCGCCCTCGCGGCTGTGCTCGGGCGCACAGTGCGGTGCGGGCCACAGCACACGCTATCGGCCCCGCACGCAACAGCCGACGCGGGATCACCGCCTCTCACGCAAACTTCGGCACTCGTGATCGACGATTGGCCCCGATTTTTGCGCGGAGTTACGCTCGCCCGCATGACCGAAGAGCCGCTCGACGCGACCGACCACGAGATCCTCGGGCTGCTGCGCGAGGACGCGCGGCGGACACTGTCGGACATCGCCGGCCGGGTCACGTTGTCGACGGCCGCGGTCAAGCGCCGGATCGACCGCCTCCGCGAGACGGGGGTGATCACCGGCTTCACGGTCCAGGTCGACCACGCGAAGCTGGGCTGGGGCATCGAGGCGTTCACCGAGCTGCGGTTCGTCGGCAACACGAAGGTCGCCGAAATCCTCCGCACCACGACGAGGATGCCGGAGGCCCAGGCCGTGTTCACGATCGCGGGCGATCCGGACGCGCTGGTGTGGCTGCGTGTCCGGGACATGGCCCACCTCCAGAAGACGATCGACGAGATCCGCCGCCACCACCAGATCACCGGCACGAAGACCTTGATCGCGCTGGAGTCCTGGTCCCGTGGGCACTAGCGTCACGCTCTCGCGGCGGCCGGACCTCGCCGCCGCGACCTACGCCATCCCGTACCCGCCGGGTTCGCCGCGGTTCATGGAAGGCAGCCTCGCGAGCCTGCTGGTGCGCGGCCGCCGGGTGGCGCGCCGGTGGCCGCACCTGGTCGTGGCGCTCCTGCAGGACGACCGGCCGGTGGCGCGCGGGGTGATGGTGCCCTTCCGCGGCCGCGAGCCGTTCCCGGCCCGCGGCTGGGACGAAGTGGCGGTCTGGGCCGCCGAAGACGCCCTCGACGACGTCACCCCGGACACCGCCGGCGCCCTGGAGATCGCCGTGCACCCGGAGCACCAGGGCCGCGGCCACTCCGCCACGGTGCTGAGGGCGATGCGCGAGGCGGTCGCCGCGGCCGGGCTGACGTCGCTCGTGATCCCGGTCCGCCCGCCGGACAAGGCCGACGTCCCGGCGACGCCGATGGCGGACTACGCCGCCGTGACCCGGCCGGACGGCCTGCCCGCCGACCGCTGGCTGCGCACCCACGTCCGCGCGGGCGGGCGCATCGAGGCGATCGCGCCGTGCTCGGCGACCGTCCAGGCGCCGCTCGCCGACTGGCGGCGCTGGACCGGCCTGCCGTTCGACCGCGACGGAGTAGTGACGGTCCCCGGCGCGCTCGCGCCCGTGTTCGTGTCGACCGCCCAGGACTTCGCCGTCTACGTCGAGCCCAACGTCTGGGTCTCGCACCGCGTCGCCTGACGCCCAGCCGCACGCCCGACACTGCCTAATCGCCCAGCAGCACGCCCGAGTCGCGCTCCCGTTGCAGGAAGAACTCCGGCCATTCGAGCGCGCCCGGCGGTGCCTCCAACGCGGTCGCCCGGCGGCGCATCTCGGTCAGGAAGTCCGTGTCCAGCACCGTCTGGGCCGAGATGGGCTCGCGCAGCAGGGTGCTGGCCGGGCCTTCGTACAGGTACGCGTCCACGCCGGGATAGCCCTTCGTGCCCGGCGGGAAGTCGCGGTCCAGCGGGAAGTACGACGAATCCAGCCGGCCCAGCCACGAGTTCTTCAGCGTGGTCAGCGACGGCCACGAGCCCAGCTGCCTTTCCAGCCGCGCGTTGTCCTTCACGAACCCGCTGTGGTCCGCGACGACGAACGCGCTGCCCGGGTACTCCTGCTCCAGCCGGCCGACCGCGCTGCCCGTGTTGTGCGTCAGGTGCCCGAGTCCGAACAGCAGCAACGCTTTCCGGTGTTCTTGCAGCACCTGTGTCTTGAGGACGGACACGATCGCCGGGTCGCGGTCCTCGAACGGCGTGAAGTCCGCCGGGTGGCGGATCCTGCTCCAGTCGACCGGCGGATCGCAGGCCAGCACCCGGATCTTCGCCGCGGCCGGCAGTGTCGTGTTGACCTGCCGGACCAGCGGGAACAGCTGCTCGTAGAACGTCGAGAACCCGCAGCTGGGCTGGGTCGTGTTGCGCCACACCGCCCGGACGTCGGCGATCGGGACGTCGGCGCCGGCGATGTAGGCGTCCAGGATCGGCTGGTACAAGGAGTTCCCGCACTCCACGGCGATGTCGTTCACCTTGCCGGGCAGGCGCGGGTCGCGGATGAGGTCGAGCAGGAAGTTCCCGACGTCCGGGCTGGATTTGGCGACGAGCGCGTGGTCGTCGAAGGCGGCCAGCAGGGCGCCGGCGGGGTCCGGTGACGACCGCGAGTGATCGGCCGTGGCCGATGTGGCCGGCGTGACCAGCAGGCCCATGGCCGCGAGCACGGCCAGGAAGATACGCATGAACGGCTCCTCGGAGCGATGAAGTTCCCCCACTGTCTTACGTCTGTAAGACAACTCGGCCAGCATCCAGCCGCGCCCGAGCCGTTGTCAAGGGCGTCCCGCGATCGTGTCAGTGCCGGAAGGCCTCCGCGAGCCACCACGAACCGCCGTCGTCGGCGATCTTCGCGTCGATGACCAGGGGCGCGTCGCGTGGTCCGGCGAGCCAGTCCTTCACCGCGAAGAGGTCCTCCGCCGACCGGACGGTGACGCCGGCGCAGCCGAACCCGCGGCCGATGGCGGCGACGTCGGAGTCGGGGAACCGGACGGTGGTCATGTCGGCGTCGCCGAAGTGGTGGACCTCCGCGCCGTACGCGGCGTCGTTGTACACGATCACGACCAGCGGCAGGCGCAGCCGGACCGCGGTGTCCAGTTCGGACAGTGCCATGTGGAACCCGCCGTCGCCGGTGCCGAGCACCGGCAGCCGGTCCGGGCGGGCGAGCGCGGCGCCGATCGCCGTGCCCAGCCCCAGGCCGACGCTCTGGAACGCCTGGGTGAAGCAGAACCCCAGCTCGTCGGGGACCGAGAGGTACGCACTCGGGTAACCCATGAAGTTGCCGGAGTCGATCGAGACGATCCGCTCGGCGGGCAGCAGGTCGTCCAGGAGCTTGCTGAGCGTCCGCGGGTCGATCCGGCCGCCGCGGGACAGGTCGTCGTGCTCGACGTCGTTCCAGCGCCCGGTCGCCGCGATCCGGCCGGCGACGTCTTCGGTCCGGTAGCCCACCGCCTGGTGGTCGCCGAGTTCGCTCAGGACGTCTTCGGCGGTGCAGCCGGCGTCGCCGACGGTGCCGAGGTCGATCGGCCGGTGCGCCCCGAGCGCGCCCTGCTCGAGGTCGACCTGGACCAGCTTCGCGTGCGGGCTGAGCAGCGTCCCGTGGCGGGTGGTCCACATGTTCAGCGCGCAGCCCCACCCGACGACGAGGTCGGCGCCGACGATCAGCTCCGCGGCCGCCGGTGAGGCGAACCCGCCCGAGATGCCCAGCGCGAACGGGTCGTCGTGGAAGAGGCCGTGTGCGACGGCCGACGTCGCCAGGAGCGCTCCGCTGCGCGAAGCCAGCTCCCGCAGCGGTTCCCGGCTCCCGCGGGCGCCGCGCCCGGCGACGAACACCGGCCGTTCGGCGGCGATCAGGAGGTCCGCCAGGTCGGCCGCCGCGCCGATGTCGGGGCGCATCGGGGCCGGTCCGGAGATCGACGGCAGCACGTCCGGCAGGCCGGGCGCGGCCTGCGCCTGGACGTCGAGCGGCAGGTTCAGCACCACCGTCCGGCGCTGCTGCCGGGCCGTCCGGAAGGCCCGCACGGTGTCGGCGACCGCGGTCGCGGCGGAGTGCACCCGCTCGGGCACCGCGCCGACCGACGCGGCCAGCGCGTCCTGGTCGATCCGGAAGTTCGACAGCACCGACGAGCCCGCGGAGTCGGCGGTCAGCACGAGCATCGGCGTCCGGCTCTTGGCCGCCTCGGTGATCCCGGTGACGGCGTTGCTCAGCCCGCAGCCCTGGTGCAGCGACAGCACCGAGACCTTCCCGCTGATCCGCGCGTAGGCGTCGGCCATGCTCGCCGCGCCGCCCTCGTGGCGGGCCGCGACGAACCGGACGCCGCCCGCGCGCAGCGCGTTGGTGACCTCGAAGTTCCCGCTGCCCACCACGCCGAACGCCGTCCCGGCGCCGAGGCCGGCCAGGGTGCGGCCGACGAGTTCGGCGACGTTCACCGCTCCACCAGGGCCAGCACGCGCGCCGGGCTGCCGGAACCGCCGACGATCGGCAGCGGGGAGACGATCAGCAGCACGCCGGCCGGCGGCAGCGACGCGAGGTTCCGCAGCTGCGTCAAGCCGTGTTTCCCGGCGCCCAGCAGCAGATCGTGGCAGGGGAACATCGGCTCGAGCCCGGGCGCCTGGCCCGCGTCGGTGCCGACGGTCTCCACGCCGAACCCGGTGATCGGGGCCTCCTCGGCGAGCCACCGCGCGCACTCCGCGGAGACGCCGGGGGTGTGCGAGCCGGTCTCGTCGGCGTTGAGGAACTCGTCCTGGTTCCCGCTGCGCGTGTCCCAGCCCGTGCGGTAGAGCAGCCAGCCGCCGGCCGGCAGCGGCCCGTGGTCGGCCGTCCACGACGTCACGTCGTCGACCGAGAGCAGGAAGTCCGGGTCCTCGGCCGCCCGCGCCGAGAAGTCGAGCACGACCGCCGGCGCGACGAGCGTCTTCAGCGGCACCTGCGAGACGTCGTGGCCGTCCTTTCCGGACACCCAGTGCACCGGCGCGTCGAGGTGGGTGCCGGTGTGCTCGCCGGTGTGGATGTCGTTCCAGTACCACCGCGGGCCGCGCTCGTCGTAGCGGCTGATCTCCTCGAGGCGGAACGGGATGGTGTTGGCGAAGGGTTCGGGCAGCCGGAGGATCGGCGTGCTCGAGCTCAGCGGGGCGGTGAGGTCGACGATCTCGACCGCCCCCGAGGTGATCGCCTGGCCCAGTCCGTCCAACAACGACATGCCTGCCTCCCGGTGCGGGTGAACGTCTCGTCCGAGACCCTATGCCGGTAGCCCGGTCCTTGACAGGGCCGCGGATCCGGTGTTGTCTTAATGTCGTAGGACAGTAGGAGGGTGTGGGGTGATCGAGTTCGTCCTGGACGGCCGCTCGCGGGTCGCCACGTACATGCAGCTCGTCCTGCAGGTGAAACAGGCGCTGCGCGTCGGCCTGCTCCGGGACGGTGACCAGCTGCCGAAGGTGCGTGAAGTGGCGCAGGCGCTGGCGATCAACCCGAACACGGTGCTCAAGGCCTACCGGGAGCTGGTGCTGGAGGGGCTCGCGGAGGGCAAGCCGGGAGTGGGCACGTTCGTCACCGGCACCCTCGCCGGGCCGTCGCTGGGGTTCCAGGCGCGGTTGCGCGAGGAGCTGGTGGCCTGGCTGGAGCGCGCGGAAGAGGCGGGGATGTCGGGCGACGACATCAGCGCGCTGATCGACACGACGATACGCGGCAGCACGCCGCCGTTCGACCAATCGAAGCTGTAGTGACCCCGAGGGGAGTCCGACGATGGAGCTGGCGGTGGAGGCCAGGGCGCTGGGCAAGCGCTACGGGCGCAGCTGGGCGCTGCAGGACTGCGCGCTGACACTGCCCGCCGGGCGGATCGCCGCGCTGGTCGGCCCGAACGGCGCGGGCAAGTCCACGCTGCTGCACCTGGCCGTCGGGCTGCTGCGGCCCGACGCGGGGGAGGTGCGCGTCTTCGGCCGCGATCCGCGTGAGGGCCCCGCGGTGCTCGCCGACATCGGGTTCGTCGCGCAGGACACCCCGGTGTACCGGGACTTCACCGCGGCGGAGCTGGTCACCATGGGCGGCAAGCTGAACCGCCACCGGTGGGACGCCGCGCTGGCCCGCGAGCGGCTCGCCGCGCTCGGCATCCCGCCGGACAAGGCCGTCGGCAAGCTGTCGGGCGGCCAGCGGGCGCAGGTCGCGCTGGCGCTCGCCCTGGCCAAGCGTCCGCGGCTGCTGCTGCTCGACGAGCCCATCGCGAGCCTCGATCCGTTGGCGCGCCGCGAGTTCATGCAGGCGCTGATGGGCGCGGTGGCCGAAAGCGAGACCACGGTACTGCTGTCCTCGCACCTGCTGGCCGACCTCGAACGCAGCTGTGACTACCTGATCGTCCTGCAGTCCTCCCGCGTCCAGCTGACCGGCGCGGTGGACGAGCTCCTCGACGCGCACCGCACGCTCACCGGTCCACGCGCCGGCAGCGAGTCCATCGGCGGGGTCGCGGAAGTCGTCCGCGCCAGCCACACCGACCGCCAGTCGACGCTGCTGGTCCGCCGCGGCACCGGCCCGATCGATCCACTGTGGACGGAACACGAAGTGACCCTGGAGGACCTGGTGCTCGCCCACCTCGCCGCGGCCGGACCCCGCGTCGCCCCGTCGGCCTGGGAGGTGCCGGCATGATCTGGCTGACCTGGCGCCAATACCGCAGGCAAGCTTATTTCACCCTCACCGTCCTCGTGGCGCTCGCCGCGATCATGGTCCCGACCGGCCTGGCGATGCACACGAAGTTCGTGGACTCGGGTCTGGCCGCCTGCCGCGCCGCGCTCGGCAAGGCGCCGATGATCACGCAGACGGACTCGGTGGCGAACTGCGACAGCCTCGCCCACCAGTTCCAGCAGCAGTTCGGCGGCCTGGTGTTCGTCGCCGTCCTGTTCGTGATCCTGCCGGTGCTGGTCGGCGTGTTCTTCGGCGCGCCGCTGATCGCCCGTGAGGTCGAGCAGGGCACCCACCGTCTGGTGTGGACACAGGGCGTGAGCCGGCAGCACTGGGCGCTGGTCAAGTTCGGGCTGGTCGGCGGGATCACCGCGGTCCTGGCCGTCGGGTACGTGCTGGGCGTGTCGTGGTGGTTCGAGCCGCTGGTCGCCGCGACCGGGCGGCTGGGCTACTTCGCCTTCGACGTCCAGGGTGTCGTCCCGATCGCGTACACGCTGTTCGCCCTCGCACTGGGGATCTTCGCCGGGACGTACTGGACGAAGGTGCTGCCCGCCATGGGAATCTCGCTCGTCGGCTACGCGGTCGTCCGGGTCGCGATCGAGGCCTTCGCCCGGCCGCGGTACCTGCCGGCGCAGACCCTCACGTTCGCGCCGGACAGCAACCAGACCCCGAACACCGCGGCGGGCGACTGGGTGATGGACCAGGGCGTCCGCAACGCGGCGGGCGACATGGTCCTGCCCGACGCCCAGATCGGCCCCTGCGGAGCCGAGGGGTGCGGCACCGGTGGTGCCGGCCCGGGCGCCTACAACTGGGTGCAGTTCCAGCCGGGGGACCGGTTCTGGACGTTCCAGGGCATCGAGACGGGCGTCTTCGCGGTGCTGACGGCGGCGTTGGTCTTTTTCGCGATCCGGCGAGTGCGTGTGCTCGCCTGACGGTCGTGGGCGCGCGCTGCTCGGTTGCACGGCGGAGCGGAGTGGTCGCCGGGTGGCGGCACGCGGCGAGAACCGGCGTGACGCTGACGGCGGCTGATCCGCGGCCTGCATCCGATGATCGCGCAGCGCCTGCGGCCCGGGCCGGCGGATCATCCGAAGCGCGAGAACTCCGCGGCGCGTGACTCACGCCGGCGCTGCGGCCGTTCGCGTGACCCACGCCGGCGCTGCGGCCGTTCGGGTGATCTGGTGGCCGAACCGGCCGAAGGGCACCCGGAGTGTCGGTGCGCCGCCGTATGGTCGCCGAAAATGAGGGTGGACAACGGTGCTGCCGGAGGGCGCGCGGAGGATTCGGAGCCGTGGCGGGTGTGTGTGCTGGACCCGTCGGGCCGGACACTGGGTGCCGGCATGCTGCTGGGCGAATCCACGGTGCTCACCTGCGCGCACGTCGTCCAGGCCGCCGCCGGGGAGGACCAGGCTCCGGCGTCTCCCCGTGAGGTCCTGGTCCGGTTCGTCGGCCTGCCGGGTGCCCCGGAGACCGCCGGCCGGGTGCGGCCCGGCTGCTGGGCGCCGCCGCTGGCCGACGGCCGGGCGGACGTCGCGCTGCTGGACCTGAGCGAAGGGTTCCCCGGGGTGGCGGGTGCCCCGCTGGTCCGGCTCGGCGCGGTGCGCGACCGGGTGGTGCACACCTACGGCTTCCCGCACCCGCACCGGCACGGCGTCTGGGTGAACGACGCGGAGCTGGCCGGGCCGGCCGGCGCCGGCGGCGAATGGGTCCAGCTGAACTCGAAGCCGCCCGGGGAACGCGTCCGCCGCGGGTTCAGCGGCGCCGGCGTGATCGACAAGGCGACCGGCGCGGTGCTCGGCATGGTCGTCACGGAGTACACCGACGAACGCGTCGGGCTCGCGTACCTCATCCCGGTCGAGACGATCGTCCGGCACGTCCCGGCGGTGGCACGGTGGGTGGGTGAGCCGCCGCGGCCGCCGGCCGGCCCGATCGTCGTCCTCATCGGCGACCGCGAATCGGCCGTCGTCCGGGATTTCCTGGCCCAGGCGCGGCGGGAGCGGCGGGTGTCCCGCCCGCGCGCGCCGGGCCCGGGGCTCGGCGAGCGGCTCGCCGCGGTCGTCGACGCCACCGGCAAGACCGCCGGCGAAGTGGCCGAGCACGTCAGCGCCGGCATCGGCACCGAAGAGGTCACGACCGTGCTGGCGACCAACCCCGAGGAGGTCGCGGTGGCGGTGGCCGGGGTCGACGCGGCCCAAGCTCCCGAAGAAGTCCTCACCGAAGCGGTGAAACCGTTGATGGACAAGGGAGCCACGGTGCTCGTCCAGTTCAGCACGCCGGACTCGCCCGGCGTCGGTCTCGCCCGGCGCTGGGAGAGCGAACGCAACGCGCGCCGCCTCGACCGGCTGGCGCTGCTGGTCGAAATGGTGGACCACGAAGAGGAACGCACCCGCGACCTGGCGTCGCACGCCCACCCGGGCGTCGAAGTGCCCGGCCACGCCGCGGACCTGCGCCTGCGGCTGGCCGCGCTGCAGTCGGCGGGCGAGCACGTCGAGCCGGGCCGGGTGCGCCGCGCCCTGGCCGTGACCGAGCGCGACGCCGAGGCCGCCCGGCTGGAGCTCATCCGGCTGCACACCGAACTCGACGCCCGCGCGGCCCGCCACGACGAACTGCGCGGCCGGCTCCGCGGTTACAACGCCAAGGCCACCGACGCGGGCCTGATGGAAGACGAAGAACTGGGCGAGCTGTACCGCCCGGCGATGGCGGCGCTCGCCGCGGCCTCGGACGAGACGTCGGTAGCCGACCTGGTCGAGCGGTACGTGCGCGCGGTGCGCCGCCGGCTGGAGGGCGCGTGATGACCGAACCGGTGTGGTGCCACGGGAAACCGGTCGGGCCGATCGGGTTCTGCGAGGTGTGCGGCCGCCGTCGCCTCCCGGCCGAACCGCCGCCCGCGGACCCCGCGCCGAGCACGGAGAGCACCCGGCGCAGCGTCGAGTTCTGGGGCGGCGAGGCCGACTTCCAGTCACTGCCCGCGATCGAGGTGCCGGACCCCGAGAAGCTCGTCCTCGCCGACCCGGACTACCCCGAGCAGCACCGGTTCTGCGGCCACTGCGGGGACCCCGTCGGCCGCGCCTACGCCGGCGAGCCGGGGTTCGCCGAGGGGTTCTGCGAAAGCTGCGGCGAGCGGTTCTCCTTCCTGCCCAAACTGAAGTCCGGCGACCGGGTCGGCGATCGCTACGTCGTCCTCGGTTGCTTCGCCCGCGGCGGCCTCGGCTGGGTGTACCTGGCCACCGACACCGCGCTCGGCGACCAGCACGTGGTGCTCAAGGGCGTGATCAACAGCGGCAGCGCCGTGCTGCGCGCGCTCGCGCGGATCGAGCGGGACGTGCTCACCCGGCTCGACCACCCGAACATCGTGCGGATCGGCGACTTCGCCGAGCACCCGGCCCCCGGCGGCGGCGAGCCGGACACCTACATCGTGATGGAGTACGTCGGCGGCCGGTCGCTGCGCGACATCCTCGCGAAGGGGCCGGCGCCGCGGGTCGACCACGTGATCGTCTACGGCCGGGCGATCCTCGCCGCGCTGGACTACCTGCACGGCGAAGGCCTGCTGTACTGCGACATGAAGCCGGACAACGTGATCCACGGCGACAAGCGGGTCAAGGTCATCGACCTCGGCGCGGCCCGGCCGGACGACGGGTCGCCCGGCACCGGGGTCGGCACCGAAGGGTTCCAGGCCCCGGCGCACGAGCTGGCCCGGCACGGCCTGACCGTGCGCTCGGACCTGCACACCGTCGGCCGGACCCTGGAGGCGCTGCTGGACGCCGCCGCCCCGGACCCCGACCCGGCCCGCATCGCCGGCGGTCTCGGCTCGCTGCGGCGGGTGCTCGGGCGCGCGGTCGGGCCGTTCGAGCGGCGGTTCGCCTCGGCGTCGGAAATGGCCGAGCAGCTCGACGGCGTGCGCCGCGAAATCCTTTCCCTGCGCGACGAACGGCCGCGTCCGGTGCCTTCGGCCCTGTTCGAGGACACCGCGGAACTGCTCGACACCGGGCTGGGCGCGGTCCCCGGCCTCGACCGCTGGGCCGGCGGCGAGTTCCTGCGCGGACACCTGACGACGGGCCTGCCGGACGCGGCCGAGGGCGCGGCGTGGCTGCCGATCCCGCGGATCGACCCGGACGACCCGGCCGCGGAGTTCATCGCGGCCGCGGGCGCGCACAGCCCGCAGCGCTGGCTGGACAAGCTGGCCCTGTTCGACGGGAGCTCCGTCGAGATCGAGTTCGCCCGGGCACGGGCGCTGATCGCCCTGGCGGACCGCCGCGGCGCGGCGGAAGCACTGTCCACGGCGGAGACGCTGCTGGGCCCCGAAGCCACCCGCGACTGGCGGACGTCCTGGCACCACGGCCTGCTGGCCCTGGTCCGGTGCACCGCCGAAGCCACCGAAGCCGCCGAAGCCGCCGAGACAGCAGGGGCCGCCGAGGAGGTCGGAGGCGCGGCGCAGGCTTGGTCTGCCGGAGCCGGCGAGTACGCCGGAGCTGCCGGATCCGGTGGGACAGCGGGGACTGCCGGAGTTGCCGGTGCGGCGGGGGTAACCAGGGCCGTTGGGGTGGCTGGAGAAGCGGGGCGAACTGGAACTGCCGGATTCGGCAGAGCCACGGGGATCGCCGGAGCAGCCGGGCCGGCCGGAGCCGCCGGGGTGGGCAGAGCCGCTGGGGGAGCCGGAGCTGCCGGGGTCGACAGAGGCGCCGGGGCGACCGGCATCGCCGGGGGAGCCGGAGTTGCAGGGTCTGGCAGAGGTGCCGGGCCGGCCGCCGCCGGGGGAGCCGGCGCCGCTGGGGTAGCCGGAGTCTCCGGGGGAGCCGGAATCGCTGGGGCCGGCAGTACTGCCGGGTCTGCCAGACCTGGTGGAGCAGCCGGGCCGGCCGGAGCCGCCGGGGTAGGCAGAGCCGCTGGGGGAGCCGGACTTGCGGGGTCCGGCAGAGCCTCCGGGCTGGCCAGAGTCGCCGGAGTTATCAGAACTTCCGGGGTGGCCAAAGCTTTGCGAACCACCCGCGCCGCCAAGACCGCCGGAGCCGCCAAGACCGCCGGAGCCGCCAAGACCGCCGGAGCCGCCAGGACCGCCGGAGCCGCCAGGACCGCCGGAGCCGCCAGGACCGCCGGAGCCGCCAGGACCGCCGGAGCCGCCAGGACCGCCGGAGCCGCCGGAGCCGCGCCGGATCTCGGGACCGTCAAAGACCCCGCGGCCGTCAAGGCGGCTGCGTCCGCCAGAGCCGCCAGGGCCGTCAAGGTCGCCGAAGCGCTCGAAGCCGCCGAAGGGGCGTTCGATCGGGTGCACCGGAACCGGCCCGGTGAGCTTGCTCCGAAACTCGCGCTCGGCTTCTGTGCCGAACTGCGCGCGGCCGCCGAGCCGGCCAAGGCGCCCGAGACTGAGGCCGAAGCCGAAGCCGAGATCGCCAGGGTTGCCGACCTGGTCGAGGTGGCCGAGGGCTGCTACCGCTCCGTGTGGCATCGCGACCACAGCCAGGTCAGCGCCGCGTTCGGGCTGGCTCGCTGCTACCTCCGCAGCCGGGGGCGGGACGCCGCCGTCGCCGTGCTCGACGCCGTGCCGCCCGTCTCCCGGCACTACGACGCCGCGCGGATCGCCGCCGTGCGGATCCGGGCCGGGCGGCTGCCGTCCGGGCCGCCCAGCCGGGACGACCTCGCCGACGCGGCCCGGCGGTTGCCGGAGGTCTACCTCGATCCCGAAGCCCAGGACCGGCTCGAGACGCTCGTGCGCGAGGCCGCACTGGCCACGTTCGACAACCCGGACGACAGCGAGGCGTGGACCGGCGGGGCGCTGCTGGGCGAGCCCGTCACCGAGAACGGCGTGCGCGCCCGGCTGGAGCAGTCCCTGCGCCGGCTCGCCGAGCGGGCGCGCGACCGGAACGAACACGGCGTGCTGGTCGATCTCGCCAACTCCGTCCGCCCCAAGACCGGAAGGTGATCCCTCCGATGCCCGACCGGGACAGCCCGTCGTTCACCCTTCAGCTGAGCCAGAACAAGTACCTGGCCCCGTCGGACGACCGGATGGACGCGGTCCTCACCGTGCGCGTGGGCGAAGCCGGCGCCACGGCGGCGGCCGGGCTGCCGGAGACCGCCGAACTGCTGCTGGTGGACTGCTCCAGCTCGATGGACTGGCCGCCCACGAAGATCGAGGCCGCGCGGCACGCCTGCAAGGTCGCGGTCGACTCGCTGCGCGACGGCGTCCGGTTCGGCGTCGTCGAGTGCACCGGGCACGCCCGGCTGGTCTACCCGCCGGGGCCGGAGCTGGCCGTGGCGGACGAGCGGACCCGGCACGAGGCCAGGACCGCGGCGGCCGGGCTGATCGCCGGTGGCGGCACCGCGATGAGCACGTGGCTGGAGCTGGCACGGGAGCTGTTCCGGGCGAGCCCGGGGGCGATCCGGCACGCCGTGCTGCTCACCGACGGCAAGAACGAGTCCGATCGGACGGGCGCGCTGGAGGCCGCGCTCGACCGTTGCCGCGGCGAATTCGCGTGTGACGCCCGGGGGATCGGCGACGACTGGGAGCCGCGGGACCTGCAGCGCATCGCGTCCGTGCTGCGCGGCACCGCCGACGCCGTGCTGGAGGACGCCGAGCTGGCCGGGGACTTCCGGCGGCTGGTCGAGCGGGCGATGGGCCGGACGGTGCCCGACCTCCGGCTGCGGCTGACCACGCTGCCCTACAGCCGGTTGCGGTTCGTCAAGCAGGTCTTCCCGTCCGAAGTGGACCTCACGACGCAGTGCCGGGCCGAAGACCGCGCGATCGAGCTGCCCACCGGCGCCTGGGGCGACGAGCTGCGCGAGTACCACCTCTGCCTCGACGTCGCGCCGGCCGAGCTGGGCCGGAACGAAGACCGGCTGCTCGGCACCGTGACCCTGGTCGTGGGGGACGAGGAGGGTGCCGTCGTCGCGGTCGGCGAGGCCCAGGCGGTCGTGGCCTACCTGACCGACGACCTGGCGTTGTCGAGCGTGCCGGACGAGCACGTCGCCCGCGCCACCGGCCAGGCCGAACTGGGCCGGGCGGTGCGGGCCGGCTGGGACGCCTTCGCGCGGGACGACCGGGCCGAGGCGGTGCGGGAATGGGGTGCGGCGGTCCGGCTCGCGACCGGGCTGGGCAACACGGAGATCCTCAAGCGCCTGGGCCGGCTGATCGACGTGGGCGACGACGGCGAGGTGTCCGTCAAGGAGGGCGTGCGCCCGCGCGACGGCTTCTCGCTCGTGCTGGGCTCGACCGTCTCCGCGATTCCCGGCGCCGCGGCGCCGGCCACGGCTGCCGCCCCCGGAAGCGGGGGAGCGCCGCGCAAGTGCGTCCACTGTGGACATATGGTCCGGCCGACGGCCAATCGGTGCGGGCATTGCGGGAAGCCGCCGGCGGAGGTGCCGTCGTGACCGGGCCCGCACGCAGCACCACCCGGGCCACCCTCTGGTGGCTGCGGCTCGGCCTGGTGGCCGGCAGCGTGCTGGTGCTGGCCACCGCGCTGGTCACCCTCCTCCAGGCGCGGGCGAGCATCACCGAGGTCCGCGAGCGCACCGCGCCCGCGGTGCTCGAGGTGTCGCTCGCCAAGGAGGCCCTGGTCGCGGCCCACGGCGCCGCCGTCGCCGCCTTCGAGCACGGCCAGGCGCGCCTGACCGGCCCCAGCGAGCAGTACGAGGACCAGATCGCCCGGGCCAGTCAGCAGCTCGCCCAGGTCGCCGAGCACAACGCGGCCGGCGAGCCGGGCAGCCAGACGCTGCGGCTGATCGAAGGGCTGCTGCCGGCGTACAACAGCTTCATCGGGCAGGCCGACGCGCACTTCCGGCAGGACGCCGGCGGCCCGCTCGCCGCGAGCAACCTGCAGTCCGCGTCCGACCTGCTGACCGCGGGGGAGAACGGCATCCTCGCGCGGCTCGACACGCTCGCCGCGGCCGAGCGCGCCGCGCTGGACGAGCAGCTCGCCACCGCGTGGCTCGACCCCGCGATCACGCTGCTGTGGGCGATGCCGCTGCTGGCCCTGCTCGGCGGGCTGTGGTGGACGCAGCGCTTCCTCGCCCGCACCTTCCGGCGCGCGGTGAACCCCGCGCTGCTCGCCGCGACCGCAGTCCTCGTGCTCCTCGGCGCGGCGACGGCGTTCCTGCTCGGGGTGCAGTCCGCCGCGCGTGACAGCGGGACCGCGCTGGAGCGCACCGTGGACACGGTCTCCGCCACCACGGCGGCCGGGGCCGGCCAGGCCCAGCGGACGCTCGCCCAGGTCCTGGTCGCCCAGTGCGGTGGCGCGGGGCCCACCGCCTGCGGCGACACGGTGACCGCGTTCGCCGCCGCCGCGCCGGCCGCCCAGACCGTGCCCGCCGCGGCGTCGGCCGGCGTCGGCGAGGCGGTCCTGCTGGGGCCGGGGCTCACGGCGCCGGGCTGGACCGGCGTCCTGGGCTGGGGGATCCCGGTCCTGGCCGTCGGGGCCGGGCTCCTGGTCGTCGCGGGCCTGCAACCGCGGCTCGACGAATACCGGTTCCGCGAGACGAGAGGCGGGAGCCGGTCGTGACCAGGCGACGCGTTGTCCTCGGGGTGATCGCGATACTGGCCGTCCACTTCGGACTGTCCGGCTGCGCGGTCGGCACCGGCCCGGACGTGGTGAGCGTGCTCGGGCCGTGGACCGGCGACGAGCAGACCGCGTTCGAGCAGGTGCTCGACGGGTTCACCCGGGAGACCGGGATCGAGGTCCGGTACCAGGGCACCCGCGCGCAGAACCAGGTCCTGCGCGGCGACCTGCAGCAGGGCACGCCGCCCGACGTCGCGGTGCTGTCCAACCCGGCCGAGCTCGCCGGGTACGCCGCCTCGGGCGAGCTGAAGCCGCTGGACGACGTCCTCGGCGCCGAAGCGGCCGGCGCGTACAGCCCGCAGTGGCTGCGGTTGCAGCGGCTCGGCGGCACCGCGATGTACGTGGTGGCGGTGAAAGCCGACCTGAAGAGCGTCGTCTGGTACAGCCCGGCGACGTTCACCGAGCCCGAGCCGGCCACCTGGGAGCAGCTGGTGGCCACCGGGCAGCGGCTCGCCGCGGGCGGGCAGCGACCGTGGTGCCTCGGCATGGGCGCGCCGCCGAACTCCGGGTTCCCCGGCACCGACTGGATCGAGGACATCCTGCTGCACCGCGCCGGGCCGTCGGCCTACCGCGCCTGGGCGGCGGGCCGGCTGGCGTGGACCGACGCCGGCGTGCGCGACGCGTGGCAGAGCTGGGGCACGCTGGTCCTGGCGCCGGGCGCGGTCCGCGGCGGCAGCACGGCGGCGCTGCTCACCTCGTTCGCCGACGCCGGCAAGGCACTGTTCACCGACCCGCCGGGGTGTGTGTTCGAGCACCTGGGCTCGTTCGCGATCGGCGGTTACACCGCGATCCGCCGTCCCGGCGGCCCGCCCGTGCCCGACCGGGACTTCCGGTTCTTCCCGTTCCCGGGCGCCGGCACCACCGGGCCGTCCGAAGTCGCCGCCGACCTCGCCGGGATGTTCCACGACACCCCCGCCGCGCGCCGGCTCATGGCCTACCTGGCCGGAGAGCAGGGGCAGCGGATCTGGCCGTCCGGCGGGACCACGTTCTCCGTGGACCAGCGCCTGGTCGATCAGGACGTCTACCGCGGCGACGTCGGCAAGCGGATCGCCCGCACCCTCGCGCAGGGCACGGACCTGTGCTTCGACGCGTCGGACCTGATGCCCTCGGCGATGAGCAGCGCGTTCTACCAGGCGGTGCTCGAGTACCTGGCCCACCCCGACCGGCTCGGCACCCTGCTCGGCGAACTGGAGCAGGTGCGCCGCAGCATCGGCCCGCAGCAGTGGCTCGACCTGCCGTGCGGGCCGGCCTGAAGCGTTTCCCTACGACGAAAGGACATCCGGTGCCGGAGTACGTGCGGTTCCCGCTGACCGGCGGTGGCTCGGTGGTGGTCGAGGTCGAAGTCGAACCGGGCTTCGAACGGGCGGCGCTGCCCTCGGGCGCGCTCCGCAAAGCGGCGACGACCTTCGAGCACGCGCTGGCCGAGGTCCGCACGGCCGCGGGCGCGGCGCTGGCCCAGTTCCGCGACCTGGGCCCGGACGAGGTCGAGCTGAAGTTCGGCGTGAAGCTGGACGCCCAGGCGGGCGCGGTGATCGCCCGCACGGGTCTGCAGGGTCAGTTCGAGGTCAAGCTGAAGTGGGTCCGCGACGGCGCCGAGCCGTCCACTGAGGACAGTGCGGACGCCGCGGAGGAACCGCCGGCTCCGGGGTCGCCGGGCGCGCCGTAGGCCCGGCCCCGGCGACGCGCGATCGGCGCCGACTGCGCCCCGCGCGTCCGCCTCCGACGAACGGCGGATTTACAACGTTGCATCCAGCGGGTAGGACTGTTTTTACAACGTTGTAACGACCGCGGAGGCTGATACCCGTGCCGCTGAGCCGCAGGCAGTTCGTCGCCGGAGTCGTCGCCGCCGGTCTGTTCGCGAGTACGCGGGACGCCGGGGCCGCCGTTCCCGGCGGCCGCACCGTCGCCCCCGCGGCCGGCGGGCTGTACACGCCGAACGCGGCTCCGCTCCGGCCCACCGCTTTCCTCAAACTCCCGCCGGGCGCGGTCACCGCGCGCGGCTGGCTCGCCGGGCAGCTGCGCCTGCAGCTCGACGGCCTCTGCGGGCACTACGCGCAGACGTCGCACTTCCTCGACTTCGCCACCAGCGGCTGGGTGCACCCGGAGCGCACCGGCTGGGAGGAGGTGCCGTACTGGCTGCGCGGGTACGTCGACCTCGCCGCGGTCACCGGCGACGCCACCGCGAAAGCCACCGCCGGCAAGTGGATCGACGGCATCCTGGCCACCCAGCAGTCCGACGGCTTCTTCGGCCCGTCCTCGTTGCGCACGGCGCTCAACAATGGCCCCGACTTCTGGCCGTACCTGCCGCTGCTGCAGGCGTTGCGGTCGTGGCAGGAATGGACCGGCGACACACGCGTCGTCCCGTTCCTGACCCGCTTCCTGCGCTACATGAACGCGCAGGGGCCCAGCGCGTTCGACTCCGACTGGGTGTCCGTCCGCTGGGGCGACGGGCTCGACAGCGTGTTCTGGCTGTTCAACCGCACCGGCGACACGTTCCTGCTCGACCTCGCCGACAAGATCCACACCTACGGGGCCAACTGGGTCGGGAACCTGCCGAGCCTGCACAACGTCAACGTCGCCCAGGGTTTCCGCGAGCCCGCGCAGTACGCGCTCCGCAGCGGCTCGGCGTCCCTGACCCAAGCCACCTACCAGGACTACAGCACGGTCATGGCCACCTACGGCCAGTTCGCCGGCGGCGGCTTCGCGGGCGACGAGAACGCGCGCCCCGGCTTCGGCGACCCGAGGCAGGGCTTCGAGACGTGCGGGATCGTCGAGTTCATGGCCAGCCACCAGCTGCTCACCCGGCTGACCGGCGACCCGGTGTGGGCCGACCGCTGCGAGGACCTCGCGTTCAACTCGCTGCCCGCCGCGCTGGACCCGGCCGGGCGCGCGGTGCACTACATCACCAGCGCGAACAGCGTCGACCTCGACAACGTGCCCAAGAGCGAAGGCCAGTTCCAGAACGGCTTCGCGATGCAGGCCTACCTGCCCGGCGTCGACCAGTACCGCTGCTGCCCGCACAACTACGGCATGGGCTGGCCGTACTTCACCGAGGAACTCTGGCTGGCCACCCCGGACAACGGGCTCGCGGCCGCGATGTACTCCGCCAGCAGCGTCACGGCGAAGGTCGCCGACGGCACCCCGGTGACCATCACCGAAGACACCACCTACCCGTTCTCCGAGCAGGTCACCTTCACCGTCCGGACGCCTCGGAGCCTGGCTTTCCCGTTGTACTTCCGGATTCCCGCGTGGTGCGCGGCGCCGCGGCTGGTCGTCGCGGGCGCGTCGGTCGCGGTGACGGCCGGGCCGTCGTTCGCGAAGGTCTCGCGAACCTGGGCGGACGGCGACGTCGTCACGCTGACGCTGCCGCAGCGCACGACCGTGCGGACCTGGAGCGCGAACCACGACTCGCGGTCGGTCGACCACGGCCCGCTGACGTACTCGCTGAAGATCGGCGAGAGCTACCAATCGCTGGGCGGGTCCGCGCAGTTCCCGCAGTACGCCGTGCACGCGACGACGCCGTGGAACTACGGCCTGGCCCCCGACGCGGCGCTGACCTTCTCGGCGGCCGGGGGAACGTTGCCCGCCAACCCGTTCACCCCGGACGCCGTCCCGGTGAAGATCACCACCTCGGCGCGGAAGATCGCCGAATGGACCGCGGACGACCAGCACGTCGTCACGCCGTTGCAGGCGTCACCGGCGAAGAGCGACGCACCGGTCGAGACGATCACGCTGATCCCGATGGGCGCGGCGCGGCTGCGCGTCACGTCGTTCCCGACGGCGGCGCCGGACGGGCACCCGTGGCTGCCGGGCGGCGGGGGAGCGGCCCTCCGGATCGTGAACCGCAACTCCGGCAAGGTCTTGGGTGTCGATCAGATGTCCACAGCGGACAGCGCGCGGGTGGTGCAGTTCGCCGACAACGGGACCGACGACCACCTCTGGTACCTGGTCGCGAACGGCGACGGCTGGTACCGGATCCGCAACCACCACTCGGGCAAGGTGCTCGGTGTCGATCAGATGTCCACAGCGGACAGTGCGCGCGTGGTGCAGTTCGCCGACAACGGCACGGCGGATCACCTCTGGCAGCTGGTCGACAACGGCGACGGCTGGTGGCGGCTGAAGAACCGCAACTCCGGCAAGGTGCTGGGCGTGGACGGCATGTCGACGGCGGACAGCGCCCAGGTGGTCCAGTTCGCCGACAACGGAACCGCGGACCACCTCTGGCAGCTGCGTTAGCGGGTCTGCCGCGGCTTGTCGTGAGTGTTTAGGGCGGTTCTAACCGCCCTGAACACTCACGACAGGGCGGGCTCAGCGCTTGACGCCGACGATCCCGGCCACGCACTTCGCGGAGCCGCTGAGCGGGGTGAGCCGGGGGCCGTCGGGCCACCACTCGTCGCACACCGACAGGCCCGGGGCGGACGTCGCGTTGGGCTGCAGGAACTCCAGGCCCGGCAGCATCGCCTCGATCTCGGTGCGGGTGCGGAACCGGCCGGCGCCGAGGGGGCCCTGGGTCAGGATGTCCTCGATACGCTTGGCGATCGCGGTCAGCTCCGGCACCTCGGGGTCGAAGAAGTGCGACAGCACCACGTACGAGCCCGGCGCGAGCGCGTCGATGTACTCGCGCATGACGTCGGCGGCGCCGTCACCCTCGAAGTGGTGCATGGTGCCGACGTGCAGCAGGGCGACCGGCTCGGCGAAGTCGATGTGCCGCAGCACTTCGTCGTTGCCCAGCACCGCTTCCGGCTTGAAGATGTCCGCCTCGACCATGTGCGTGAAGTCGTTCTCGGCGAGCAGTGCGCGGCCGTGCGCCAGGACCACCGGGTCGTTGTCGATGTAGACGACGCCGGTGTCCTTGTCGATGCGCTGGACGATCTGGTGCGTGTTCTCCGCGGTCGGCAGCCCGGACCCGCAGTCGACGAACTGCCGGATCCTGGTCTGGGTGGCGAGCATCCGCAGCGCGCGGTTGTGGAACCCGCGGTTGCCGCGGGCGATGTCCACCGCTTCCGGGACAGCCTGCCGGATCTTCTCCATCACGACGCGGTCGACTTCGTAGAAGTTGTGACCGCCGAGGAACCCGTCGTAGATCCGCGCGATGCTCGGCCGCTCCGGATCCACCCCCACCGGCTTCTGGCTGGGGGAACCCGGGGACGGGACGTCGGACATGGCGACCTCGCAGGACATCGGCGCGGCGTTGGGCCACCGAGCGTAGTAGGTCGCGTCCCCGCGGTAAACGCGAGGTCAGCCGCTCGGCCGAAGCCGCTGGTCCGGGATGTCGTCCCGGAAGTCGTCACGGCGTCCGACGCGTTCCCGGCGCAGCCGCGCCAGGTGCTGTTCGATCCGCCGGTCGAGGTCTCGCGCGGCCTCGGACAGTTCCGTCAGGTCGCGACGGGACCCCGGGTGGCCGAGCGCCCCCGTGTCCACTTCGTCCCCTGTCCTGTCCACTAACGGCACCTCCCGCGTCGGTTCGGTCCCTTCCCGTGCTGCGTTACTGCCCCATTCGGAGCACCCCAAAACCCCCGGGCGCCGGTGAGCCGGGGCACGCACGAGCACGTCCGGCAAAACCGCAGATCTGTCCGGCCGGGTCACCGGGAAAGCCCTGGTGCCAATTTTGACCAGGTGGTAGAAATCTTGTGGAGCTGTGGCGGGCCTCCGCCACCTTGATCTCAGGAGCTGGGGATGAGCCTGCTTTCCGTGCAGCTGTATTCGGTCCGCGACGCCTTCGCGGCCGATCCCGCCGACACCCTGCGGCGTCTCGCCGCGATCGGCTTCACGCAGGTCGAGCCGTACGGCGTCGTCGAGAACGTCGACGCCCTGCGGGCCGGGCTGCCGGCCAACGGCCTGACCGCGCCGACCGCGCACGCCCGGCTGATCGGCGCCGACCAGGCCGCCGTCTTCGCCGCGGCCGCCGAGCTGGGCATCGGCCTCGTGATCGACCCGCTGGTCAAGCCCGAGCAGTGGCAGGACCCGGCCGACATCGCCGCCACGGCCGACGCCCTCAACGCCGCCGCGAAGGTCGCGGCCGAGCACGGCGTCGGCGTCGGCTACCACAACCACTGGTGGGAGCTGGAATCCCGGATCGACGGCCGCGCCGCGTTCGAGGTGTTCGCCGACCAGCTCGACCCCGCCGTCTCCCTGGAGGTCGACACCTACTGGGCCACCTCGGGCGGCGAGAACGCGGCCGCGTTGCTGGGCCGGCTCGGCGACCGCGTCAAGGCGATCCACGTCAAGGACGGCGGCCTCGCCACCGACGCCACCGGCCAGCTCCCCGCCGGCCAGGGCCAGGTCCCGATCGCCGAGGTGCTCGCCGCCGCGCCGAACGCCCTGCGGGTGGTCGAGTTCGACGCCTTCGACGGTGACCTCTTCGAAGCCATCTCCGCCAGCCACGCCTTCCTGACCGGCGCCGGGCAGTGACCGGCGGGCCGGTCGGCGTCGGGTTCGTCGGCGCCGGCGTCATCAGCGGCACCTACCTCGAGAACCTGACGAGCTTCCCGGACGTCCGCGTCCTGCGCGTCGCCGACCTCGACACCGAGCGCGCGGCGGCGCGGGCGGCCGAGTACGGCGTGCCGCGCTCGGGCACCGTGGCCGAGCTGCTCGACGACCCCGACGTCGAGCTGGTGGTCAACCTGACCACCCCCGCTTCGCACGTCGACGTCGGGCTCGCCGCGCTCGAGGCGGGCAAGCACGTCTGGGCGGAGAAGCCGCTCGCGCTCGACCGCCAGACCGGCCGCAAGCTGCTGGACCGCGCGCGGGAGAAGGGCCTTCGCGTGGCCAGCGCGCCCGACACCGTGCTCGGCGCCGGGCTGCAGACCGCGCGCCGCGCGATCGACGAAGGCCGGATCGGGCAGCCGAACACCGCGCTCGCGCTGTTCCAGGTGCCGGGCCCGGAGAGCTGGCACCCCGCGCCGGAGTTCCTCTTCCAGGCCGGCGGCGGGCCGCTGCTGGACATGGGCCCGTACTACCTGACGACGCTGGTGCACCTGCTCGGCCCGATCCGCCGGGTCACGGGCGCCGGCGGCCGGGCGCGCGACACCCGCGTCATCGGGTCGGGGCCGCGCGCCGGAACGGAGTTCCCGGTGACGGTGCCGACCACGGTCACCGCGCTGGTCGAGTTCACCTCGGGCGGGTCCGCCCAGGTCGTGCTGAGCTTCGACTCGGCGTTGAGGCGCACCGGGTTCGTCGAGCTGACCGGCACGCTCGGCACGGCCGTGCTGCCGGACCCCAACCGGTTCGACGGGCCGACCGCGCTGCACCTGTTCGGTCAGGAGGAACCGGAGGAGCTGGCGCCGAAGGGGCACGCGGCGTCGCGCGGCACCGGCACGCTGGAGCTGGCGCGGGCGATCCGCGCCGGCGTGCCCGAACGCGCGTCGGGCGAGCTGGCCTACCACGTGCTCGACGCGATGCTGGCCATCGACGAGTCGCTGACCCGCGGGCAGCCGGTGGAGGTGGCGAGCGTCGTCGCCGTGCCGCCCGCGCTGCCGGTGGCCTGGGATCCCCGCGAGAAGACGCTCTAGAGCGGGACGGTGAGCAGGTTCTGCAGGGAAAACCGCAGCGAGCCGACCAGGTCCACGTCGCCGGGCACGGTCAGCCACTGCACCTGCAGGCCGTCCATCAACGCGATGAAGGTCAGCGCCGCCACCCGTGGATCGACGCCGTCGCGCAGCTGGCCGCGCGCGGCCAGGACCTCGAACGACTCGCGCACCCCTTCGCGGGCGGCCCGGTAGTGCTCGACGAAGTAGTCGTGCGCGGGGTGGTCCGGGGCCACGGCTTCGGCGGCGAGGCGCGAGTAGAGGTCGACGATCCCGGGGTGGCGGACGTTGTGTTCGGCCAAGGCGACGAAGTGGCGCAGGACGTCGAGCCCGGCCGGGACGCGCAGCTGCTCGCGGTCGGAGTCCTCCGCGTCGCGGCGTTCGAGGACGGCGGCGAGCAGGGCTTCCTTGGTCGGGAAGTAGTAGAGGAGGCCGGCGTGCGTGATGCCGACGCGCTTGGCGATCTCCCGCAGCGACGAGCTGTGGTACCCGAGCTCGCCGTACGCCGCGGCCGCCGCCGTGATGATGTCCTCGCGGCGGATCCGGCCCTTCAGGTAGCCCCCGGTCACGGGGCTGCGGTGGTCTCGGCGACGTGCACGATCCCATCATGCCGCAGCGGCGATTCGCACAAGCGCAGTGATCGGTCGAACAAATCAGTTGTGCGAACGCTCGGTTCTTGCGAGCATCGCCGGGTGAAGAGCGCGGAACGGCAGCGGGTCATCGTCGAACGGCTGCGCGGCACCGAGCAGGTCGGCGTCGCCGAGCTCGCCGAGGTGACCGGCGCGTCGGAGATGACCGTGCGCCGGGACCTGGACCACCTCGCCGCCCGCGGCGTGCTGCGGCGGGTGCACGGCGGGGCCGTCCCGGCGTCGCCGTCCGGGGTGGAGCCGCCGTTCGCGGCCCGCGCGACGGCGTCCATCGCGGCGAAGCGGGCCATCGCGGCCGCGGCGGCCGAGCTGATCTCCGACGGCGAGACCGTCGTCCTCGACAGCGGGACGACGGCGCTGGAGCTGGCCCGGCTGCTGCGCGAGCGCTCGGTCACCGTGATGCCGCTGTCGCTGCACGCCGCGCGTGAACTGGCCGACGCCCCGCACGTACGGCTGCTGCTGCCCGGTGGCGAGCCGCGGCCGGGGGAGCAGGCGCTGGTCGGCCCGTTGACGCTCGCTTCGCTGCGGGCGCTGCGCTTCGACGTCGCCGTGCTGAGCCCGTGTGCGTTCGGCCTCGAAGCCGGGCTGACCGCGTTCGACCTCGCCGACGCCGAGGTCAAGCAGCAGGCCCTGGCCGTGTCGGCGCGGTCGATCGTGCTGGCCGACAGTGCGAAGTGGGGCCGCGTCTCGCTCGCCCACGTGTGCCCCGCCGACCGGCCCGACGTCCTGATCACCGACCCGGGCGCCCCCGCGGACCAGCGTGCGGCGCTGGCCGAGCGCGGGGTGCTCGTGCACATCGCCGTCCCGCCCGGGAACTTTGCCGAAGACGTCCCAGAGAACCACACGGAGAACCGATGACGACCGCTCCCGCCCGTCCGCGCGCCGCCCGCGTCGCGACGTGGATGTTCTTCGCCCTCAACGGGTTCGGCATGGGGATGTGGGTGGTGCACATCCCGAACGTCGAGCGCGCGACCGGCATTTCGCACAGCACGCTGGGCGCGCTGCTGCTGGTGCTGGGCGGCGCGGCGTTCGCCGGGATGCAGGTGTCCGGCCCGCTCGTCGACCGGCTCGGCCACCGCAAGCTGGTCCCCGCCGCCGGGGTGTTCCTCGGCTTGGCGCTGTGCGCGCCGGGCTTCGCGAACTCGTGGTGGACGCTGGGGCTTTCGCTGATCCTGTTCGGGTTCGGCAACGGCGCGATCGACGTCGGGATGAACTCGCACGCGGTCGTCGTGGAACGCGCGTACCCACGCCCGATCATGGCGTCGTTCCACGCGATGTGGTCGATCGGCGGCGCGCTGGCCGCGGCGATCGGTGCCGCGACGCTCGGCGCGGGGGTCGCGACCGGCGTCACGCTCACGGGCACCGGCCTGCTGTGCATCCTGCTTTCGCTGGTCGCGGCCCGGTTCCTGATCGAGCCGGCCGACGCGCCGGCCGACGTCGCGCAGGCGGCGCCCGCGGCGACGTCCACCCGCCGGACCCCGGGGCGGCTGATCTGGCTGCTGGGCGCGCTGGCCCTGGCGCTGATGCTGTCGGAGGGCGTGGCGAACGACTGGGCGGCGCTGCACCTGGAGAAGGACCTGGGCACGTCGGCCTCGACGGCGGCGTTCGCCTACGGCGCGTTCGCGGTGGCGATGACGACCGGCCGGTTCCTGACCGACCGCGTCGCGGCTTGGGCGGGCCCGGCGGCGATCGTCCGCTACGGCGCGGCGATGGCGGCGGTCGGGCTCTCGGTGGCCGCGGCGGCCCCGTGGGTCCCGCTGTCCCTGGTGGGCTGGGCGATCTTCGGCCTCGGCCTGTCGGGCGGGGTACCGCAGCTGTTCTCGGCGGCGGGCAACCTGGACACGCGCAACTCGGGCGCGCTGATGGCCCGGGTGGTCGGGCTGGGTTACGTGGGTCTGCTGGCGGGGCCGGCGTTGATCGGCGGGCTGACGCGGTGGATGCCGCTGAGCGTGACGTTCGCGGTGCCGGTGGTGCTGTGCGTGCTGGCGGCGGTGTTCGCGGGGGTGCTGACGCCGAAGCCGGCACCGGCGGAGGAGCCGGTGCGCTCCTGAGCTTCCCGTACGTGAGTCGGTCCGGTCGCTCTCTTTCTCACTTGCCCGCGGTACGGCGGGAAATTCTCCGTTCGCCTCTACTGTGGACGGTGAAGGAGGCGTCGCCCGCCGACTCGTGATGAGGGGGAATCAGTGAAGATCCTGATGTTCGGCCGCGGCACGATCGCGACGCTCTACGGCTGGGCGCTGGCGGGGTCGGGACACCAGGTGGAGTTCTACGTCCGGCCTGGACGGGCGGCCGAGTACGGCCCGGAAGTGGAGCTGGACATCCGGGACGGGCGCACCGGCCGCGGCGTGCCGGTCCGGCGCCGGTGGCCGGTCACCCTGCGGGAGGACCTGGACGCCGGCCACGACTACGACCTGATCTTCCTGAGCGTCAACCACGATCAGCTGGACGCCGCCGTCGGGTTCCTGAGCACCCGCGCCGGTGCCGCCACCGTGCTGGTGTTCAACAACGTCTGGGTCGACCCGGCCGCCGCCGTGTCGGCGCTGCCCGCCGATCAGGTCGTCTGGGGATTTCCCGGTGGTGGCGGCGGGTTCCTCGGCTCCACGCTGCACGGTGGCGTCGTCAAGAACGTGTTCTTGGGGTTCTGCGGCGACTCGAACCGCACCGACCGCTACGGGGCGGTTCGCGGGCTCTTCCGCGACGCGGGGTTCTCGGTGTCGGAGAGCAAGGATTTCCGCAGCTGGCTCTGGTTCCACTTCATCCTGGACGCCGGCCTCATGACGCAGGCGCTGGCGGTGGGCGGGCAATCGGCACTCCTCCGCTCACCGGCCGCCGTCAAGGAGTCCGTCCTGCTCGTACGCGAGATGATCCCGGTGCTGACGGCCAAGGGCGGCAACCCGGGGATGGGCGCCGCGCTCGTCTCGCGGGTCCCGGCGGGCGTGCTGGGCTTCGCCGTGCGGAAGCTGCTCGGCGCGGAAAACCTGTACAGCTTCCTCATGCAGCAGCTGGAACGCACCGGGCAGATCACTCGCGACTCGGCGGGCGCGTACGCGAGGGACGTGCTGGCCGAGGCCCGCGGGCTCGGCGTCCCGCTGCCCCGGCTCGCGGCGCTGGAGCCGGTGTTCGAGTAGGCGCGCGCGCCTGCTGTCCGCTCCTCGCTTAATGGTGGTGCGCCAGACTTTCGTGGACCTGGTCGGCGCCGGTCGCGGGTTCGGTGTGGACGGCGACCGCCGTCAGCCGCGGAACCGCGTGCAGCAGCCGGTGTTCGACGTCGTGGGCGATGCGGTGGGCCTGCTCGACGGTCAGCGTCGTTTCGACCGTGACGGCGAGTTCGGCGCGCAGGTGGTGCCCGATCCAGCGCATCCGCAGCGGCCCGGCGCCGAGCACCCCCGGCACGTCGCGTGCGGTGGTTTCGGCCAGCTCGACCGTCGCCGGGTCGACGGCGTCCAGCAGCCGCCGGAACACCTCCTTCGCCGCGTCACGCAGGACGAACAGGATCGCGACGGTGATGCCGAGCCCGACGATCGGGTCCGCGGCGGGAAACCCGAGCGCGACACCGGCCGCGCCGAGCACGACGGCCAGCGACGTGAAGCCGTCGGTCCGCGCGTGCAGGCCGTCCGCGACCAGGGCGGCCGAGCCGATCTCGCGCCCGACGGTGATCCGGTAGCGCGCCACCAGCTCGTTGCCGGCGAACCCGACCACGCCGGCGGCCGCGACCACCCACAGGTGGCCGACCGGGCGCGGGTCGAGCAGCCGCAGCACGGACTCGTACCCGACGACCACGGCCGACGCGGCGACGACGAGCACCACGACCACCCCGGCGAGGTCTTCCGCGCGCCCGAGGCCGTAGGTGTAGCGGCGCGTCGCGGCCCGCCGTCCCAGCAGGAACGCGATGCCGAGCGGGACGGCGGTCAGCGCGTCGGCGAAGTTGTGGATGGTGTCGCCCAGCAGCGCGACCGAGCCCGTGACGAGCACCAGCACCAGCTGCGCGACGGCGGTGACGAACAGCGCGGCGAAGGACCGGACGAGCGCCCGCATCCCGCGCCGGCTGGTCTCGAGGGCGTGGTCGACGCGGTCGGCGCTGTCGTGGCTGTGCGGCCGCCACCGCGAGTGGCGGTGCCCATGTCCGTGCCCGTGTCCCTTGCTCATGGATGTCATGTTACCTGCGCAGGCACGCATATACGCAAGTAGTAGGGTAGTTACATGCACGCGGAGCTGCCGGAGTTCGACATGCCCACGGACGAGCAGGTCCACTTGGCCGCGGAGTCGTTCCGCCTGCTGGCCGACCCGACCCGCATCAAGGTCCTCTGGGCCCTGCTCCAGGGCGAGTCCTCGGTGGCGTGCCTGGCGGACCTGGCGGGCGCGGCCCCGACGGCGGTCAGCCAGCACCTGGCGAAACTGCGCCTGGCGGGCTTGGTGAAGGGCCGCCGCGAGGGCACGTTCGTCTACTACTCGGCGGCCGACAACCACGTCCGCGGCCTGCTGGCCCAGGCGTTGCACCACGCGGACCACCTGGACCGCGACCTGCCCCCGGGCGAGCACGCCCAGCCGCACCACCCGCGGGCGGACTAACCCAGCGGGGCCGCCAGCCGGGCGACGAGCCCCTCGGCGATCTCCCGCGACGCCCGGCGCAGCTCGCCGGGCGAGAACGCGTCCTCGGTCCCGATCCGGATCCGCCCGGGACTGCTCACGCTGCGGGCGGCGACCTTGATCGTCGAGGCGACCGGATCCAGCCCGATCGCCGGCGCGAGGCGGCCGGGCACCGCGAGCCCGAGGTCCAGCAGCGTGTGCAGCCGGTCCGCGACGCGCGCCGCGAGGTCGTCCTCGTCGAACGGGAACCAGCACGTCCGCTGGCCGGTGCTCAGCACCGCGAGCCCGCGGTCCTCGGCCGCCGAAAACGCCCAGGCCCCGCCCGCGGAGGAACCGGCGCGGGTGAAGTCCGCCGCGAGCTCGTCGCGGACCCGGTCGAGCTCCGGCGTCCCGTGGTGCGTCGCCGGGACGGCCGGAACCAGGTGGACTTCGACGAGCGGACCGCGCGGCTCGTACTCCCGCGGGAGGATCGCCGATCGCCAGACGACCGTGAGTTCTTCGAGGTGCTGCACGCCGCGGAACGATAGCAACGATCTCAGCCGATCGGTTCCTGCAGCTCGGTCACCCAGCCCGCCGGATCCTCCGGGCAGTCCAGGTACAGCTCCCGCTGCGCCCCCGTCGAGCGGTGGCCGTGCTCCTCGATCCACCGCACGACCGCCTGCCAGCTCGGCAGGACACCGTCGATCGCGCCGCGGTGGACCAGCGTCGCCGCGCGGGTCGCCGGGAGGTCCGCGACGCTCAGGCCGTTCAGGTCACCGGAGCCGACCGACGCCGGGATCGCCGCGTGCACCACGACCTCGTCCTCCGCGCGCTGCTCGTAGAAGCACGTCAGGCGCCCGGCCGGCGTCACGTCCGCGGCCGGCAGCCGCCGGCCCAGCTCCGCGCACAGCGGGCGGACCACCGGGCCGATGGCTTCCGGCGCGAACCCCGCCGCGACACCCGTCAGCTCCACCAGCCGCACGGCCGGCAGCTCCTTGACCACGACGTCGTACGCGGGCGCGCGGCCCTCGTCCTCGATCGTCCGCAGCCGGGCCTCGACCTGCACCAGCTTCGCCGCGGTCTCCGCCACGGCGGCTTCCAGTTCCGCGCGCCGCAGCGTCAGCATCCCGCGCACCCGCTCGACCGGTACCTCCTCGGCCAGCAGCGTCGCCACCTGCTCGAGGGTGAACCCGAGATCCTTCAGCGCGACGATCCGGTTGAGGCGCGCCAGCTGCCCCGCGGTGTAGCTGCGGTAGCCCGTCGCGGGGTCGACGCGGGCCGGGCGCAGCAGCCCGAGCGCGTCGTAGTGGCGCAGCATCCGGACCGACACCCGGCCGTGGCGGGCGAAGTCCCCGATCGAGAACACCCGCCGATCATTCCCCAGGCGGGACGAACCCGCCCACGACGTCCGCCGCGAGCTCGGCGAACGTGATCGCCGTGTCGTCCTCGTGCGCCGGGCCGACCACCTGCAGCCCGGCCGGCAGCGCACCCCCGGCCGGGGCGGACACCGCGGGCAGCCCGGGCAGCGACGCCTGCGCGATCCAGAACACCTGGTCGTCGTAACGGCTTTGCCCGCCCTCGTGGGGAAAAGCGGTCGTGAAGACCGTCGGGCAGAGGAAGACGTCGGTGTCCCGGAAGTACCGCGCCCACGCCGCCGTTGAGGCCAGCCGCCGCCGTTCCTGCTCGACGACCCCCGCGAGGTCGCCTTCGTGCATCGCGAAGAACAGCTCGACCTGGAAGCCGAACGACTCCGCCTGGGCGGCCGGGTCGACGCCGTCCGGCCAGCCCTCGCCGACCCGGACCCCGGCGCGGGCGAGCGCGTCGACGACGTCCGAGAGCGCGTCGCCGACCTCACCGGTCACCGGGCAGCGCGGGTCGTCGAGGACGACGCCGACCCGGAAGTCCGCCAGCTGGGTGCGCCGCGGGGGCGCGAGCCGCCACGAGTACGCGTGCGCCTCGGCGCCGTCCGGCCCGCCGGTGACGCCGAGGGCGAGCCGCAGGTCGGCGGCCGAGCGCGCCAGCGGCCCGGCCGCCGACGGGAAGTCGCGGCCGGGGCCCGCGGGCGGCCCGGGCGGCTGGAACCCGCGCAGCGGCACGGTTCCGGCGGTCGGCTTGAGGCCGTAGACACCGCAGTAGGCCGCCGGGATCCGGATCGAGCCCGCCAGGTCCGAGCCGTACTCCAGGTACGACAGCCCCGCGGCGACCGCGGCCGCGGCGCCCCCGGACGAGCCGCCCGGCGTGCGGGCGGGATCGCGGGGGTTGAGTGTGCGGCCGTACAGCGGGTTCACCGTCCGGCCGAAGTCGGCGAGCATGTGGTGCACGTTCGACTTGCCGACGACGATCGCGCCCGCGGCGCGCAACCGTTCGACGACGGCCGCGTCCCGGTCCGCGACGTGCTCCGCGAACGCCGGCTCACCCCAGGTCGTGTGCATGCCTTCGACGTCGAAGGCGTCCTTGACGGTCATCGGGACGCCGTGCAGCGGCCCGACGTCATCACCGCGCGCGACCGCCCGATCCGCCTCCTCGGCGGCCTTGAGCGCGATGTCGCGGTGGGTTTCGACAACGGCGTTGAGCGGGGACTTCCCGACGCGGTCGAGGAGTTCTCCGGTCAAGTCATGAGCCGAGAGCGCCCCACGGCGGATCCCGGCGGCCACCTCGGTGGCGGTTCGGAAGGTCATGCGCCGAGGAGTACGGCCTGACACGGTGTCAGGGTCAAGAGCCGAGCCCTGGCCGGGTTCGTCGCGGCGCTGATCGGGGGACGCGCCATCGGCGGGTTCGGAGAGGAGGCGCTGCGGCGCCCGGTGGCCGGCCGGTCCACAGAGGATGACGAACGGGACGACGGTATCCCGGCACGGAGCGCCGCGGGGTTCCCGGACGCGCGGGATGGGTAACCAAGAGTGACAGCCGCCCGACCCACGGACGGCGGAGGGAGAGCGATGCCGATCGCAGCGGAGCGCCTGACCGCACCCCCGGCACCACCCGAGCCGATCCCGGCGGACCCGGTCGGACCGAGTCCCGACCCGGCACCGCCGGGCCCGGATCCGGTGCCGCCGGGCCCCGGCCCGGACCGGCCGACGCCCGAGCCCAGTGGCGTACCGGTCCCGGACCCCATCCCGCCCGAGCCCGCGCCCGGCCCCGACCCGACATGAGTTACGGCTTTCGGATGATATGAGTTCCGTATGAGTTGGCGTACGCTCGGGTCATGGCAACAGCGCAGAACTACCGGCGGATGGTCAACGCCGGGAACAAGCTCGTCGTCGGGCTCCAGCGGCTCGGCATCGCCTTCGGCCCGATGCAGCTGCTCACGGTCGCGGGACGCCGCACAGGCGTCCCGCGCACCTTCCCGATCGCGGTGATCCCGCAGGACGGCGAGCGGTACATCATCCAGGCCTACCCGAAGGCGGCCTGGGTGGCGAACGTGCGCGCCGCGGCCAGCGTCACGCTGACCCGCGGCCGCCGTTCGGCCACCGCGCGCCTGGTCGAGGTACCGGTGGAGGAGCGGCGCCCGATCCTGCGCAAGCTCGTGGAAACGAGCCCGCCGAGCGTCGGCAACCGTTACGTGACAACGGGTCTCGCCGAAGCCGCCAACCCGGACGCGGTCGCCGACGCGGCAGGCCGGATCGCGGTGTTCCGTGTCGAGCAGGTCTAGAGCATGCGGTCCCGCAGCGAGCCGCCGACGCCCCCGCGCTGCCGGCGGGCTTCGCCCAGCTGTGTCTTCAGCCCGGCACCACGTGGGTGAGCGCCCCGCGGGGTGGCAATGCGTTCCTTGAGAAGCCGACCTGCGACCCGAGCCCGGGGGCTGGACCATCCAAGTCGGAGACGGCAACGATGTGCCGGCGGGCGTCGTGCTTGCGCATGGTGTCGTATTGAAGGTCCATACCTGCCCCAGCCGGCCGGAGCGCCTGGAACGCCATCCCACAGCACGGGGCCGGAAGCCGGGCCGACGCCCCGAGCCCGGCCCTGGCGGCCGGACCGTCCGCGCCGGTTCCGGCAAGGATGCGTGGCTGGGCGTCGTGTGCCAGTTCGCTCCGAAGGCCCAGATCGGGTCCGCTCGACCGGATCGCCGGGGAAGCCACCCCGCAGTGCGCGGCCGGAAGCCGGCACAACGCCCCAAACCCGACAACGGGACCGTCCACCCCGGATCCGGCAACGACGCGCGGCCGTGCGCCGTGTGCCAGTTCGCTCCGAAGGCCCAGACTTGCCCCGCCCACCCGGATCGCCTAGGAAGCCACCCCGCAGCGAGCCGACAGCTGCTCGACTCCCGGCCCGGAAAGCTCGTCGAGCACCGCGTCGCGGCCTGTCATGGCCAGCACCAGGGCGAGCATCGGCCCGGTCACCTCGGGCCCGCTCCCGGTCGACCAGCCCGCGTCGCTCGCCCGCAGCGTCAGCCCGGCGATCCGCTTCTTCGCGCCGATCAGCAGGTTGGACCGCCGGTAGAACTCGGCGACCTGCACCAGCGTCGCGATCGGGAACGCCCGCTCGAGCCCGAGCGGGCGCCGGATGTCGGTGCCGTGCACCACGATCTCGCCGAGCCACGAATCCGTCGGCCCCGGCGGCCCGCTGGTGTCGTTCGCGTGCTCCCGCAGCTGCGCGAGCGTCGCCTCCGGGCCGGCCGCGGTCTCGCGGGCGACGTTCTTCGCGGCCATCGCCTGGAACCGGAATCCGGAACCGGCCAGCCGCCCGACGAACGACCCGGGTGTCAGCTTCGCGGTCGCGACGACGTGGCCGAGTACCTCGTGGACTGTCCACCCGCGACACAACGACGGCGTCGACCACGCCGCCGCCGGCAGGTTCGCGAGATCGTCGGCGAGCGCGGCGCGTTCCCGGTGGATCTCCGGCCAGGCACTGGCGTCCGCCATCGGGACCTCCTGCGTTTCCTCCGGGCTGGTCCCGGTGCACGCAGGTCGTCGGGACGCCCGGAAGTGTTACAACCCCGCCGGTGCGCCGTCGAACACCTGCAGCAGCTGTTCGGCGGCGGTGCGGGCCGCGCTGCCCGGCCGGATCGTGCGTTCGCCGTCCGGCTGGGGCGCCGGCGCTCCGGACATCAGCTCCACCAGCGCGACGGCGAGCTCGCGGACCTTGACGTTGAACTCCTGGCTCGCCCGGCGCAGCGTCGCCCAGGCCTCGTCGGGGCTGCAGCGCCGCAGCGCGATCACGATGCCCTTCGCCTCCTCCAAGGCGGCCCGCGACTGCAGCAGGTCCAGCATCTGCTCGGTCTGGTCGGGCCACGCGGACTCGGCGAGGACGAGCGCCATCGCCGTGAGCTTTTCGTGGCGCCGCAACACGGTCATGGTCTCTTCGGTGGCGGGGCGGTCGAGCGTGGCCGAGAGCACCAGGCCGCCGTCGGCGTCCCAGGCGGCGGGCAGTGCGGCGACCCCGCGGATGCGCAGCCAGTCCGCGGCGAACTCGGGGGCGTGCTCGGTCATGCCGACGAGGGTGAGCGCGGGCCACCGTTCGTCGGCGAAGACGTCGGCGGCGATCACCGGCTCGCCCGTACGGCAGGCGAGGGGCACCGGGCCGCCGAACCGGTCCAGCTGGGCGGTGATACACGCGGCCGAAAGCCCGCGGGCGGCCGCCACGCGCAACGGGCCGTCGCCGTGCTGGACGGTCACGGCGGCGCCGAGCGCGCCCGGCACCTCGGCCGCGACACGGTCGAGCAGTTCGTGCAGCAGTGCGGTCAGTGGCGCCTGGTCGTCGGCCGCGGGTCTTCCGTTCACCTCGAAACCTTCCTCGGCTTCTTCGAAACTCTGGCGTCGGCACGCACGGTCGTTTTAGCATGTCGTCGTTACGACGACAAGATACCCGTCGTCGAAGGGACGACCATGGATGACACCACCACCGGCGCACTGGGCCGGATCCGGGACGCGGTCACGGCCGCGCGGGCGGGCGCGGCCGACCGGGAGCAGCTGGTCACCGCGCTGAACGGGCTGCGGCTGCTGCGGGATGAACTGGCCGGCTGGGAGCCGGAGCTGATCACGGCGGCGCGGGCGGCCGGCGCCAGCTGGGTGACGCTCGCGCCCGCGCTGGGCGTCGCCAGCCGGCAGGCCGCCGAACGGCGTTACCTGCGGCTGCAGCCGTCGAGCACCGGGGAGAAGACCGGCGAAGCGCGGGTCGACGCCGAACGCGACCGGCGGGCGGGGGACCGGGCCGTCGCGGACTGGGCGCGGCGCAACGCCGCCGTGCTGCGCCAGCTCGCCGGCCGCGTGAGCGCGCTCGACGGCCTCGACCCGGCCGCGCAGGTCAGCGCGGATCACCTCGTCGCCGCCCTGGGCGACGACGACCCGGCGAGCCTGCTCTCACCCCTGGTCGCGGCCCGGCCGCACCTGACCGGCGATCTGGGTACCCGGGTGGGTGAAATCTCCGCCGAAGCGGCCCGGTTACGTCGTGACGCCGCCGGCAGCCGCCGCTCCCGGGACTGAGCCGCCACCCGCGTGGGTACCAGGCGGATATGGCACAAGAAGCGGAACAGAACCCCGACGAGCGCACCGCGGGCCGGGCCGAGCTGCTGCCCGAGGAAAAGGCCGTCGAGAGCGCCGATCCCGAAGCTCAGGCGCGCGAAGTGCTGCGCGACTCCGACCGCCGGAGCGCGGACCCCGAGCCGACGATGACCCGGCGTCCGGAGGAGACCACCTGAGGGATCAGTCGGCGTCCGGGTCGCGGTCTTCCCGCTCGTCCTCGGTCCGGTCGTCCACCGGGTTGCCGCTGGAGTCGTCTTCGTTCGTCTCGTGGTGGGGTTGCGTCAGCTCCGGCGGCTACCCGGCCCGGACGGGGACCAATCCCGCGGTCAGCCCGCGTCGCAGGAGGCGCCGTTGAGCGTGAACGCGCCGGGCGCCGGGTTGCCGCCGCGGATCGCGCCGTTGAACCCCGTGGTCACGGTCGCGCCGGGCGCGAGGGTGGTGTTCCACTCGGCGGCGTCCACCGTGACGCGCCCGCCGCGCTGGCCGTAGTCGCCGTCCCAGCCGTGCGTGACCTGCTGGCCGCCGGTGAAGGTCCAGCTCAGCGTCCACGGCGAGAGCGCTTTCGAGCCCTTGTTGGTGATGGCGACGGCCGCGGTGAAGCCGTCGTTCCACTGGTTCTGCACGGTGAACCGCACCGAGCACGGTGCCGGGGGAGGGGCCGCGCTCGACGACGGCGGTGTCGCCTTCGTCGACGGGGCGGTCTGCCGGCCCGCCATGACGGTCGGGATCGGCGTCGGGCTGGGCGGCGGAGGCGCGCTCGTGGACGGCTTCGGGGTGGTCGCGGGCAGCAACGGCACCAGCGCGGGCGACGCTTCCCGGCCGGGTGAGCTGGTGGTCACGACGATCACGACGACGCCGCCGAGCACCGCGACCAGTCCGCAGACCGCGCTGACCCACCGGATCCGCGACCCGGCCCGCTGCTGCGCGGCGGCGGCTTCCCGGGCCCGCTGCTCGATCCGGTCCACGCGCTCCGCGGGCGACAACCCGTCGGGCACCGGCGACCGCGGCGGCGGGGAACCGCCGGTCAGGGGCCGCGCGGTGGCGCCGGTCGCTTTCAGGAGCTCGTCGACGGAAATCCCGTCGTCGTCTCGCCGGGCGCGACGCGCCATGCAGAACCTCCCGTCCTGGTGCCCGGCGAATCCTAGGAATCCGCACGGGTCTTGTAAACCGCGTGCACGCGGCGTGCATCCGGCGTGCACGAGCCGCCAACATCGCGGCGGTTACCTGGGTTCACGACCGGATGTGCCGGTCACCGAAACCAGGAGAACCCCATGACCGAGAAGAAGACCATCGTCGTCGTCGGTGCCACCGGCCAGCAGGGCGGCGGCCTCGCCCGCGCCATCCTCGACGACCCCGCCGGCCGCTTCGCACTCCGGGCGATCACCCGCCGCCCCGGCTCCGACGCGGCGCAGGCGCTCGCCGCGCGGGGCGCCGAAGTCGTCGCCGCGGACCTCGACGACGAAGAAAGCCTGGCCAAGGCCTTGCAAGGCGCGTACGGCGCCTACTTCGTCAGCGCGTTCTGGGAGTACAACGACGTCGAGCGCGAGCAGAAGCAGGCCCGGGCGATGGCCGCGGCCGCAAAGACCGCGGGCCTGCGGCACGTCATCTGGTCGACGCTGCCCGACACCCGGCTGCACCTGCGCCTCGACGACGACCGCGTGCCGACCCTGAACGAGCGCTACAAGGTCCCGCACTTCGACGGCAAGGCCGAGGCCGACGCCTTCTTCGTCGACGCGGGCGTGCCGACGACGTTCCTGTCCACGACGTTCTACTTCGAGTCCTTCGCCGACTTCTTCCGCCCGGTCCGCGACGACGACGGCGTCCTCGCCCTGCACCTGCCGATGGGCGACCGCAAGCTGCCCGCGATCGCGGCCGAGGACATCGGCCGGACGGCGTTCGGCGTCTTCGAACGCGGCCCCGAGCTCGCCGGCCGTACGATCAGCATCTCCGGCGAGAACCTGACCGGCGAGCAGTACGCGGCGGCGTTCGCCAAGGAGCTCGGCGAAGATGTCGCCTACCGGCCGATCAGCGTCGAAGCCGTGCGCGCGCAGGGCTTCCCGGGCGCCGACGACCTGGCCAACATGTTCTTCTACTACGCCGAGTACGAGAGTGTCTTCGCCGGCGCGCGCGACCCCGAGGTCGTGCGCGAGCTGAACCCGCGGCTGCAGGACTTCGGCACCTGGCTCGCCGCCCACCACGACGCCTTCAAGGGGCTGTGATGGATTTCGGGATGCAGTTCGGGATCTTCGGGGTCGGCGACATCGCGACCGACCCCGTGACCGGCCGCGCGCCGACCGAGCACGAGCGGATCACGCGGATGGTCGAGACGGCCGTCCGCGCCGAAGAGGCCGGCCTCGACGTCTACGCGACGGGGGAGCACCACAACCCGCCGTTCGTACCGTCGTCGCCGACCACGCTGCTGGGGTTCGTCGCGGCGCGCACCAGCCGGATCGTGCTCTCGACGTCCACCACGCTGATCACCACGAACGACCCGGTGAAGATCGCCGAGGACTACGCGATGCTGCAGCACCTCGCGGACGGCCGCCTCGACCTCATGCTCGGGCGCGGCAACACCGGCCCGGTGTACCCATGGTTCGGCAAGGACATCCGCGACGGCATCGCGCTGGCCGTGGAGAACTACGCGCTGCTGCGGCGGCTGTGGCGGGAAGAAGTCGTGGATTGGTCGGGCAAGTTCCGGTCTCCGCTGCAGGGCTTCACCTCGACCCCACGTCCGCTCGACGGCGTCCCGCCGTTCGTCTGGCACGGTTCGATCCGCAGCCCCCAGATCGCCGAGCAGGCGGCCTTCTACGGCGACGGTTTCTTCCACAACAACATCTTCTGGCCGGTCGAGCACACCCGGCGGATGATCGCGCTCTACCGCGAGCGCTTCGAACACCACGGCCACGGCCCGGCCGACACGGCGATCGTCGGCCTCGGCGGCCAGACGTTCATCCGCCGCCGCTCCCAGGACGCGCTCGCTGAGTTCCGCCCGTACTTCGACCACTCGCCGATCTACGGCCACGGTCCTTCGCTCGAGGAGACGATGGAGCAGACGCCGCTCACGGTGGGCAGCCCGGAGCAGGTGATCGACCGGACGATGCGCTTCCGCGAGGACTTCGGCGACTACCAGCGCCAGCTGTTCAACGTCGACGGCATGGGCCTCCCGCACGAGACGGCGCTGGAGCAGATCGACCTGCTGGGCGCGGAGGTCGTCCCGGTGCTGCGCAAGGAGTTCGCACGGGGCCGCCCGGCGCACGTCCCGGACGCGCCGACCCACCGCTCGCCCGCCGCGGTGGAATAGCCGCCCGCCGCCGGGGGTTGCGCTGAGCGTGACCGAATCAGTGCGGTTCGAGGTGCTGGGCCCGGTACGCGCCTGGCGCGGCGGCGTCGAGATCGAGCTGGGCCCACCCCAGCAACGGGCGGCGCTGGCGGTCCTGCTCCTCCAAGGCGGCACGTCGCTCTCACCGGCCCAGCTGGTCGAGGCGCTCTGGGGCGGCGCGGAGCCGAAAGCGGCGACCGGCATGGTCCGCTCGTACATCTCTCGCCTGCGCCACGCCCTGGAGCCGGCCACCCCGATCAAGTCGCTGGGCGGCGGCTACGCGATCGTCGCGCCGACGCTGGACCTGACGGAGTTCCAGCACCTCCTGGCCAAGGGCGACGCTGATTCCCTCCGCACCGCCCTTGCCCTGTGGCACGGCACGCCGCTGTCAGGCGTCAACGGCTTCGAAGCCGAGCGCGTCCGCCTGGAGCAACTGCGCCTGAAAGCGATCGAAGACCTGGCCGCCGCCGACATCGAAGCGGGCCACCACGCCGAAGCCACCGCGGCGTTGTCCGAGCTGATCACCGAGCAGCCGCTGCGCGAGCGCCCCCGCGAGCTGCAGATGCTGGCCCTCTACCGCTCCGGTCGCCAGGCCGAGGCCCTGGACGTCTACGCCCGCATCCAGCGCCGGCTGGAGGACGAAGTGGGCCTCTACCCAGGCCCCGAGCTGCGCGAAATGCAGCGCCGCATCCTGTCGTCGGACCCGACCCTCGCGGCGACGATCACCCGCCCCACCCAACTGCCACCCGAGCTCCCCGAGTTCGTCGGCCGCGAGGACCTGCGCCAAGCACTGACCGACACCCTCCGAACATCCGGCGCGGCAGTCCCCGTGGTCGCCCTGGAAGGCCTGGCGGGCATCGGCAAAACAACCCTGGCAGTCCAGCTAGGCCACACGATCGCCGCTTCCTTCCCCGACGGCCAGCTGTTCACGGACCTGTCGGTCTCGACGGACCCCTTGTCCGAGCTGCTGCGAGGCATCGGCGTCACGGACCTGCCGCCGTCATCCAGCGAGCGAGCGGCCCTGTGGCGCACCCGAACCACCGGCCGCCACCTACTCGTGATCCTGGACGACGCTCGAGACGCCGACGAGATTCGCCCCCTGCTCCCCGGAGCCGGAGGCCCCGCGGTGATGATCACCGCGCGCCAGCGCCTGTACGGCTTGCCACACGCCCAGTGGCGGAAAGTGAGCGCCCTGGACCCAACGGCCTCTCAGCTCTTACTGGAGCGCCTGATCGGCCCCCGAGCCCACGAAGACGTCGCCGCGACCAAGGAACTGATCCGTCGCACCGCCGGCCTGCCCCAGGTCCTGCAGGCAGTAGGAGCCCGAGTGGCGTCCCGCCCGGACTGGACGATGGCCGAGGCCCTGCAACGCCTGGGCCGCCCAGCCCCCGGCTCACCAGTCACCCCGCCGGAGTGCTGGGCAATAGAGAAACCCTACGAGTCGGCCCTGTCCCAGCTGTCCAAGACGCAGTCCCGAGCATTCCGAGTGCTGTCCCACCTGCCGACCCCGTTGGTCCCACTAGCCACAGCCGCCAAAACCCTGAACCTCCCCCTACCGGCAACGGCGGCCATCCTGGAGTCCCTGGTGGACGCCCACCTGCTGAACCCAGCCGGCCCGGACGCCTACCGTTACCAGGAACCCCTACGCGAGTTCGCCCGAAGCCGAGCAGGCCAGGAGGACTGGATCGATACAGCGTTGACGCAAAACGCATGATCATCCCAGCCCTCCCCAGTCCCACGACCCAGACCCCCCTGAACACCCCCACGGGGCGGCCGGGTACTCTTTCTTCAGCAGGTCCGAGTGGCGGAATGGCAGACGCGCTAGCTTGAGGTGCTAGTGCCCTTAACGGGCGTGGGGGTTCAAGTCCCCCCTCGGACACAAATACGTGGGAGATCTCCCAAACCACAGAGTAACTGGCCCGCCACGGCGGGTCTTTCTCGCGTTCAGCCTCAGCCCGCCTCGGCTACGCTGATCATGAACGCGCCCTCCCCTCGCGCAGCTCGCAGGGGAGGTGTGACGTGAGCACCTTCCTCTCACCCCTGGTTCTGCCCGGCCGGATTGCCACGCCGTCTCCAGCTGAGTCGTCGTCTCCGCCTGTCCCGATGGGCCTCCCGCCGCTGCGCGATCTCGGCGCCGTGGACGGTCCGCGGCTGTCGATCGCGCTGATGGACGGCGGGGGACGGTTGCAGGACCGCGGCGCTGTCTCCGCGCTCGGCTGGAGCCCCGGTGACCGCCTGCTGATCACCCTCGTCCAGACCTCGGTCGTGATCCGCCGACGTCCGGACGGGGTGTTCGTCATGCCCCGCAAGCCCTACGTCGCCCTCCCCGCCCCGGTCCGCAAAGGCTGCGGCGCCTTGGCGGGCAGCCGGCTGCTGCTGGTCGCCGACCCCGCCCACGACGTCCTCATCGTCCACCCGGAAGCCGCCGTGCAGGCGATGCTGCGCACCTTTCACACCTCGCTGGCCGCCCCCGAGGAGGAGGCATCATGAACGCACCCGCGACCCCGCAAGACCTCGAAGCGGCCCGGCTGCTGCTCTCACGGCTCGGTGTCGATCCCGCCGACCTCGTCCCCGGCGTCCGGATCGACGATGACGTCCTGCCTGATCAGCGGCCGATGCCGACGATCCGCGAGTGGATCCCGGTGGTGGCCGGCCTGGTCTCTCCGAGCACGGCCGCCTCCTATGGCTCGTACTGGAACAAGGCCGAAGCCAAGTGGGGTGATCGGCGCATGGATACCATCATCGCCAGCGAGATCAAGACCATGGCCGAGACCGTGCGCAGCACCGCCCGGGTCCGGCGCAACTCCCGCGGTGGACGCAACGCGGCGGAGAACTTCATCGCGGCCATGCGCTGCCTCTACAAGCACCTGGTCAACGACGGGCGCCTCGACGAACGCCGCAATCCCGCCATGCGCGTCACCAAACCCAGCCGCAATGCCTCGACCCGCCGTGCCCTGGCAGGCAACCGACTGGCCGAGCTCAACGACGTCGTCGCCAGCACCGGCGACGACCCGGAACTCGACTCGCTGATCTGCCGCCTCCACGAGGAGAGCGCCTGCCGCCGCGGCGGTGCCCTCGCCCTGCGGCCCCGTGACCTCGACCGCAGGCAGTGCACGGTCCTGCTGCGCGAGAAGGGCGAGACTGAACGCTGGCAGCCCGTCTCGCCCACCTTGATGCGTCACCTCATCGCCCACGACGAGGAACGCGGCAGCGGCGACCCGCAAGGGAAGCTACTGCGCTACAGCAGCGGCAAGCCGATCACGTCCCGTCGCTACGACTACATCTTCGGCCGGGTCCAGAACGAGCTCGAGTGGGCCAGGGCTCTGCAGGTCAGCGCGCACTGGCTCCGCCACACCACCCTGACCTGGGTGGAGCGCAACTTCGGCATGGGTGTCGCCCGCGCCTACGCAGGGCATTCCGAGTCCGGCAGTGACCTGACCACCACCAGCTACGTGAAAGCCGACATTAGCGAGGTCGCCGAGGCCCTCGCAGCCCTGACCGGGGAACCGCACCCGCTGGCCCCTGCCAGGACTGCGCGGGCTGAGGTGGAGTGACGATCGGTGGGCGCGGCGGCAAGCCGCCGCGCCCACCGGTCATTTGGCTGCCGTCCGATGTGGGGTGCTCGCCAGTTCCGTGTGATAGGCCGTGACCATCTCGTGCAGGACGTGTTGCGGATAAACGACCAGGAGGTCGTGCTCCACCAGCGCCGCCAGCAGTACTTGGTCGCTGGGGCGTATCCGGCACTGTGCACGCAGCCGGGCAGGCATCGTCAAGCTCATCTTCGGCGGAACGGACGCTTGCCCTCGCGAGTCGCACGGCGCCACGACAAGCAGACGCGACGACACGCTGAGCCGGATCGTCAAGCCGGTGACCCAGCCCAGTGCTTCCATAGCCATCCGCGCGGCGACCACGCCGTTTTCGGCGACTCGGACCAGACTGAAGATGACCGAGCCGCCGTCCACCAACGGCCCGAGATCTGCGACTGGCAACGGAACGACAGTGTCCAGGTTCCGCTTTCGCTCGGGTAGAGCTAGTGCCGCGACGATCCGATCCGCCGACTGGGGCGCAACCCCACCTGGGAAGGTCCCAATCGCTGGCTTAGGTGTTGCCGGGCATTCAGGCTTATCGGCCTCTGCGGCACTCCATGTTCTCGACATCCTGCATCCACGTGTTCTCGGCGTGGGAGGGCATCGGTGGAGACTGACTTAGTTACCTCTTACCAAGCTTGCCGCACGGAAACGACATCGGCAATGTTCTGCCTACGGATTCGAGCTTCCGACGACCGCCTTAGGAGGGTGGTCGGCAGCTGAGACTATGGCCTCTACCAGCACCTTTGGCCTCATCGTTTTCCGTGGCGACACCGTTGGCCACTCTGTTCGGCAGAGTTTCGCGTCACGACTGAAGTCATGGAAATCGATGTGCGGGTTCGGGCGTGTCGCGCCGTCGGGCCATGGCGATCACTCCTCCAAGCGTTGGAGCTCGACGGCCCGGCGGTCGCCGGCAGCGGCGAGGCCGTCTACGAGGCGGCGCCATCCCGTGCCGTCGGTAACGCCAAGTCCGGCATCGCGCAGGAGACCGAGCCAATCGGTCAAGAACCAGCTTCGATTGGCGAAGATGTCGTACCGTCCGTCGACCACCTGTTCAACCCAGTCGAGAGCGGCGGTGAACTGCCAGGGCATCGGGCCACACTTGGCGAGCAAGGCGATTGCATCGGCCGCTTTCGGCTCCCGACGGGCCAAAGGAAGCCATCGGATGACGAGGTCTGTGATGCTTTCAGGGGACACCCATGCCTCACGGGCTCGCCGCAGAGTGGCGTCCGGATCCATGTCGCTGGCGTCGAGGTGCGGCGTTGGGAGCACCTGCTGCAGCGCACGACATAGTCAATGCTAACCCGAGCAGCAGCCTGGTTGCATGAACGATCAGACCGGCGGCGTGCCGGACCATGGCGGCGCCGACGAACGGGACCAGCGAGACGAGACGGCCGCGCACGCGGCCAGGGAGGAGGGCAAGATGGTAGCGATCACCAGGGGGAGCGAGGTGGTGCGACAGCAGCAGCAGTCTTCGAACGCGTGGGGTGAGCGCGCCGCAAGCCAGCTCGATCAAGCCCGGCTGGTGCTTCGCGCGGTTCGGCGTCTGGTACTGGCTGCGGCGAGCGTGGTCGCGGCGGTGCTTTTCCTGATCGCCATCTTGGCGCCCCTGTAAACGGAGTAGGGGTAACGCGGTCCGCGTCACCCCTACTCGACTCTGGGACGAAGCGCCTCAACGATCAAGGCTTCGCCGCGCGGCCGGCTGCGCACCAGGGCGGGTTGTCAGCCTCTGGCGGTGCTGGCTGTTCCTTCTTCGGTTGGATGCCATAAGCAGGCCCGAGTGGTCGCGGGTCCGCACCCTGCTGCCCAGGCGGGTTTCCAGATCAGCGATCGGTCGGGGATTCTTCGGCTGGCAGCCGTGTAATGGATGCCGTCAGGTCGAAGATGCTCTTCGCGGCCCGGAGTGCGTAACGTTGGCGCCTCTCGCTCATGAACAGTGCGACGAGCAGGATGAGCGTAGCCACGGTTACCCCCAATGCTGCGGGGACGGCAGCCGCGACTGCGCGGACGACCAGTGCGGTCCCGCGAGATAGTCGGGGTAGCAGGATCGTGGCGACTGTGCACCTCCTCTCGGCCGCGTGTCGCTTACAGCATCCAGGATGTTCCGATTCAGAACAAGGTCTGTTCCAGATTAGAACATGTCCTATACTGCGGGTGGCTGTGGTCGACATGCCGCGGCGGTACGAGAACAAGTGGGGCTCATGGCGCAGGAAACGGTCACCGAACTGCTGGCCGACCGGATCAAGCAGGCGCGCGCTGCCCGGGGCTGGACAGCGCAACAGCTCGCCGACACATGCGTGCGGGCCGGCAGCCCGACTCTCACCCGCGGCACGATCGCCAAGATCGAGTCGGGGGTGCGCAAGACGATCACCGCGGAAGAAGTCGCGGTCCTTGCCTTCGTACTGGCGATCAACCCCGCTGAACTACTCGACACACCCAAGTGGCCGTTCGAGGAATACCGAGCGGCGCACGGCACGCGCACGCCCGGACCACGGGAAACCCCGCTGCACCTGATGGTGCTCGTAGTACCGGACGCGATCGATCCCAACCTCGTGATTGTCACTTCGTGGCGCCAGGAAGAAGTCGAGGAGTGGCCGCCGCCCAGCGGAAGCTCCTGCTCGTTACCCCTTGCGGACCTCGAGCGGCACGTAGCCGGTCTCGTTACCGAAGCCGAAGTTGCATGGTCTGGACGCACGTGCCCGGTGGTCATCGAGTTCGTCCTTCCGCGGCGGTTGCTGGGCTTGCCCGTCCACAGGTGGCGGCAAGAGCCAGAAGCTGAGGGCAGCCGGCTCCTGATCATGGACTATGAGATCGCCTTGCGTTCTCTGGAACGGATGCGGTCTAGGCAGTGGCATCGAGCATGGCGGATACGCTGGCAGTCACTGCAGTCTGATCCCTCGCCCGGTCGTTGCTACTACTTCATGCCGGATCACATCGAGGCGCGGCATCGGCTCGATGCGATTCTCAGTGACTCCCACTGGAACGTCTTGGTGTTGGCCGGGTACTCGGCTTCCGCGACCCCCACCCCCGGAACGGACCCGTTCGCCGCGGCGCTGCGGGCCGGGATTCCCGCGGTGTTGTGGCACCCGCACGCTTCGCCCGAAGAGATGCGGGATCTCGTAGGCGAACTCACCGGAGGTGACGGCATGGCCGAGCTGCCTGCGCGCGCCAGGGCGTTGATGTTGAAGGGATTCGAGGGCGACGTCGGACTCGCCGCCATCACCCGGGACCTGGTTCTGCTGTGGGACGATCCGAACAGGCTTGCGTGGCTGGGGGATAGCGGCGACGGCCACCTGGCAGGACAGCGTCCTTCGGAAGATGGGCGTCGGCCGGGCACCGCCGAAGCCGGGTAGGGTGGCGAGCTGGTTGTGGGTCATCGATTTGACCAAAACTGCCAGTCCGGCCAACAGTGCCGCCACGATCACCCTGTCGCGTTCAACGCGCTGGTCAAACGCGACGCGAGCCTGGTCTGCCACCGTCGGCCCAGGCTCGTCTGGCCACCGTCCTCACTTCACGGTCGGACGTGCACGCCTTTCGGTGATGAGCTGACGGGAGTTGGCGCTGGCGATGTGGCCGCCAGGGCAACTCGGCCGATCGTTAGCCACTGATTTGTGCTGGTTGAGGGTGGTGGGCCAGGTGGTCCTGGAGTTCGCGGTGGCGGAACTGGTAGCCGGTGCCTGCCTGCATGCCGGTCTCGTCGACGAGACCGGCGTCAAGCTGGTCACCTCGCACCGATTCCGGCACACCGTCGGCACACGGCTCGTCTAGGAAGGCGCCCGCCTGCAAAACATCATGTCCAGTAATTGTCCGGAAAGATCGACTTTCGTCCACTTATCAGGTGTGCTTGCCGGCGAAGACTCTCGCATCTTGCGGTACCGTCAGCCATATGGCCGAGTTTGCAGACCAGCGGGTGTTCGTCTCGTATGCTCACGACAACTCGGCGCATAAGGACGCCGTCTTACGTTTGTGCGAGCTCATACGCGCTGAGAACATTGATGTACGGCTGGATCAGCGGGAGAGCAGTGAACGCCGTGACTGGTACGCCTGGATGACCGACAATATCCTCCAGTCGGAGTTCGTCATCGTGGTTGCTTCACCTCGCTACCGGAGTGTCGGAGACGGCACCGGACCTCCTCATCAGAACCGTGGAGTGCAGGCTGAGGCGTGCCTGCTGCGAGATCTCCTACACGCGAATCGAACGACATGGACGCGTAAGCTGCTGCCCGTTGTTCTTCCCGGCCACACCATCGATGAAATACCGTTGTTCCTGCAGCCGTACTGCGCCGACCACTACTTGATCGACACTCTCTCGCGGGCTGGACTTGCGTCCCTCTTAGAGGCAATCACATCCACCCAAGATGTGCCTCTCCCGGTCACCGGTGCTACCTCGCCGATCGCAGCCGAGGTGGAGGGAGCGCAAGCGCCGGCAGGTCCCGAACTCCACCAGAGCGCGACCGCGAAACGGCGCAGCACTGTCATCCAGGTGGGCGGCAACCTCACGATCACGGAGCCGAACCGAGGCAGCCGTGCCTGAAGGTTCACAAAGCTCCGAAGACCTGCCGCTTCCTGGACTGCGTCAGGAGGCGCGTGCGTCGGGCGGCTCCATGATCGTCCAGGTTGGCGGCGATCTCACGCTCACGGCCACCGCACGGTTGGAAGAGGTGTTCGAAGACGATCCTGTCGGCGTCTGCCCGTACCCTGGTCTCCTCCCCTTCGAACCCGGTCAGGACAAGTGGTACTTCGGCCGCGGCCGCGACGTCGCCGCGCTGCTGGAGCGAATCGACAAGGCTCGCATCGAGGGTGGCCCGGTACTGCTTATCGGAGCCTCCGGGGCCGGGAAGTCCTCTCTGCTGCGATGCGGTCTTATCTCCGCGATCGCGAGAAACGGCTACGGCGCGGCCGGGTCCCGTGACTGGCCTCGGCGGGTCATCACTCCGGGCCCGGCGCCGGCGCGTGAACTCGCCGACGTGCTGGCCGCGATGTCCGAAATCCCGGCGGAACGAATTTTGGACCTCGGCGCACGAGACCCCGCCGAGCTGAGCAAGTCAATGTGCATGCAGCTGACACACCGCCGACTGCTGATCGTGGTTGATCAGTTCGAGGAGGTCTTCACCTCTGCGGATGAGGAAAGCCGAGCAAGGTTCATCGGGCTGCTGAAGGCGGTCTGTTCCGGCGCCGGTTCGCCGGTCGGGGTGGTCCTCGGCTTGCGTGCCGATTTCTACGGGCATTGTCTCTCGGACCCATGGCTGCGGGCGGCCCTTCGGGACGACCCAGTCCAGCTCGGGCCCGTCGAACGCAGCGACCTCGACCGTGTCATCCTCGGCCCGGCCGATCAAGTCGGCCTCACCGTTCAGCCGGAACTGCGCGAAGCTTTGCTCGCGGATATGGGTGTCGGCTCCGCCAGTGCGGACGCCTCCAGCCGGCTCCCTCTTCTCGCACATGCATTGCGCGCGACCTGGCTGAAACGTAGCGGGAGAACCCTCACTCTCGCCGGCTACCACGACACCGGAGGCATCCACGGCGCGATCGCGGCCACAGCCGACCGTTTGTACGCAAAGCTTGGCGAGCCCGCCCAGGCTGCGACCCGCGCCGTGTTCCTTCGCTTGGTCCGGATCGGAGGTGAAACGCTCGAGGACGCGCGTCGGCATCTCACGCGAGACGAACTGGCGTCCGGATTTCCGGACGTCGATGCTGTCGCCGAGGTTGTCGCCGCCTACACGAACCAACGCTTGCTCACCCAGGAGCAAGGCGGGCTCACCATCACCCATGAAGCTCTGCTGCAGGCATGGCCCCGCCTGCGCTCATGGATGGACGCTGATCGCGCCAGCCATGTCTTTCGTCAGGAACTCGAGGCGCAGGTGCGTACCTGGCAGGACAGCGGCCACGACTCCTCTGTCCTCCAGCGAGGCAGTCGATTGGACAACGCCGAGCAATGGGCACAGCACCATCCCGGCGACGTCGCGCGACCGGTCGAGCGTTTCCTCGTCGCATCGAGAGCCGCGGAGAGTCGGCGTCGTCGGCAGCGCCGCTATCTGACGGCCATCCTGGCCGCCCTCACGCTTGTGGCGTCGGCGACCGCCGGTCTTGCAGTCGTGCAACAGCGTCGCGCAGTCACGCAGCAGCGACTAGCGGAGGCTCGCGCTGTCGCCCAGCAGGCCAAGAACCTTCTGCCCTCCCAGCCGGGACTGGCGATGCAGCTGGCCGTCGCCGCCTATCAGCTCGACCACGACAGCGGTCGCGGTGCGCTGATCGGCGCGATGGGCTCGCCCGGTACATACGATGCAGCTGATCCCGTCATCGACTTCGCCCAGGATCGCGCCGGCTCACTATTGGCCCTGTCGACCGGAACTGCAATCGTGCTCTGGAGTGCCGAAGGTCATAGCCTAGGGCGAGTTGAGGGTGTGAGCACCGGGCCGATCGCCCTCAGCGCTGACGGACGACTTCTCGCAGTCGGCGTCGACGGTGACGTCCAACTGTGGGATACCACTGATCCAAAGCATGCAGTAAGGCTCATCACGCTGCCGGCCAATGGCTCAGACGTGACCGCGGTCGCGGTCAGTGCGGACAAGAAACGGCTCGCCGTCGGAACCAGCGCAGGTGCGATACTCACGTGGGACACCACCATTCCCGCGCAGCCCCGGGAGTTGCGGACGCTCGCCGGTCACCCTGGTGGCACTGACTCCGTGACGTTCCCGGTAGCTGGCCCCAGCGTCTTAGCCAGCGCGGGCGCTGACCACTTCATCCGGATCTGGCAACTTGGCGGTGGAGAACCCTACCTTGTCTCTGCGACGATCAGAGAGTTCGCGGGCGGAAAATCCCAGTTCGGCAGCTCGTTCAGCAAGGTGGGACACCGGATCGCCTTCAGCTCGAACGGCAAGAACCTTATCGCTCCGGGAGACGACGGCGGACTCAGCCTCCGAATTTGGAAGGTGGACGACCCGTCAAAACCAGCGCTGCTCACCCATTCGGATGCAACTAATAACTGCGGTATCGATACTTTTCAATCAATTTCCTTGTCAAACTCGCCAGGCACGACCATCGCGACAGCTTGTAGCGGAGGTATCCAACTGTGGAAATTCGAGGACAACGACGAACTGACTGACTGGGGCCATTTGACTGCGAGAGGTGACGATGGTGGCGCGCTGGCATTCCAGCCGGCCACCAAGAGACTGCTGGTCGCGACGCGTGGCGGGATCCACAAGTACGATGTGCAAAATCCGACACATGTCGGTGCGCTAGCGACATTCGGTTTCCGGCACACCGGCCTGACGGTGGGTATGGCTCTGAGCTCCGGCGGGCGTCAACTCCTGGCTGTCGCCGGAAGCGACTCCGGAGAACTATGGCAGGTCAACGACAGTGAGAAAGTGACCACCACGCTGCTGGCGCGCTTGCCTGGTAGCTCGTCGTTCGCCGGAAAGTCGGCCGCCTTCTCGCCGGACGGCAACCGCGTGGCCATCAGTGAAGACGCACCTCATGCCGTCGGGGAGATCCATCCCGTCGTGCGTCTGCGTGACACGACAAACCCTGGCGTGCCGGTCATTTTCACCATCGATAATGAAATCGACAACAGCGCCGTGTATATGCAGTTCAGTCCGGACGGAAGAATCCTCGCTCTTGTCGATGATAATTATGCCCCGGTTATCCACGCCAAGCCATCGTCAGTGAAGCTGTTCGCCACGGGCGACTCAGCTGGGCCGAAGCTGATCACTTCTATCCCCGTCAATGACCCGCAGTCGGTAGCCTTCTCCCCGGCCGCTCATGTCCTAATGATCAACGCGGCTGGTGGTGTCCGCCAATGGGACATCTCCGACCCGACATCGCCCACCCCGCAGGCACTTATTTCGTTCGGCCCGGGCAGCAACTACACGGGCAGCAGCTTCAGTCTCGACGGTACACGAGTCGCTGTGGGCAGCAATGACGGAACAGTCCAACTCTGGCGTGTGGACGCTGGTAAACTTACGGGTCCGCCGACGACGATCCGTACCCCTGGTGCCGACGGCCAGTACGTGGCGGTCAGTCCGGACGGGCGCGTCGTCGCTATCCCCAATGCGCGCCCGAGTGATCTCTCGGCGGACGTCGGTGCGGGACCAAGGATCGAACTTTGGGACGTCACGAACCCAGAGGTTTCGACCCTTGACGCAGTTCTGAAGGATCAACAGGTCGACGGGTTCGCCGCCGGTCAGCTTGCCTACACCCGCGATGGGCGTGCGCTCTACACGACCCAAGTCTCGCAGTTTGTCACCGTGTGGTCCACTGATCCGGAACGCGATCAGATTGCTTTGTGCAGAATTGCTGGCGACCCAATCACGCCCGAACAGTGGGCCAAGTACATTCCCGGCGAACCCTTCTCGTCACCGTGTTCAACTTGACCAAGCGAACAAACGTAGGCTCATCGGGTAGCCCTGGTCGGTGGGCGACATAGAGGTGCGGCATCAGACGGCAGTCCTTATCAACCGTAAGTAAGACGCTGTCCCATGCAGCCGCTGGCCTGAATCGGCTGCCATGTCTGTTGACGAACTGGGTTTTCTGGTGGATGTTGAAGTTAACGGTGTCGATGTGGCCAGCAGGTAGGGCTATCGGCGCCGGCCTCCCCGGCGATGTAGCTCCGGAGGTTATTGATGTCCAGGTCTGAGTTGAGTGCGCCGCGCTTCATGACTGTTGGTCAGGCGGCAAATTTGCTTGGCGTTTCTGCGATGACCATCTACCGTGCCGTGGACGAAGGGACTTTCCCGGCGATTCGAACGCGAGGGCGTATCTCGATCCCCATAAAGGCCATCGACGCGATGGAGGAAGTCGCTGTGTCGGAAATGAGGGCAGTTGACTCCAGTGAGTTCACGCTGCCGATGAGGAACGGCGTTGAGGCTGGTAGAAGGTAAAGTCGCTTCGTTGGGGCGCTGGAAGCCGGCTTCGGCGGCCTCGACCCTCAGGTTGTGGTTGAGTGCGAATTGGTGCCTGTCGCGCTGATGTTGTGACCGCAGCCTGAGAGGGTCCGCTTGGCCGCGGGAGGGGGTGTACAGAGTGGGGGAAGTTAATTCCGTGTTGTGAGCGATAGCTGCGCTTTCGGTCAAGATGAATGCATCGCAGTCTGTCTCGCCTCCTTTGTAGTGGTGTATGCGTTTAAGGATGCCTAGTTTGAGTGCGGCATCTCGTGTTCGGCGCACTGTCTTGGGATCGAGGCCAGCGCGCTCGGCCCAGTGACGAATAGAAATAGAGCCTTGTCTGGCGAGGACGGCGTGCGCGAATGCGTCGAGAGCTGCGCGCAAGCTAGCGACCCGTACGCCAGCGATCGTGCCGGTCCGCATTGCAGCGGCGGATCCGCGCGCCAAGTGCCTGTCCACGACGGCTTGAAGCACGGCACGGACATGTCGTAGCTGACGAGGTGACGGTTCGTTCTGGTGGTCGCCGGCTTGACGTGGGCCAAGACGTCGTCGTCGCGGCCTGCTTTCCGCAGCCTCGCGAAGTGCGGGTAGCCAGCGGTTTCGGCGCCAGGCGTCTCTCCCGACGTGGGCGGCCTGCATCGGGGATGCCTGGCGGAAAAGGTCCCACGCCTGCTGCTCGGTGAGGCGGGCTTCGGCGGCGGCGATCGTGGTGGCGGGCGCCCAGAACCAGCGTCGCCAGGCTTGCTGCCCGATCGCCCGGGCCTTCGTGCCGGCGAGGTTGGCGAATTTCCAGGCGTCGGCGGTGGTGTGGCCGGCGCGGCCGAGCGCGAGGGCGTGGCCGTACTCACCTTCGGATCTGCTGGCGCCCGAGGTACAGCGTCGGCGTGCGGGTCGTGTAGTCCGCGGGGCACTGGGGCTGACGAGTTCTGGTACGTCGCTTGTCATCAACGTGCGACTCACGATCGGGCTGGGCAGCTCGTGGCGATGTGGCGAGGAGGTGAGTCGGAGGGTCGAGCGGACGGTGGCAGAGACGTTTTGCCGGGTCGCAACCGCGCGGACGACGAGCTGTAGTTCCTCGCGCAGGCACTGCGGCACCTTGATGACGAGATGTGTATGCCCTGGTCGGCCGGAGCCGCGGCGAAGCCAGGGCAGTCCGTATCGATCGGCCCAGAGGACCAGCTGTTCGGCGACAACCTCGCCCGCGTCGGCATCTGCGCCGGTGTCTTCAGGGTCGACGTCGATTCCGAGGAAAGCTGGTTCGAGCGTGCCGACGATCGCGCGGGCGGCACCGCTGGTGTTGAGGATGCTGACGGCGTCGTCGAGGCGGTGGGTGATCGTGTGCGCGTGGTTGTCGGCGTCGATGACGATGAATGGCGCGCGGAAGAGTGCCTGGTCGAGGCGCGACGGTAGGTAGGTGTCTGGCATGGGAGTCCTCGGGAGCTCGGCGTAGGGGGCCAAGCGCTGGTTAGCGCTGCGCGTCGGCTGGTGTGCGCCAGGGCCAACGCAGGGGCGGGGCGAGCACGCTCAGGCCGGGTGGCACCGTGTTAATGCGGAGGATCGCGGCGGTCCAGGTCATGCCGATGCCGATTCCGAGTAGAGCGACGTGGTCGCCGGGGACAACTGCGCCGCGAGTGAGCAGGTGTGCGAGGCCGAGGATCTGGTCGTTGGGGCCGATGTGGCCCCACTGGTCGCCGGCGTGGCAGAGGGTGCGGTCGGCGGTGATGCCGAGCGGTTGCAGGCAGTGGGTGTCGAGCAGGTGGCGGCCGTAGTGCGGCAGGAGCACCCAGCGCAGCTGTTGGAGGCGCAGTCGGGCGTCGCGGAGTGCCTCGTCGATGACGGCGCGGACGCCATCGTTGTTGCGGCGGGCGACCGATTCCGCGCCGACAGCGTCGGTGTATTGGCGCTTGCGTTCGCGGATCCGTTCGACCCCGAGTTCGGTGGTGCCGGCGGGGAGGAAGCGGTGGTTGCCGCGGTGGAGTTGTTCGAGAGTGGGGTCGGTGTAGGAGCTGGTGGCGAGGATGTGGGCGAGGCCGGGTTGGCGGCCGAGGATGAGGGCGGAGCCGCCGTCGCCGTAGGCGATGCCGTGGTCGGCGGTGAGGTGGTCGAAGGCGGGTTGGCCGAAGGTTTCGCCGCCGGTGAGCAGGACGGTGTCGAGGTCGGGGCTGCCGGCGAGGACGCGGGCGGAGATGTCGATGCCGCCGACGAGGCTGTTGCTCATGGCGTTGAGCTCGCTGGCGATGCCGCGCCCGGCGGGCAAGCCGAGGCGGCTGCGGACGTAGGCGGCGCGGGACCAGAAGTCGATGCCGCGGCTGCCCCGCCAGATCGCGGCGTGGAAGTGCAGGTCGGGAACGGGCAGCGGGCCGGTGGTGGTCGTGGCCATGCTGGCAAGCGCGTTGCGGCCGGCCCGCACGGCCAGGTCCATCCCGGTGCTGTCTGAGGCGATCGATACCGCGCGCTGGCTGGTCGCTCCGCGCAGCGTCGGGATGGTCTCGAGGTTCTCGACGGCGACGATGTCGCCGAGCGCAGCTCCGACGCCGCGGAGGTGCAGGTTCTTCCAGCGCATCGTCAGCACCGCCCGTCTCGGGTTGGCTCCGTCGAGCCGGACGTGACGTCGGCGATGACGGCGTCGACTGAGCCGTAGTAGGCCCGCAGGTGATGGGTCGTGATGCCAGTACAGGCGGCGATTTCGTCGAGTGTGACCGGTCCGCCAGGTGGCGGGTCGTCGAGTAGGTCGCGGGTGGTGTCGGTGATCCAGGTGCGCATGGGTCTCCCCGGTCGAGCGGGTGGGTTGGCACGCCAGGTGACGGGGAGGTGCCGGAAGGTCCGGTAGGTGGCGTGAACGCTGGGGACGGCTTGACGAGACGAGCTGGGCTAGGGGCGGTGGGCGTGGCCGTTGCGCCGGGTGAGCAGGGCTTTGTGGTGGGCGCGGCGCAGGTCGGGGATCTGGTCTCGTGCGGCGGGGTCGAGTTCGGGCATGCGGTGCACGTCGGTGTTGAAGCCGGGGTCGGTGCGGAAGATCAGGGCGAGGACGGAGGCGTTGTTGCTGAGGTTGACCACCGCATACGGCAGGGTGACGGGGATGTAGATCATGTCGCCGGCCTGCGGGTGGAACGGCTGCATCGCGTTGCCGGAGAGCACCGCGAGGTGGCCGCTGATGATCGCGATCGCGGTTTCGGTGGTGTCGTGCCGTTGCGGTGCGAGGGTGGTGGCGCCGTGCAGGTGCATCCGGCCGCCGGAGAGCGCGCGGGTGGGCACGATCCCGGTGCGCAGGATCGGGGTGAGCGTCTCGTCTTCATCGGCCAGATTCCCGCCAGCTGACGGCAACGGCGTGGTCGTGGTGTCCATCTCGACAGTCCTTCCAGGTGAGTTCAGCGGGCGGGGGTGTCGGTGGTGTGGTGGGCGAGCTTGCAGGCGAGCGCGGCGTTGGCGACGGCGTCCGGCACGAGCCGGCGGCCGTGGCCGCAGGCTGCGGCGACCGCGAGCACCGGCCGTTCCAGTTCGGTCTCGACCAGCCCCAGGGCGGCGAGGGAGTCCTTCGGGTGGGTTTCGTCGACCAGTCCGGCGATGACGTCGATATCGCGGCGCAGGTGCCGCAGCGCCCGGTAGAACCGCGGATCCGTCGAAGGTGCGTTGGTGCCGGTGCACATCGGGATGTGCGCGGCCGGCATCGGGATCCGCAGCCGGTGCAGCTGCTTGTGCAGGGCGTTGAGGAACTGCACCGCGGGCACGAGGTCGGTGGGCGCGAACAGCGGCTGGTGGCCGAGGTCGCCGTGGCAGAGATGGATCCGCCACGTCGCCTCGCGCGGGCCGTCGGCGACGACGCGTGCGACCTGCTTGGCCAGCGCGCGCACGGCGGCGGGCCACAAGGGCCGTGGGGTGCGGTCCAGCGTGGCCAGCACCGCGGGGGTCTCGAGCTGGAAGACGACCTGGTTCCCGTGCTGGCGGTGGATGGTGTGGACGTCGTCGAGCACGGCCTGGCGGAACACCGGCAGATGCGTGACCGCGGCACCCGGGCTGCCGAAGGTGAACAGCGACAGGTCGTAGGGGTTCGGGACCGACACCTGATGTGGCGGAAAGTCGCGGTCGTCCTGCAGCTGGTTCCGCGCGGCCATCACCGCGTCGGTGTGTGCGGCGCGGCCAAGGGACAGGTCGTCGGATTCGAGCCAGTGCCCGCGCTTGAGGCGGTAGGTCGGCATGTCGTCGTAGTCGGCGGAGTGACCGGTGCGGACAGGTTCGAGGGCGTCGACGGCGGCGAGGCCGTCGAGCCAGTCGATGATCCACCGCGGGTCCGGGTCGCACGGCAGCCCGGTCAACGATGTGCCGGTGCTGTGGTCGAGGAACCACTGCATCGTCGCGCGGTGATCGCCGGTCAGGACGGCGGGCAGTGAGCCGACGAAGTGGACGGCCCGGACGTCTTCGGATGAGGCGGTGTCGAGCAGGTCGTGGCTGGTCTGGCTGAAAACGAGCGTGGACATGGGTTTCTCCCCTGTTCGGTGAGGCGGATGGGTTGTGTGGTTGTGCGGGCGTGGGGAGGCCGCCCGGCGGGAACGTGGGAGTGGGAGGGGCGCGGGCTCGCGATGGAGGGTTGAGGGTGTGCGGGCCCGCGCGGTCCTGGGTGGTCAGCCGGTCACGGCGACGTGGCCGGGCTTGGGTTGTGGCTTGGGCGCGGTCCGGTCGCCCGGGTTGTCTCCCAGCTGGTGCCGCTCGCCCGGCGATGCCGGACGGGGCGTCCCGGGAGCTCCGGGCTTGTGCGTTGGCGCCGGGCGGGTGCCGGTCGGCGGGTTGCCGCTTGGCGGCGGCGTTCCGGCGCCGCAGCTGACCGTCGCCACGGTCACCGTGATCGCCGTGCCCGCGGTCGGCTTGCTCGACGTCGGTCCACCGGATCCGCTTGCGCGGGTGGGTGCGGTGCTGGTGGTGACGGTGATGACCCCGGCGGTGCCGTGACCGCCGGGTGAGACCTTGAGGTTGCCGCTGCCGCCCTTGGGGGCGCTGGCGGTGATGGCGCCGTTGCGGCAGGTCGCGGTGAACGGCCCGACCGTGGTTCCGCCGATCCGCACGGAGATGACGCGGGCTTCGGCGAATCCGGTGCCGGCCTGCAGGCTGATGCCGCTGGCCACGACCGCGCCGCTCGGGCTTGACACTGACCCGCCAGCGGACTTAATCCCGCCGTTGCTGGACACGCTCGGCCGGGCCGAGAGGTGTTCTCCGCCGGAGACGGAGATCCCGGTCGCCGTCGATGTCGCCGCAGCGGCCGCGAGGACGGGCGGCGCCGCGGTCGCCGGGGTGCAGCTGGAGGCCAGGGTGGTGAGGGTGCCGACGAGGAGCGCTCCGGCTCCGGCGGCGGCGAGGGCGGTGCGTGTGGTGTTCATGACGAATCTCCGAAAGTGTCGGTGGGGTCGGGTTAGCGGATGAGGACCGGGGTGCCGATGGGCACCGGGTCGATGGGGTTGGTGAAGGTGGCGAGGGCGTCGGCGGGGACGCGGATGCATCCGTCGCTGGACGGGCGGCCGAACACGTCGGTGCTGGGCCAGCCGTGGATGCCGGTGGTTCCGGGGCCGCCGCCGTAGGTGGAGAACGTCGCCGAGTGGATCCCGAGCGGAAAGATCACCGGGCTGAACTTCTGCTTCGCGTCGGTCATCGAGGCGAGCACGAACGTCCGCCCCGCCGGGGTCGGCGCGGCCGCAGTGCCGACTCCGACGCTCCAGGTGCCGATCTGCTGGTGGTCGCGGTAGAGCGTGAGCCGGAAAGCAGCTCGGTCGATGACGATCCGGTCGGTCGTCGACCGAATCGTGAGCGTGTTGTCCTGGGTGGACAGCCAGCCGGTGGAGCCGTTGGGCCGCGATGGCAGCAGCACCTGCACCCAGCCTGGTTCCTCCGCGATCACCGGCACCCACGTGTCGGACCCGAGCTGCGTGGTCGGCAGAACGGCTATCGCCGCGCCACCGGGCTGGTCGAACACCGGCACCGGGGTGGTCGGGTGCACGAGAGGCCCGTCTGGGATCTCCTCGGTCGTCGCGTCTTGCGGAGCGTTCGCGACGGTGCCGAAGGTGCTGGCGTCGGGCAGCCCGGTCAGATTCGGGATCGCACGGGCGGCGACCGGGGCGTCGAGCTCGACTCCCAGCTCGACCGGCTCGGCGCCGCGAGTGGTGTCGGGCGCGGGTCGCGACGGTGTGAGCAGCACGCCCGCGGTGCAGATCAGCGCGATCCCGGCTAGCCAGAGCGCGAGCACCCGCCACCTGTTCGGTGCCGGCTGTGGCATCTCGGACATGGAACAGTCCTTCCTAAGGTCGATGGAGGCCACGGCAGGCCCGCCCACTGTCAAGCGGGCCTGCCGCGAAGAGAGGTTGTGGTTACTGGGAAAGCGCGCCGATGAAGCCGTCGGTTGGTGTGCCGAGGCCGGTGACGTTGTCCCAGCCGGGACCGCTGTGCAGGTTCTGCGGGTGGGCGTCGAAGTCGATCAGGTAGCTGCCCTGCCCGGCGGGGACGGCGACGCCGCCGAAGGCGTGCATCATCGGTGTCCACACCCCCGCCTTCTGCGGCGTGACGTCTGCGATCGCGCCCGACCCGCGCAGGCTGTAGAGGATCGGGGTCAGCAGGCCGGCGCGAGCGTTGCCGGAGCGGGCCTGCTGGGCATCGGCGACGAGCCCCGCGATCAGCGGCGAGGCCAGCGACGTGCCGCCGTAGGAGCCGATCCCGAACTGGCCCTTGATGGTCTGCCCAACCAGCATCCCGGTGTAGGAGTCGGCCAGCGCCGCGATGTCCGGCACCGCCCGCTTCCCACCCGCGCCGGGGACGACGCCGGCCTGCCAGTCCGGCGCGTCGTAGAGGGCGGAGGTGCCGCCGCCGGCGCCGGAGGCGAACGGGCCATCGGCGTCCTGCTGCGGTGCCCACGAGTTGCCGGTCTGGGTGTTGCCGCTGTTCTCCCACCCGGTCAGCACCTTCGGCTGGTTGTTCTGGTCCAGGCCGACGCTGGTGCCGCCGACGGCCACGACCCACGGGCTGGAGGACGGGAAGCTGGCGGTTGGGTAGCCGACGGGGCCGGAGTTGTTGCCGGCGTCGCCGGTGGAGACGGTGATGCTCTGGCCCTGGATCGCCGCCTGCAGCGCCATCGAGTTGAACTGGTCCCGCGCCGCCTGAGGCAAGCCGGCTTCGCCGTCGGCGTTGCCGTAGCTGTTGCTGATCACGTCCACGGCGTTATCAGTGACGGCCTGGTTGAACGCGTCGTAGATCCCGGTTCCCTTGCAGGTCTTCCCGGCGTAGTAGTAGACCTTCGCACTTGGGGCGATGGTGTGCGAGGCCTGTACGTCCAGGGTCTGTTCGGCGGCCCATCCGTCGGCTCCGCACTCGGTCGCGTCGGTGAACCCGCCCTGCGGAAGCACCGCGCTGTACTGGCCGGCCGCGAGCGGGGGCACGCCGAGTTGGGCGGCGGCCTGGTTGGTGTCGGCCACGACGGTGGCGGAGTTGTAGGCGCCGACGACACCGATCGTCGTACCGGCGCCGGTGTCTCCGTTGCCCAGCTTGTACATCGCGCGGACCTGAGTACCGGTGTAGCCGCACAGCGAGTTCGATTGGGATCCGGCCGGGTACTTCTGCGGGACGTCGGTGTTGTTCTGTTCACCCCACCACCGCGCGCAGTGCTGCTCGGCTGCGGCTGCGGTCGGGCGGGTGTGCTGGGGCTTGAGCAGGGCGGCGCTGTCGTCGAGGCCGAGCACGGCGGTGATCGAGGCACGCAGCGAGGCCGGCACGGTCACCGGCGATGCCGGGGCCGTGAGCGTGCGGGGGGTGCCGTCGATCCGGGTCCGGAACGCGGCGATCCTCGTCCCGAACGCCGACTCCAGCGCGGTGGTCGGGGCTTCGGCGTCGACGAAGTGCCGGTTGGCGCTGACGCCGGTTACGTGCAGGCCCTGCGTGCCCAGCCAGCGCGACACCTGGTTGACGGCGTCCTGCGTCGGGGCGAATCGCTCGAGAAACTCCTTCGAGGACAGGAAATTTCCGTGCTCGGCGCTGCTCGGCGTCGCCAGCTGAGCGGCGAGGTGTTCCGCACCGCCCTGGTCGCGCAACGTGAGCGCGACCTGGATGCGGCGGACGGTGTTTCCGTTGCTGTGGGCGACTTCGGTGTGCGGAGTGGCCCAGGCCGGGGTGCTCCCGGCGATCGGCGTGCGGTCGCCTGTGTCGCCGGCGGTGGTGTCGGGTGCCGCGACGGCGGTGGCCGCGGTGGAGGCTAGTAGGGCCGCGGTCGCGGCGAGGGCATGCCAAAGACGGCTGTGCATCGAGGTTTCTCCTTGAATGGAAAGGGGAAAGTCCGATCAGCGTCACGTGAAGTGGGCTGATGGATGTGCCTCGTGCTGCAGCCAGGGATGCGCTAAGTGGGCTGAGCGGAGACGTCATGGGCTACAAGGCCCGGCCGCGTGTGGCCGGATGTGCAGGTCGCTGATCGAGAAGTACGAAGCAGCGCCGCGCGCGTGATGATGTACTACTGTTGCGTCAGTAGTGGGCGGTCCGCGTGCGAACTGCGGCCGGCGCGGTGTGGATGGTGGAAACACGTGAATGTCCCTACGTGTTGGGCTGACCGTGCGGGATTCCACGCCTCCCCAGGGTGGAGCACGAGTCTGCCTTGCTGAGACGAACACTAGTCAATTCTAGAGAAAAGTCAACGACTGTGGCGATTATGACTAGTTGTTGACTGCGGCATGCGTGCCGCGCGGCGGGTCGGCAAGGGGTGCTGAGTCAGGCTCGCGAGCATGAGGACGTGCATGTCGGCGGTTTCTGTCATGCGGCCGAAACCGCCGTTCGGCGTTCGGTGTTGTCTCGAAGTGGACAGTGTGTGGACCACTAACCCGATCGGGTGTTCGGTCAGAGGGTGGATGATCTTCATGGGCCACGCGTGGTACGACATCTGTCACGGAGCGCGGCACATTCGGGGTGGGTGTCGCCGCCCGGGTGACGGTGGCTCGAAGCCGACTGGCCGGGCCGACTGGTTACGGCGACTGTAGGAGGGGAAGCGTGGGGCGGATCAAGATAAGACGTCATCGTGAACTGTGCGGGTCGGCGTATACCTATCCGACGCGATGAATAGGCCCGTTTGCAGGCCAACCTGGCGGTCGCACGCCGGCGTCCAGCTGACGACATTCTTTGGGCGGTCGCACGAGCTGGTTGGCGTGCGCGAGCGGCTGAATGGCGACGCCCGGATGGTGACGCTGACCGGTTCGCCGGGTATCGGAAAAACGCGGCTCGCCGGTGAGTTGCTCGTGCAGATGAACGAGCATTACGACTCGGCGGTGTTCATCAGACTGGCTGAGATCGGTGTGCAGGCCAATACTGCCGATGTTATGCAGCGAATCTGCAACTTGCTTATCGCAGAACTTCGCATCTCGCATCATCAGCCGGACGCCGAGCCCGCGGAGGTGCTGCTTGAGCATGTCCGTGAACGCCGTGTCTTGATCGTGCTGGACAACTGCGAACCGGTACTGGACGCGGTTGCCGAACTGGCCGACCGCCTGCTCACCGAGACCACTACGGTGCAGGTGGTCGCCACCAGCCGCGCGTACCTGGACATCCGTGGTGAGCACGTAGTCCACCTCGCTCCATTGTCGATTCCCGCCGAGCACGCCGACCGTGTGGCGGCCGAGCAGTGTGATGCGATCCGGTTGCTGGCAGACCGCGCCGTCGCTGCCGGACGGCCGCTGACTGAGCAGGACGACTGGTCCGCGATCGTCGACTTGGTGCGCTGGTCGGCTGGGGTTCCGCTGGTGTTGGAGCTGGTCGCGGCCCAGCTGGGCGCGGGCCGGGCGCCGGCGGTGGTCCTGGATCGACTCCAAGGCGGCGCGTCGCTGCGGTATGGCCCGGGCGCGCGCGGGATCCCGGCGCACCATCTTGCCCTCGATATCGCTATCACCGAATCCTGGGATTTGTGCTCACCGCAGCAGCAGCGGGTCTGGGCGCGGTTGACCGTGTTCACCGGCGGTTTCACCCTCGAGGCGGCCGAGCAGGTGTGCGCGGACGACCTGATCGAACGCGACGAGATCCTTGCGATTCTGGATCACCTGGTGCGTCACTCGGTCATCGAAGGCGCCTCGTCCGACGCGCGATACCGCCAGCACACCTTCCTGCGCGAGTACGGACGACGCCGGCTGAAGGCGTTCGGCGAGCTGGACGCCATCGGTGAGCGCCACTACGTCTGGGTCGCAGGGCTGGTCCGCGAGGCGGCCGTGCGGTATTTCGGGCCAGAGGAGATCCGGTGGCTGGACCTGGTCAACGCCGAATCTCGTAACATCACCGCGGCCGTGGCCTGGTGCGCTGAGCACGATCGGACTGAGCGCGGTCTGGCGATCATGGTCGATCTGTTTGCGACCCGGGCGCCGTTCTTCTTCGCCACCGAGATCCAGGCCTGCCGCCTGGTCGAAGACCTGCTGCGCGCCGGGCCCACCGGGGCAACGGAGGTGCGGATCTCGGCGCTGGCGATGGCCGGCTGGGTCTGGATCACCCTCGGCGACCAAGAACGCGGCAAGACCCATCTGGACGAGTGTCTCCGCCTGGCCCGCGAGACAGGTAAGCAGGACGCTCCGGCGGTCCAGCTCGTCGAGGGCACCTATGAGGCGTTGGCCCTGGGACAGCGGAGCGGGTTCGCGAAACTGGCTGCTGCCGCTGCGGGCTTCCGCGCTGCAGGTGCCGAAGGCCTGGGCTACATGGCAGACCTGTTTCATGCCATCACAGCCGGGGTGCTGGGGCCGGCGGAAGAAGCAGACCGGATGTCGCAACGCTGCCTCGCCGAGGCCCGCCGTCGCGGCGCCGAGTGGGCGCTGACGTGGGCGGAGTGGACGCGCGGGCTGCCCGCCTGTTCCGAGCCGGTCACCAACAACACCGCGCCTCTGCGGAGACAGCTCGCGCTCGGTGACCTGTGGGGGCCCGGATGGTGGGTGGAGAAGGATGCTTGGGCGCGTGCGGAGGCCGGCGACTACGTTGGCGCGGCGCGGCGGATCGGCGGCTCGGACAGCCTGCAAGCACGTCACGGCGTTCATTTCAACGGCCTGGCCGGCTTCAAACGCCACCGGGGACACGCCGCCGCCGCGATCGCGTTGGTGCTCGGGCCGGTGGAGTCGACAGCGGCCTACCGCGAGGGCAGCATGCTCGACGATGACCAGATCGTGGCCCTCGCCCTCGACGACGCCGACTCCCCACCGGAGCCCGTCTTGACCGAGCGGCAGTGGACGATCGCCCGGCTGGTTGCCAGGAAGCTGAAGAACCAGCAGATCGCGGCCACCGTGCAGTTCTCCGTGCGCACGGTCGAGAACGAGCTGAGCGCGATCTATGACCTGCTGAACCTGGAGGGACGTCGAGAGCTCGCCGACTGGTACACGGCCCGGTCGGCGCCTACCGGCGCTCCCACCGAACCGGCAACGCGGCGACGCCGCGGATGACGCCGAACGTCCGGCGCACCGTGGCACCGGGCTGGAGCCGGAAGCCGGGGAGTGCGCGCAGCAGCTCGGTGAGCATGACGCGCAGTTCGACGCGGGCGAGGTGCCGACCGAGGCAGCGGTGCTCGCCGGAGCCCCACCCCACGTGCTGCGGCCTGCCGTGTTCGCGGTCGAGGCGGAAGACGTCGCCGTCGTCGAAGACGCGTTCGTCGCGGTTCGCGCTGCCCCAGGCCAGCAGCAGCCGATCCCCGGGGGAGAGCGGCACACCGCCGAGCCGGGTCGCCGTGGTCACGGTGCGGCCGGTAGCTGCGACCGCCGGCTCGCAGCGGATCAGCTCCTCCACAAACGCCTCCAGAGCACTCGGCTCCGCAGACACATGTTCTCGCAGGACCGGATCCTCGAGCAGCTGCAGAATCGCGGTGGCGCACGCGTCGGCGGTGGTCAGATGCCCGGCGGCGACCATCAGCATGGTCATCTTGACCAGCTCGTCATCGTCAGAGCTCCGCCCGTCGACCTGCGCGTTCACCATCTGCGAGAGCAGGTCGGCGGTGGGATGGGTCCGACGTTCGTGGATGCGCTCGAGCAGGAAGTCCGCGTAGATCCGTCCCGCGTGCCCGGCGTCGGTGAGCGTCTCGGCGCCGTAGAGGGCACGGACGTGCTCAGACAGCCAGGCCCGTTCGAACTCGGTCAGCCCCAGGACCCGCCCGATCACCAGCGGCGGCACCTGGCGGGTGTAGGCCCCGACCAGGTCGGCGGCGCCGTGCGGGATCAGCTCCTGCAACGTCTCCCGGCAGACCGCCCGTACGTACTGCTCCTGCGTGGCCGCGGCCGCCGGGGTGAAGAAGTCTTGCAGCAGCCGCCGCCACTGGTTGTGGTGCTCCTCGTCGGTCTCGAACATCGGCGCGACGGCCTCCCGCATCTCGGTGACCACCGCCGCCGCGCCCAGCCCGTCCACGTAGGCACTGAACCGGTCCGAGGCGCCCGCGGCCTCCCGGACCTCGTCGTACCCGGTGACCAGCACGAAACCGCCCAGCTCGCCGCTGCGTGCCACCGGACAGCCTCGGCGGATCGCCCCGAGCGTCTCGTAGGCCGCCTCGGCGATGGCGGGATCGAGGTGGTTGAACGACCACGCCAGATCCCTCGGACCGGTCCCCGACTCGTGCGCCTCGGCGCCCCCAGATTCCAGAACCATACCCATCTGACTACTCGCCGTGAGCGCCCTCGTTCAAGGGGCTAGTAGGCGTTGGTGGACACGTATGTGGACTCCGCATCGCCGAAATGTGGGCCGAATGTGGCGCGACGGGGCCTTGATTGCGGAGCGTGTCCGTCAGGATGGCTGCAACGCTCTGACCTGCCGGTATGAAGATCGGTACGAGGAGTGTGAGCACGGCGGCTGGTGGGGACCGGCTGGATCCGACGAACACTCAGGGGAGAAAGTGAACACCATAGGACGCGAGGATCGGGAGTTCATCCGGCGCTGCGAAGACATCATCGGCACACTGCCGATCCGATACCCGTTCGAACTACGCGCCTTCCTCAAGGCGGTCGGACAGCAACGCGGCATGACCGTTGTCATCGGGCGGATGTCAACGACCCGCGGCGGGGCCAGCGGGTTGCTGGCGCGGTCTCGCGAGGAGTGCTGGCTCATGGTCGCGGCCAAAGCGGCACCCGCTCACGTCGCCCACATCGCCTTCCACGAGGTCGGCCACTGGGTGCTCGGACACCCCGGCGACCACCTCTGCCTGCGTCGCACACATCCCGGCGACCGCCGGGAGGCCGAGGCCGAGCAGTTCGCCTACCTGCTTCGTGCACACGTGCAGACCGGAGCGGCGCGCCAGCGAGATCGGCTGCCACCAGGCCGGACCGCGCTGCGGGCAGCGTTCGGATCCCGCGGGCACCTGTGTGCCGATGCCTGACCCGGTCTCGCTCGCCTGGTACGTCGCCGCGGCTGCGGGCGTGGCCGAAGCGGCCCGCAAGACGCTGGTCAACCGCGGTGTCGGCTACGCCCTCAGCCGCCACTTCCTGACCGCAGGCATCGCCTGCATGGCCCTGTCACTGGCCGCAGGGGACCCGACGACCCTGGACTGGGTCGATCGTCTGACCAGACTGCACAACGCCGCGATCGTGGCGCACAACCTGCTGGCGATGCTGGCCATGGTGTGCACCGCCGGGTTCCTGCACACCCTGGGGCAGCTTCGCCTGCCCATGCCGGCCGTCGTCACGATCTTCACGGTCTGCGCGGCGGCGATGGTCACCCTGTATGTGCTGGCCGGAGCCCACACATCCTGGTTTGGGTCACCTCGTAACCCGACGCTGCTGTCGCAGCTCTATAGCGCGATCTACCTGACTTACATGGTCAGCTGGCTCGCGCTGCTCCTGCTGGGACTGACCGTGGTGGCCCTGGGCGAGGTGGCAGGCGTGCGCGGCGGCGTCGTCCTGGCCCAACTGGGCGTGGCGGTGTCCCTGGGCGGGCTGGCCTGGCGGCTCGGGGTCGTACTCCGTCTGCTGGTCGACCCGCACCATTCGCCCCACGGGAGCCATTTCGCGATCTTCACCGATGCCGCCGGTCTGGCTTTGTTCGTCGCCGGCTCTGTGTTCGCCGCGGCCACCCGGACGCTGTTCGACCGCCTCGACCAGCGCCGGCGGACGCGACAGGAGACCGCAGTCGAGCACCTGTGGCGACGCGTGCGGATCCTGCTTGCTCATCGCAGCCGGCCACCGCTGACCCTGACGCAGCAGCTGGTCGAGATCGAAGATGCCCTGCTCATCGTCGATCGGCTGATCGACCCGCGCACACAGCGCCGGATCCGCGCTGACCTCCGGGAGCTCAGTCATGACGGTGACGACATCGAACCGACGGCTGCAGCCGTCGAGATCGAGGTAGCCATCGCCACCGTCGTCGCGCACCTGTCACAACCGTCAGCAGCGCACCTTCCGGACAACCATGCCCTCGACGTCGACGCCGATGCATGGTGGCCCGAAACTGAGCGCTTGCACATCGACGACGGCCACCGGCTCGCGTGGCTGGCCGCTGTTGGCGGCCAGCTCGAACAGGATCGTGTGCAGCGCCTGGCGGAGAAGCTGAACTCCAGGCAGCGCAGCGGAAGCACGGCATGACCTGTCGTCCGGCCGTCGTCCTGTCAGCTGGTTCGTCCGTGGTTGGTGTCGCGGCGTGTCTGGGCGATTCGCTCCAGCACTTTCAGCAGCTGCCGCTTGTCGGCCTCGCGTGCCTCACCCAGCGAGCTGGTGATGTCGCGGGCGCTGACACCGAGCAGCCCAAGCTCGGTCACCAGCTCGTGGGTTCTGCGATCGGATTCGTCATACGGCAGCTCGAACTCCGCGGCCGGGACACTGGGGTCCAGCAGGTTCGGGTGGATCTGCCAGAACTCGGCCAAGGCACGGGTAATCGCCGGTCGGCTGTTCTCGCGCACCCCGCCCTTGAAGTTGTGCAGAGCCTGCTTGGCCAAGGCCAGCCCGGTTCGAGCCTGAACCCATCTCGCCACCAGCGGAACCCGGGCAGTGAAGCTCTGAAACCCTGCCCCCTCGGCAGCGGTGAGCCGCGCAATCTCGTCGGGATCGACGACCGGGTCACCGCCGAGCATGTAGTAAGTCGAGGCGTGGTCGAACAGAAACGTCAGACGCTCGGCGAAGGTGTCGAGGTTGAGCAGGTCCAGGGTGAGCTGTTGCTGGGCAGCGTAGGTGCGTCGCGGCATCGGCGAGGTCAGGTAGGCCGGTGACGTCGTCTCCCAGCTGTCGAAAGTCGGCTCATCGTCCAGCCGTCGTCCCACGTCGCCCCCACCTATTCCGTCACCGCCGGGTGTTGGACTTCGCCGCGGTGATCGGTATTTGACACATTGCGAGTTGCGTCTACCATCGAAGCAAAGAACCACACTTGTTGCGATTATCTTCGGATTACCGAGGGAACGCAACCCACGCCACCCCGACCAGGGGGTTGGAGCACGGTCCCGATGTGACCGCCGCACCCTTCACCGGCGCACCACCGCTGAGGGGAAGGCCGTCGTGACCCCATCCGAAGACCTACCTGTGGACATGCGCTCTGGTGTGGACACTCCGGCCCCAGAGCGGCTGCAGTCCGCACCCACACGCGGTGCGATCGAGCTGGTCGACTGGTCAGCGTTCGGCCGTGTCCTGCCGATTCTGGCCGCTTCACCAGGGGCCGGCGCCACGAGCACTGCCGTCGCGATGGCTGACGCCCTCCAACTGGCGGGACGATCCGTCTTGCTCGTCGATGCCGGCGATCCTGTCCGATCTGGACTCGGGCGTGCAGCACGTGCCGACGGGCCGCGCCGGGATGGCCCCGGACCCGCAGCCGGGATCCGGTTCTCACAGCGCGCCGGCGCACTCCTTGCCCAGCTGGACGTGACGGAGACCGCCGCCGAGCCGATGATCTTCCCGTCGCCCGCGTACTGGCACCCGGGCGGCCGCAGCATCGATGTCACCGTGGTCGACATCGGCCACGACCCCTGGCGCCTGGCAAGCAACCCTGCTCTTGGACCGGGACGGTGGTTGCGCGTCGGCAGCCCCTCACCGATCCCCGCCCTGGTGGTGCGGCCAACAGTGCCCGGACTCGCGCACGCCGAGCAGGTCCTTGCCCGCTTGGCGCCCTGGGTGCGGGCTGGTGAGGTAACCCCGCCGACGCAACTGCTCGTCGTCGGGGCAGACCGGTGGCCGAAAGGCGTCGCAGGCACCGCGGGTCGCCGCACCAGCGTGCTGCTGCCCGACGCGGTGTTCTTCCCCCATGACCGTGAGGTTGCCACGCATGGCATCACCGCGGACGTGACGCCGACGTCGCTGCGGTCACCGGCCGAACACCTGCTCCGTTCCTGGCATGTGCTGCCACAGCGGACACGCCGCTGGTCGTTGCGTCGGCCGCGCAACGCCCGTGGACGCGACAGCCACGTTTCCCGTCTCGATACCGACTGAGCCCAACTCTCGCCGCTCAGCTGACAGAACTTCAACGCCCTCCCATCTGACCCGCCCGACGTGACGTCGGGCGGTGCGATGCGGAGGGCAGCATGCTTGCGCACATTTTCACCGACTGGCTCGCTCAGATCCCCAACCCAACACCGGTAGAGCCCGAGGTCGGCGGCGACAAGATCCTCGGGCTGCTCAACAACGTCAAGTGGGCCGCCGGAGTCGCCCTCGTCGCCGGATTCTTCATCGGACTGATCGTCTGGGCCGGCGGTCGCTGGGTCGATCACCACCGCGCCGGCAAGGTCGGCCTCGTCATGATGCTCTGCGCCATCGCCGGCGCGATCCTCTACGGCATCGGCTGGTCGCTCATCAACAGCTTCGCGGGCGGCTGAGCCATGTTCACCTCCACACCACGGCCACGCAACCGCAAGCGAGCGCGTCGCCTGATCACCGCCACGGCCCTGCTTATCGTCGCGATCACTGTCGTGCTCGTTTCCCGGCAGGCGACAACACCGACCTCACCGCACCCGGAAACAGTTCCTCCCGGTGCCGCGCCGTCGACTCCGCTCACGGTGCCCGTCGACGACGCGACCGCGCTCGCGATCCGCCCGATGCTGACACTGCCGCCCGAGGCAGCACTGCCACACGAACTCACGACCGCGACCGCCGGTCCGCCGATCGCCGTGCCGCGCCCGGCACCGATCGCGAACCGCGTGATCTCCGACGGGTTCCCGGCCACCGGGGAGGGGGCGCTCGGCTGGCTAACCGACCTGAACGAGACCGCGCTGCGCGGCGGTGACCCTGCCACCTACCTGCGGGCTTACGGCGAATCTGCGCTCCCGCACGCACCGTCCCCGCAAGGCAGCGGCCTCTACGCGCTGCTGACCTCCTTCCGGGAACGGGCCGGTATCCGTCCCGGCGAGCTCAAGCCCGGCCTGACGGTGACCTACGAGGTCACCCAGGGCCTGATCAAGGGCACCGCCGACGGTGGCCGGTTCGCGGTGGTGTGCACGCTCGGGCAGCTGAGCTTCGACTACCAGGGCCAGAGCACAAGCATGGGCATCGGCGACTGCCAGGCCCTGCGCTGGACCGGCACCGTCTGGCGCATCGCTCCCGGCGCCCGCGCCGCCTACGCCGCTTCCGCGTGGCCGGGCAGTTCCGAATCGGTCGCGGCCGGCTACCGGCCTGTGAACCGGGACGGTGCCCGGTGAACCCCCTGGACATCCTGAAAAAGCTGGGCGAGCTGGCCGGCGACGGGGTGGGGGTCTTCGCCAGCGGAGTCCTCGAGCCGCTGATGGCGGCCACCTGGGCCGCGGCCCTGTTCATCCTGCGGACCGCGTTCCAGCTCGTCGACCAGTTCTCCATCCTCACCGTGTCCACCACGGACGGCCCGGTCTCGATCCTGTGGCCGATGACGCTGTGGATCTCCGGAGCCATCGCGCTGGGCATGTTCTTCTGGCAGATCATCACGACCGTCCTGCACGGCGGCCGCGGCTTCGTCCGCCTGATCACCGGCCCGATCCAGTACGGGATCGCCCTCGCGATCACCGTGAGCGTGGTCGCGGCGTTCCTCGCTGCTGCTGACGGCCTGACCGAAGCGATCCTGTCGACCGGTCTGCGGGTGGGGAATTTCCGGGATGCGTTGAACATGACCGGCTTCACCGACGCTCTGTCGGATGAGGTCAAGAACGTTGTACTCGGCTTGGCCGGGGCCTTCGGGGTGATCCCGGCTGGGCTGGGCTTCGCGTTCGAGGCAGTGTTCCGCGAAGCCGCGATCTACGTCGTGGTCGCGACGATCCCGATCGCCGCGGCGGGGCTGGTCGCAGATGTGACCGCGCGGTGGTACTGGAAAGTCGTCCGCTGGGGCCTGGTCGCGGTCGTGATGAAGCCCGCGCTGGCCTTCGTGCTGGTGCTGGCGGTCGCGATCGTCGGCGGCGCGCAGGGCCTGTCCGGGCTGCTGGCTGGCATCGGGGTGCTGTTCGTCGCGCTGCTGGTGCCGCTGGTGCTGTTCAAGCTCTTCGCGTTCGTCGACCCCGACTCCGATCCCCAAGGCGTGTTCCGGGACAAACTCGCCGATGCCGGTCCGGATTCGTATGGCGCCAACAGTATCGCCGGTCGCGTGGCGGGCGCGTTCGGGAAAATGGCCCGCAAAGACCTGAAAAACAAAGGAACCAACGGCGACGAGGAAGACGGCGACGATGCTCAGCAGCAGGCGAACGTCGACCGCTTCGACCAAGCCGCCGCCGACGACGACACGACCACCGGGCTGCCTGACCCGACCGGTAACGAGCAGGCATCTGATGGGACGGACGATGTCGGCACGGCGTCCGGCGGCAACGCACCCGACGCCGACGCCGACGCGACTGGTGGTAGCGGCGCACAGGACTCGGGAACCGACCTGGCAGCCGGGACGACAGAGCCGTCGACAGCCGAAGCCGGTGGTACCGGCGGCGCGGGCGCGGCCGGGCCTGCCGACGATGACGACAACGACAACGGCGAGTCGCCGCCTCCAGACCCAGGAGGAGATACCGGGCCGCCGACCCCACCGGTCCCGAACCCCGAGGGCGGTCCGCCGCCGGACGACGGCGGTGGTGCCGCGGCAGGCGAGGCCGAGGAAGCCGCGGTGCTGCTGTGAGCACTGCGACTCGGATCTACAAAGGACTCTCGCGCAGAGAGCGCGCGGGCTGGATCATCGGACTGACGCCGGTGCAGGCGTTCGTGTGCGTCGGACTTGCCGTCCCGGTGATTCTGGCGCTGGCGGCCGGGCGCTTCGGGCAGGCGTTGGCGCTGGGCGGGCTCTGCGGCGCGGCCGCAGCGCTCGTGGTCGTGCCCGTGCGCGGACGCCCGGCGTTGCACTGGCTCGGGCACCTGCTGCTCTACCGCGTCGGCATCGCGCTGGGGTGGTCGCGGTGGCAGTCGCGCGCGGTCACCGGCCAGGCCACCGATCTCGATGAGCCGGACCTGCCCGGGGTGCTGGCCCGGCTGCGGTTCCCCGACGGTCCACCGCTGCGCGATGTCGGCCGGGTGTGCCTGATCCACGACACCGGTGAGGGCCGGTGGGGCGCCACCGCCCGGCTGACCCACGCCGGTGTCGGGATGCTGTCGGACGCCCAGTGCGAGCGGCTGGCCAACCGGCTGGGCAATCTGCTGCTGTCGATCGGGCACCGCGAGGTCATCGACCGGATGAGCCTGCTGGTGCGCACCGTCCCCGACGACGGCGCCGACTACCAGGCTTGGCGTACCGAGCACGATGTTCCCGATGCCCCCGCCCTCGCGCGGCAGGCCGCAGCGGAGCTGGACCGGCTGGTCGGGGCGGTGTCGGTCCGGCACGAAGTGTTCGTCACCCTCTCCGGCACCGAAGACGCCCTCCGCCGCCCGGCTACTGCCGCCGGTGGCGGAGTCGCAGGCCGGGCCGCGGTGCTCTACCGGGTGCTGGACGGGCTCGAGGACAAGCTCAGGAGTCTCGGGGCCACCGGCGTGAAGTGGCTCTCGGGTCCGGAGCTGGCGGTGGCGATCCGCACCGGGTTCAACCCGGCCACCGCCGCCGGACTCGCCGCGCGCCGCCATCAGGCCGGCGGCGACGCCGGTGTGCGCTGGGCGACGGCGGGTCCCGTGCACGCCCCAGCGCCATCGGCGCGGGCCTACCTCCATGACGGCTTTGCCACGGTGTCCTACTCGGTGCTGATGCCGGAGGCCGGGACGGTGTTCGGGTCGCTGGGCGGGCTGCTCGCGGTCAAGACCGCGGGCGAGCGCCGCAGCCTGGCCATCCACTACGAGACCCTGTCCCAGCATCGGTCCCGCAAGGCCGTGCGCCGTCTTCGGTTCCGCACGGGCGTGGTGCGGGACTGGAAGTCCTCGAAAGGCTTCAACTCCGGCGCCGCCGAAGCCCGCGAAGCCAGCGGCGCTCGCGCGCAGGAGCACGCGGTCGCGGCCGGGCACGGGATCGTCCGCTTCGCCGTCGCCACTGCGGTCACGATCCCCGACACGTGGAACGTCGAGGACCACGCGGCCAGGTTGGAGAACGACATCGCCGGGCGGTTCCAGCTCCTGCGGATGGAACTGGCCCAAGACGCCGGGTTCGTCGCCGCCGTCCTGCCCCTCGGTGTCGGATTGCCTCGGCTGCGTGGCGGTGAGTCGTGAATCGCCGCGACCAGGAACGGACCGCGGCCGAACTGCTCGCCACCTTCGGCCCGGCGGTCAGCACACGCCCGCCCGGACGTCAGCGTCCGGACGGCCGCAGCGCTCGCCTGAACCAGCGGGCGGCGCCTCGGCGCGGGTTCGCCCGGCCCGGATATGGGTGGTCGCCGGTCGCGGCGCCCCTGCAGGTGTACCAGGCCGGCACGCACGAGATCGGCGGGTTGTTCCCATTGCTGGCGGCGAGTCCGCTGCCGGCGGTCGGGGCACGGATGGGCTACGACGTCCACTCCGGCGGCGCGTTCTACCTGCATCCGGTGGAGTTCGTCCTCCGCTCGATCTGCACCAACCCGAACATGGTCCTGTTCGGCGAGCCCGGCAGGGGCAAGTCCTCCACGGTGGTGGCGTTCCTGCTGCGGATGATGCTCACCGGCGTCCGCACCCTGATCTCCGGCGATGTCAAAGGCGAATACACCCCGCTGCTGGACGCATTGGGTGTCACGCCGATCATGCTCGGCCGCGGCAGCACAGCCCGCCTCAACGCCCTCGACCTCGGCCCGCTCGCCGCTCGCTGGGATGCGTGGTCGACCGAGCGGCAATGCGACGAGCTCGACGGGGTTCTCGGCCGGTGGGTGCAGCTGCTGGTCGCGCTCGCCGAAGCCCAGGGCTACCAGCCCACGGTCACCGACGAGGCCGCGCTGTCCGCGGTGCTGAGGCAGCTGCTCGGCGTCAGCGACGGCTACACCCGCCTGGCACCGATCACCATCCCCGACGTCCACCGCATGCTGTCCGAGCCGGACGAACAGCTCTGGTCGAGCCTGCGCTTCGCCGGCCGCCGCCAATTCCTCGACCACCTCCGCTCCATCACCGACGCGCTGGCCAACCTGATCAGCGGCCCGCTGGCGGGACTGTTCGACGCAGCCACGAACTTCACCGTCGACTGGGACGCCCCGATCCAGAGCCTGGATCTCTCGCGGCTGCGCACTCGCGGCGACCAGGCCGTCGCCGTCGCACTGACCTGCCTGGGCTCGTGGTCGTCGCTGGCGACGGATCTGCAGGAGGACGGGGAGCTGCGGATCGTCGTCCGGGACGAGATCTGGCGGCAACTCCGCCTCGGTCTGCGCGCGGTCCAGGCGGTGGACAGCGAACTGCGGCTGTCGCGCGCGGAACGCAAGATCCAGGTGCTGGTCAGCCACAAACCCGGCGACTTCCTCTCCGTAGGCGCCACCGGCTCTCAGGAAGTCGCCATCGCCCGCGACCTGCTCGCCCTGTGTTCAATCCGAGTCCTTCTTGGACAGTCAACGCGAGTGGCGAGCGAACTGGCCGACGTTCTTGCGCTGTCGGACAAGGAACAGGAAGCCACGACCGGCTGGGCCAACGACCGGCAAGGGCGTGCGCTGTGGAAGATCGAGAACCGGACCGGGCTCAAGGTACAGACGGTGCTCAGCCGGATTGAGCGGCAGATTTTCGATACCAACGCTCAGCTCGTGCGGAAGCCGAATCCGTTACCGGGCAACGACATGATGGCGACGTCATTGTGAGGCCCAACGGGATGCTCGCTGGCGTGGCCGCTGCACCGGCCGGGCTGGTGATGCTGCCAATTCTCGCCCTGGCCCTCATCGTTGTGCCGACAGCGACCGCGACGGTCGTGCAACTCAGCGGGTGCGAGCAGGGCGGCCCGGGTGGCGGGTCGGTCGTGGTGGACCGGCAGCAGCTGGGCGCCGGCGAGATGGACATCGCCCGCACCATCGTCGACGTCGTCCAGCAGCGCCGGCTACCTCGGCGGGCCGCAGTTCTCGCGATCGCCACCGCGATGGTGGAGTCCGGGCTGCGCAACCTCGACTACGGCGACCGTGACTCTGTCGGGGTGTTCCAGCAACGCCCGAGCCAGGGCTGGGGCACCCGCGCGCAGATCCTCGACCCCGTCTACGCCACCGGCAAGTTCCTCGACGTCCTCGTCGCGCTGCCCGGCTGGGACACCATGGCCCCGGGACGGGCGGAGCAGGCGGTGCAGCGCAGCGGCTTCCCGGATCGCTACGCCCCGCGTGAGTCCGCTGCTGCTGCGATCGTGGATCGCTTCTGGGCCGGGCCCGACAACCCCACCCCACCCTCGCCACCCGGCGGCGGCACGGAGGCCGTGCAGGCGAAGACGCTGTGCCCGGACCAAGGCGGATCCGACGTCCTCCGCGACCCAGGCCAGGTCGACCCGAAGAAGCTGCCATCGGGGTTCACGCTGCCGACCGATGTCCGCCAGCGTGCTGCGGTCGGCTTCGCCCTGGGCCAGGTCGGGAAACCCTATGTGTGGGGTGCGAAAGGCCCGAACGCCTACGACTGCTCCGGGCTGATGCTCGCCTCCTGGGCGGCCGCCGGTGTCGGTATCCCGTCCGGGACGGTCAGCCAGGTCCACGCCGGGCACGCCGTCTCCTCGATCCAGCAGGTGCAGCCTGGGGATCTGTTGTTCATCCCCGGCTCGCTGGGCACCGTACGGGTGCCGCGGCACGTCGGGATGTACGCCGGACACGGCCTGATCGTCGACGCCTACGACACCGACACCGGCGTCATCCTCGAACCCCTCTCGGCCTGGACCTCGAAGATCGTCGCGATCCGCAGGATCGCCGACCCCAGTTCGCCCTCCCCACCACCGGAAGGGAGCCCACTCTGATGACCAACGTGGCGTTGCTCTTCCGCTGTCCGGGAGGAGCGGCCGATGCCGCGCACACGCACCGACACACTCAATCTGGACCGCGACGTCGCCCTGATGGGCCTCGCTGTCGCCGCCCTCGCCGCCCTGTGCGTCCTCGGCGCGATCCTCGTCACCGCTGCTGTCCTGGTCACCGGGTTCTCCGCCGGCACCTGGGCGTGGCCGCCGATCACGACGTGGCCGGGTTTCGCGCTCACGGCCGCGTTCCACGCTGCCGATCCCGGGCCGGTGCTGCCGGTCCCGTGGTCGGGCGCGGTCAGCGATCACCAGGTCGCGTTCTACATCTGGTTCACCACGATCGCGATGCTGACCGCCGGCCTGACGGTCGGCGCCGCGGTACCCGTGTGGCGGCGGGTCGGGCCGTCTGATGCCGGGCACGCCACCCGCCGGGACATGGCCAAGACGTTGTCGGTCGCGGCGGCGCGCAAGACCGCTGTCTGGACCCGGGGGGACTTCACCGACGAGCAACGCCGCGAGGCACCGGTCGAGCAGATCGCGGTCCCGCTGCACCAAGGTCCGCGCCGCCAGCAGTTGGTGACGTCGTTGGAGACGCCGACCGGGACGATCGCCCCGACCCGTTCGGGCAAGAGCCGCACCGACCTGGTGCACAAGGTCCTTGCCGCTCCCGGCGCGCTGGTCGCCTCGACGACCAAGAATGACCTCGCCGAGTGGGGTCTGTTGGCCCGCGCCCGCCGTCCGGGAGCCGGGCCGGTGCTGGTCATCGACGCCACCGGCACGCTGTCCTGGCCGGCGCACGCCCGCTGGTCCCCGGTCACCGGCTGCGCCGACCCCGCCGTCGCGCTCCGCCGCGCGGAAACGCTGATCGAGGCGTCCTCGCTCGGCTTGGAGAACGTCGGCGGCAACGACGCGGTATTCCGCGGCCGGGCGACGATCGTCATGCAGGCGTATCTGCTCGCCGCCGCGAACCACCACCGGACCGTCGATCACCTCGTGCGGTGGTCGATCGCTAAACCCGCCGACCGGGAACCGGTCGAGCTGCTGGAGAAGCAGTATCCGCAGCTGGCGCAGAACCTGGAGTCGGAGATCGGGATGGTCGCCGAGACCTCCGATGCGGTCTGGATGTCGGTCCGCCGCGCGATCGAGCCGTTCATGAACCCGGCCATCCGCTACTTCGCCACCCCGAGTCCGGCTGAGGAACTCAACATCGACGAGTTCTTGCGGCTCCACGGCAGCCTCTTCATCGTCGCCGGGGAGCACCAAGCTCCGCAGGCCCGGCCGGCGCTCACCGCGCTGGTGGAGCAGATCCTCACCACCGCCCAGGACACCGCGCTACGCCGCGAACGCCGCCGCCTGGAACCACCGGCCACCGCGATCCTGGATGAGCTGTTCGCGGGGACGCCGGTGCCGCGGCTGCCGGCGATCATCGCCGACTCGGCCGGCCGCGGGGTGCTGATCCACTGGTCCGCGCAATCGCGCTCCCAGTTGGACGAGCTCTACGGCGAGCCGGGCCGGCTGCAGTTGATCGACAACACCCTCACCCTGACCGCGTTCCCCGGGCTGAAGGACGACAAGACCCTCGAATGGCTGTCCACGCTGTCCGGGCAGCACCGCCGCCGAACCCATCAGCATCACAGCGACGGGCTGTTCAGCGCCGGACGCGGCGCCAGCGGCGAGGAAACCGTCCCGACCCTGCGCGCCGGCGACATCCGCACGCTCGACCGCGGCCGGGTCCTGATCCTGCACGGCAACCTGCGCCCGATCCTCGGCCGGACCGTCGACGTCGAACAACGACCGGACTGGCCCCAGCTGCAGGCCGACGTCGCCGCGATCCGCTCCGGCCGGGCGGCGATCACTCCCGACGGCAACCCGCTGATGCTGCCTAGCGCTGGTGATCTGCGGTGAGCGGCGACGATATCGCCGCGCGCCCGAACGGCGCTGCCGACGACGACGGGCGGCGTACGGCCGATCAGGACGGATTGGAGCCGCGGTCGCTGGAGGAGCTCAACGAGGTGGTCGCCGGGTTGGAGACGGTGGCCAAAGTCCTGCGGCGGCAGATCGAGCAGCTGTCGGAGAAGCTCGCTGAACTGACCGACGAGCCGGAGAGCGATCCGCGGCTGGCGCGGTGGCTGACGTTTTTACCTCCGGAGGCCGCTGAGGACAGGAGACATCGCGGGGAAAAGCCGCTGTTCACGCTCGCTCACTTCGTGCAGTACTACAACGACACCTACGTCGGAAATCCCGGCACCCGCGCCCTCGCCATTCCCGACTGCTGGCTGGATCACCCCGGACTGGTCGCCGAGATCGCCACCCTCACCTACACCTGGCGCGAGGCTCACCTGGGCAAGAAGGCCACCGCGCGCGATGCGCAGTACTGGCACGACCACTGGCGCCCCGGCTTCGCCGAGCGCATGGCCACCGAATGGGTCCATCAACGCTGCCGATCCGACGGGCACAAGACCGCCGGCGCGCCGGGTCGTCCCGACCGCTTCACCCTCGATCACCGCCAACGTGAGGCGCGGGAAGCTAGCGAGACCGGCGGCGCCAGCCCGCAGATCGTGCCGAGCCAGCCATGATCGTGCACGCGGGTCGCCGGGCGCCGGCGGGGGAATTGGGTACTCGGCCGGTCCGCGTGTCAATGGTCGCGCTGTACATCGCGTGCGTCGTCGGCGCGAACTGGCTGGCCGAACACGTCGGCGCCGTCGGCGTCGGATTCGGGCTACGTGCCGCAGCCGCGGTGTACGTCGCGGGACCGGTGCTCGTCGTGCGGGACTGGGTGCAACGCTTCGCCGGATTCCAGGTGTCGCTGCTGGCTGTCGTAGCGGCCACGGTGCTGTCCTACCTGGTTGCCAGCCCGGCCATCGCGACCGCGTCCGCGGTGTCCTTCGCTGCCAGCGAGACGCTCGATGCCGTCGTATACACCGTCGTCCTCCGGCGCCACTGCACCGCCGTTGCCGTGCTCTGCAGCGGGATGGTCGGCCTCGTCATCGACTCGCTGCTGTTCTCCGCGATCGCGTTCGCCTCCCTCGCACTGACACCGGGCCATCTGCTGGGCAAGCTCTACGGCGTTCTCGCCGGAACGGTCCTCACCGCCGCCGCACGCCGTCGGCCATGAAATTCCTGCTCGGGACGCACCGGCCGCACTGGCTTGCGCAGCTGGACGTGCCGCTATTCGTGTCCGACCGAACCCTGCGCCGGTACAAGACGCTACCGGTCGCGACGTGTGACTGGGCCTGCGATTCGGGTGGCTTCAGCCAACTTTCCCAGTGCGGCACCTGGGCGTGCGGCCCCACTCCACGCGAGTACGCGGCCCGGATTCGCCGCTACCGCGACGAGATCGGCCGCCTGCTCTGGGCAGCGCCGCAGGACCACATGTGCGAGGACGCGATCCTGGCGCGCACGGGACTGGATGTCGCACGGCACCAGGACCTGACGGTCAGCAACTATCTGGAGTTGCGGTCCATCGACGCGAACCTGCCCTTCATCCCGGTTTTGCAAGGTCAGTCCATTGCGGACTATCACCGCTGCGCCGACCTCTACGAGTGCCGTGGTGTCGACCTCACCACGGCTCCACTGGTGGGGTGGGCAGCATCTGCCGACGTCAGCACACCGCGGAAGTCGAGTCGGTCCTGCGTTCGCTGGCGCAACGTGGCTATCGATTGCATGCCTTTGGCGCGAAAACGCTGGGCCTGGCCCGCTATGGCGCCGTCGTCGCCAGCAGTGACTCTCTGGCATGGTCTTTCGCTGCGCGTTGGCAGCCGCCGCTGCGTGAATGCCGCGGGCACCGCCGATGCAACAACTGCGTGAGGTTCGCGCTTCGCTGGCGCCGCAAGGTCCTCGAAACAGCCGGAGTTCCCGACAATTGCGTTGGCAGACGCGTCAGGTAACGGTGTTGAGTTATAGTGACCAGACCCGGCGTATCCCGTTCGCGGGTGAAACTACTGGAGGCCCCCGATATGGCGCAAAAAGTTCTCGTGGAAATGGTCGACGACATCGACGGCGACGTGGCCAACCAGACGGTGCCGTTCAGCCTCGACGGTGTGAGCTACGAGATCGACCTCTCCGACGCCAACGCGGCGGCGTTACGCGACGAACTCACCCGCTACGTCACCGTCGGGCGACGCGTCGGCGGGCGCAAGGTACGGCTCGCAGCCGGTGAGTCCACCCGTGCGAAGAAGCCCGGTGCTGCGGCGGAGGATCGCGAACGGTCACGCCAAATCCGTGAGTGGGCAACCAACAACGGCTATGTAGTGTCCGAGCGCGGTCGTCTGTCGAGTGAGGTCATCGAGGCGTTCGAGGCGAACAAGGGCTAGCCGATCGTCGTCGAGGAACCCGCGCCCTCGGCGCGGAAGCGTGCTTCGCGCAAGAACTTCGCGGCCGCGAAGAAGTAGAAGCCCGCCCGCCGACAACAGCGAACAATGCCCGGAGAGGAATCTCGGGACAATTCCGATGTCCGGCGAGGACGGCGACGTGATCGATCCGTGGCCGTCCTCGCCGGAGGTCGTCGGTGGGTGGCTCAGTAGCTGAGCCCGCGGTGGGCGCTTTCGCCGTAACCGTGGTCCTGGCCGTCGACCAGTTCGTCCTCCAGTTCGGTTCGCCGCGCGGCCGCCGTCGTCTCCGCTTCGGTGTCCTCTTCCTGTTCCTTCTCGGTGGCGACTTCGGCGTCGAACCGCGCGACGTAGGCGTCGGCCGCGTCGCGCAGTGATTCGCGGGTCAGCATCAGGTCCGATGCAGCGTCTTCGGGGTCGGGTGCGGTCATCAAATGCCTCCATTGCCGGGTGATGTCACGCCAGGCGTCGGCCTGAAGGTCGTTGCTGGCGGGTTGGTTGCCGAGCGGGGAGGCAGCATCGGCGGTGGTGATTCCGTACGTTTCACGATACGCCGCGGCCAGCCCGACGACCTGGTCCCACTGCCGCGCGAGCGCGGCATCGTCGGGGCGGTCACCAAGGCGCGCGAGCCATCCCGGTTGTTCCCGCACAGCCTCGTCCCGCAGCTGGTCGGTTCTCGCGGTGATCTCCGCGTTCATCGTGGCCAGCCGTTCCAGCGAACTGTGATAGTTCGCGGCGTGCGCAAGATCGGGTTGGGCCTGCCAGGGTAAGGCGGAGTGGTGCCCTTCTCCGGCGTCGTGCTGGCGGACGAGGGCGCTGACGAGCGCGACGCCGGTCCTTCGGGGGTCGGTGCGATGGGCATCGGTCGTCGCGGCGACCTGGCGGGCCGCGTCGGCGAGCGCGGTGTCGGGGTCGAGCCCGGCGGTGGTGCCGCCGGCGGCGTGGCGCCACACGATGCCCCACCGCTCGTCGGTCACCGGGGCGTCGGGCAGGTGCGTGGTGACGATCTGCTGCCAGCGACTGATCTGCTCGTCGGTCGCGGGCGCGATCCGAGCCGGCGCATCGTGAGTTCCGACGTGCTCGTTGACCCGCTTGGCGAGCACCGCGGCCGGATCCTGGGCCCAGCTGAATCCACGGTCGTCGACCAGGTCACGGACGAGTCGGTCGGCCTGCCAGCTGCGGTCCTGGGCACGAGCGAGTGCCGCCAGCGCGGCGGGCTCGGCACCGGCGTTGACCGCGTCGGGGACGTAGCGGGCGAGGACGTCGAGGTAGCGGTCCTCATCGCCGTTGCGGGCCAGCAGTTCGTAGCGGCGGAGGAGAACATTCAGGGGCTCGAGGACAACGCGCTCGTCGGCGTGCTCGAACTCGGTGAACACGTCGTCCAGCGCCGCGGCCTGTGCCGTCGGGCCTGACTTGGCAGGTGCGGAGGTGGCGGGCGTGGGCGCTTGGCCGAAGGCGTGCCAGCGCTCGCTCAGTGTGCGCCAGGCGCGTGCCTTCGCGCCGTGGCTGTCGGGCTTGCCGCCCAGCGGGGCTTCACCGGTGACGCGGAAGGTCTCGCGGTAGGCGGCGACCAGGCCGACCAGGTCATCCCAGTCCTCGGCGGCGATCGGGTTATCCGGCCGCGGCCCCAGTCCTGCCGCCCACTCCGGTTGGTCCCGGATCACCGCGGCACGGAGCTCCTCGACGCGATCACCGATCGCCAAGTTCATCTCGTGCAGGTACTGGGCATGCCCCGGGTGATGACGCACGTGCGCGAAGTCGGGACGAGCCAGCCACGGCACTGCGCGAACGTGGGCTTCACCGCGCTCACTCCGGCGCTGCAGCTCGGCGGCCAAGGCCGCGTCGGCGTACCGGTCATCCGGCATCGGATCCGGCACGACCGGACGCGCGGCGAGCTGATGAGCCACAACGGTCAACGCCGCGTCAACGTCAAACCCGACCGCCAGCCCGCCGGCGGCTCGGTGCCAGATCTTGTCCCATTCCGGGTCTTCGACGGCCGCGTGCGGGGCGATCGCATCGACGATGTACCGCCAGCGGGTCACATCGGCCGGTTGGGGCGGTGCGGTCGGCGAGGGCGGCCTGCGTCGTTCAAGGTGCTTGGTGATCCGAGCGTGCAGGGCCGCGCCGGGGTTGTCGGCGTCGTCCAGGGATTGGCGCCAGCGCAGGACGGCGGCGACGAGCGGGTCGGGTTCCCAGCCGAGGTCGTGGGCGTTGCGCAGCGTCTGAATCAGCGCCGGCTCGCTTTCGAGATCGACAGTGGAGGGTGCATGGCGGGTGAGGATGGCGCGGTAGCGGTCCTCGTCGCGGTAGGTGGCGGTGTAGTTGTAACGCAGCACCAGCGTGCCCATCGACACCGCCTCGTCCTGAGCCTCCCGCAACGTCTCGGTCGCCGAGACCTCGGCGCCGGAATGATTCAGCACCCCGGTGAGCACCGACCGAGCCGACACCGGCTCGGGGGTTTCCTGGTGCTGGTCAATGACGTGATGGTGGGTGATGACGTAGACGAAGTTGCGCAGCATCGCGCGGGTGATGCCCGGGTAGAACTGCTCTCGGGTCATCGTCGGCGGCACCAGCAGGTGGGCGTTGCCCGTGCTGGTCATGCCCTGCACCCGGTTGATGGTCGCGGCGTAGGCGAGCTCGACGTGCGCCTGCACGTACCCGGCCGGCAGGGTGATCGCGGCCTTGTGCACCCGGTGCTGGACAGTCATCTTGCCGCTGGCGTGGACAGCGGTGACGGTCCACACGTCACCGTTCTTGACGAAGTCCTTCCCACCGAACAACGACAGCAGACGTTGGTTGTGCCGGGTGACGACCCAGTCCCCGACGCTCGCGGTGGTCGCGTCGTGCAGATCCACCTCGCGCCCGCGGTCGACCGCACCGTGGCTGAGACGCCGTTCGCGAGCGTCGATGTTCAGCGCGACGGTGTCCTCGTTGGTCGGCACGATCAGCAGCGACTCGACCCCGGCCTCGAGATCGGCCTGCCAGCGTGTGCGCGCGGCGTCGCGCATCGTCTCCAGCGACCCGTCGGAGACCCGGCCGCTCTCGACGTAGTACTCGAGCCCCTTCGGATTCCAGGCCCGGATCTGCAACGACGCCTCGGCTTGCTCCTTGCGGTCTTCGCCGCGGAACCGCACGATCTCCCGGAACCGCACAGCACCGACATCGTGGGCGATCAACCGGATCGCGCCCCCGGCCTCGATCGCGGCCAGCTGCGCGTCATCCCCGATCAGCCGCACGTCCGCACCCTTCTTCAACGCGTACTTCACGACCTTGTGCAGCGTGTGCGTGCCGGCCATCGCGGCCTCGTCGACGATCACCAGGTCGCCGGCCTCCATCGGGAACGCGACGCGAGCGAACCCGAACCACAGTGCGGTGGTCAGCTGGTGCAGCGTGTGCGGCTTCGCGCCGATCGAGGAGCCGAGCTCTTGGGCCGCCCGAGCGGACGGGCCGAAGGCGTAGACGCGATGCCCGGTACGCCGCCACGCGGTCGCCAGGACCTTCATCGCCGAGGTCTTCCCCGCCCCAGCGGGTGCCAGAGCGAGCTGTAAACGTCTGCCGGAGCGGGCGAACTGGCGCACCATCTCCGTCTGCCCGGCGTTCAAGCCTTGGCCGGCGAGGGCCTGGTTGACGGTGTCTTCTCGTAGACGGTGGCCGCCGCCGCGGCGCGCCCATGCGACCAGGTCGCCTTCGGCGGCGAGGGTGGCGGTGGTGGTGTAGCGGGTCGAGTTGTGCTCGACGAACACCGACTCGCCGTCGCGCCGGCGCAACGAGGAGGGCTCGGAGACGGCGACCGGGCTTACCAGGGCGAGGGTGTCGGGTTGAGCGAGGATCGTGTCGACGACGTCGACGATCAGCTGTCCCCGCTTGTCCACCGGCATCCGCAGGTGTGCGGACTGGCGGTGAGCCTCGGCGGCGAGGTTCCACCAGGAGAAGTGTGCGTAGTTGTCCGACACCACCTCCCGCGTCACCTCGGCGAGCTTCGCGATGTCGAACGCGTCCGGCTCGCGTCCTCCGGTGAGGAACACCTTCCGGCTTAGCGTGTCCAGAACACTCGCGGGCACGATGCTGAGCGCGTGTTCGCGCCACGCGCGCAGGTGCTCCGGCAGTGTCTTCGGCGGCTGTTTGCCAGGGCGGTTGTCGTACTGGGCGGCGCGGTCGATGGCGAAGATGTCCTTTGGTGTCGGCTCGTTGCCGTGCTGGGCCTTGAACTCGACGATGCGTTTGGCCCGGGCAGCCTCGAATTGGCGGTGGCGTTGGGAGAACAGCTTCACCAGCTCGACCGGCACGCCTTCCAGTTGCCAGACCGGGCGTTTCATGTCCACGCCCTCCGCGCCGCGCTGCACCCACGACGCGCCCTGCTCGCGGAACAGATCGCGTAGTCGGTTGTCGAAGAACTCCGACGCGGTGACGGTCGCGGCGAAGATGGTGCGGCCGTCGATCGCGGTCCATTCGCCGTCGTCGTTGCGCCTGACCTTCGACGAGATCAGAGCGTGGATGTGCAGATGTGGGTCCGAGGCGCGCGAGTCCCAGTGTTCGAACAGTGCCGCGGTGATCCCGTCGACGTCGACCTGAGCCTCGCCCATGTTCCCGCGGCGGGTGAACGCGGCGTTCCGCTCTACATAGGACAGGGTGTCACGGGCGGCTTGGCGGACCATGCCGGCGATCAGCTCTCGTTCCGCCGGCTGGGCCATGGACCACGCGATCGACACGGACTTGTCGGGCGCGAACACCATTTCGAACCCCGACACCGCGCTCTTCAGGTTGCGTTTCTGCTCGGCGAGCCACGTCTTCAGCTCAGCGTCGTCGACCAGGCCGTGGCCGTCGTGGGCTTTGCGATAGGCCTGTAGTTGCACTCCGCGGCGCAGTTCCGCGCGCTTCTGCGCGGAGATCGGGGCGCCGATCGGGCGGCCGTGCAACCGGTTGTGGTCCTTGTATGCCTGCGACACCTGGGAGCGCAGGTGATCCAGCTCGGAGTACTGCGGGAACCGGCGGCCCAGCCGGGTGGCCTTCAGGGCTTCTTCGGCGGTGGCGCCGTCGGCGATCATCTCGGCCTCGATGGCGTCGGCGTGCGGGTTGCGGCCTTCGCCGAAGAGGGCGTTCATCTGGGCAGGGGTGACTGCGCCGGAGAGTCCGAAGTGCTCTGCTCCGGCGCCGAACCATTGGCCTGCCGGGTAACCACGGGAGAGGTAGTAGTCACTTAACAGCTCGCCGGGCTCGAGCTCACGGTTGCGATCAGCGCACGCCACCGTGTTCGTGAGGTACTCGTGACCACCAGGGCTCAGCTTGCGCAAGCCCATCATGTCCACACCAGACTACGCCGAAAATTCGGCGGAGCCCACCCGGTTCAGAACGTCTGCAAGACGTGCTGTGTGCGGGGTAGGGGCAGGCCTGGGGTGAGGTGGTGGCGGTGGCGTGGTCGGCGGGGTGAGGGGCGGCAGGGAGGTGCGGGGGTGGTGCGGTGGCGGGCTGGGGTGAGGTGGAGGGCGGGGTGAGGTAGGCGGTGAGGTGAGGTGGGGGCGACGAAATTTGCCAACGAGCGCCGGCGCCTGCACTAAGGCGCCCCCGGCGCCGTCTGTCGGCGCCGGCGCGGTCCACCCGCGCGCGGACATGACACAGCGGCCGCCGGTCGGGTGACTGGCGACCGCTGTGTCGGCGCGAGGGCTGCTACAGGCTGGTGAGGTACAGCAGTGCGTGACGGATCTGCTCGACGGGAACGACCTCGGTCATCGGCCCGCCGGTCGGTGTGGTCGCGTACTCGGTGCACCGGCTGAGCAGCGTACGGAGGTACGCGGCGACGGCGCGCGGCTGATCGGTCGAAATCTGCGCTGCGGTGCGGCGTGCGGCGTGTTGGGCGATCCAGTCGGTGTTGTCGGGCATGATTTTTCTCCTGGGCTGTGGTCGATTGGTGCATGCGGCGCGAGTACTCGTGTTGGGCGGGGGCACCCGGTCGGGTGCCCCCGCTGGCGAGTGGGTGGTTAGGCGACGGCGGCGAGTTCGCGCGTCGGCGCGAACGTGAACAGCGGCGGCATGTCGCGGTCCCGGCACATCTCGCACCGGTCGTCCGTGCTCTGGGCGCGCTGTTCGATGGCGGCGCGTTCGAGGTTGCATGCGGCGCAGAGTCCGCCGGGAGCGACAGGGCGCAAGGCAAGGCGGTTGTAGTCGTCTTCGCTGACCAGGTGGCCGGTGAGGTCGGTGTCCAGTTCCCGGCTGGTGTCGGTGTCGCGGTGGCGCTGCCGTTCCTGCTCGTAGGCGTCGACGCCGCTTTCGTTTTTGCGCACGACTCCGGCGGACGGGATCGCCTGCTGGATCTGGCGCCACTGCTCGTCGTACTTGGCTTCGACCTCACCGGGGAGGTAGCGGCGGGTGGCTTTCTGCTCGATGGGCTCGTGCGCGGTCTTCCGCGTCGTTTTCCTGTCCTTGTGCATGGCTTGGGGCGTCGCTGTGGTCGCGGTCTGGGCTGTGGTCGTCGGCTCGGCCGGTGCGTCGGTGGCGGCGTCCTCGTCGGGCCGGGGGAGGTGCGCGGATTCGGCTTCGCGGCGGCAGGCATCGGAGCAGTACGGGAGGTCGGGTGTGTCGGCGAGGTTGCCGTCACAGCTGCCGCACCGGTGCGGCTCCTGGATTTCGGCCGTGACGCCCTGCGTCCCGGCGTCTATGGCCTGCTGTCGCGCGGCGGCGCTGGCGCGGGCGTGTTCGGCGCGGGCCTTGCTGGCGTGCACGCATGCGGTGACCAGGGTGCGCATGTTCGGGGTGAGCGTCGGCCACAGGTCGTGAGCGGTCTGGATGGCGTCCACGATGACGGGGTGGTCGACGCTCGGGTTCTTGAGCAACGTCGCGCACACGATGAACGTCGCCTTGTGCTCGTCGTTGGTCGCGGCGTTGAGCCACCGCATCCCGTCGAGCGCGGCCGTGATGCGCGGGGGCGCCTCGCGCAGCATGGCCGTGACGTCGTTGATATCGGTCACGGCGACGTTCCGGCGGGTCTGGCTGGTGTAGACGCACCGGTGGAACAGCTCGCGCTCCTGCTCGCCGTAGCTGTCCCACTCGCGGTGGGCGATGCGCACGGCGGCGAGGATGTCACCGCTGGTCGCGGCGTCGGTGTTGAGCAGTGTGGCGCAGGCGGCGAGGATGGCGGGCGGGTTCTCTCCGCTGTAGGTGAACACCCGCTTCAGCTCCTGCAGCGCGGGCCGGATACGCGGCGGCTCCGCCTGCAGTGCCTGCACGATGCGGTCGATGCTCTGGCGGTGCTTGCGGTGAATGGTCGACACCATGGTCATTGGTCCTTACGTGTTGATTGAGTTCGGGTTCTCGGGTTTGCCGTCCCGATCACCTTGCATTTCTATATTATCGTGCGACCTCGCGTTATTCCACTTGAAGCGACGTTTAATGTGAGCAATTTCGGGCAATTTCAGAGGCTTGGAAATTCAGGGAGACCTGATTTCTTGTCTGGCTCCGTTGTGCTGCTCGTCGAGCCGCTGACCCGCCGGGAGTGCATAGTCTCGCTGGTCGGTGCAGTGAAGGGTGACCGCATGCTGAGTGGGTGGTGGGTGGCCCCGAAGCAACCAGGGCAGGCCCCCGGCCTGCCCTTAATGTCTGCCCAAGGGAGTAGGGGCCCCAAATGCAAGGGTGGGGCCTCGAACTATTTTTGGCCACGCTTTTCGGTCAAAAATAGTTTGGGGTGCCCTTGTATTTGGGGGAGCGACCGATACAATTTCGGGGCCACCCGCCACTCACGGACGCAACGTGAACATCTGACGGTGCCCACGGTCGGCGTGTCCTGAGAGCTGAGCGCTCGATCAGCTGAACCGATGGCTCCGCCCCGCAGATGGTCGCTGCTGACCTGCAGATATGCTGCCCGTAGCACTCCGTGGGTCTACGTGTCCCTGAGGCGAAGTGTTAGCGGACCGCCGCGAGTTTTGCCGCTCGCCGCCTCGGTGGCGTGGCCCTTCGGGGCTACTGCGGCGGCGCCGCGCCTATCCGGACCACTCGGTCCAGAGGCTGCGCAGGTCCGGTATGCCGTGCTTCAGCGCGGCGACGAGATGTTGATGGGCTCGTGCGCCCCGCCGGCCAGGACGCCGACTGCGGCCAATTGGTGGTGCAGCTCTTCGGCTTGGGCGGTCGTCTCGTCGCCGTTGTCGACGCCGACGGCGTCGACGATGAACGCCCGGATGATGCTGATGGCGGAGTCGCTGCCGCTGTAGAGCTCGTGAGCGGGTGCGTCGAACTGGCCGGTGGCGGCCAAGTGGCCGGCGGGTAGTTCGGCTTGGCTGGTCATCGGCTCGCCGAGGTCCATGCCGGCGTTTGCGACGATGAACTCGCGGATGAGCTGGGCTGCGCGAGTGATGACAGTGTCTGTCGACGTCGTTGCGTCCTTGAAGGGGGTGGTGTCGCTGGAGCCGAGGTCGGAGCGGCTGTCACGGCAGGGGGTGAGGGTGGGGTCGTCGGGGGCGTCACCGTTGGCGATGGCCATCTCGCGGTAGCTGTCGCAGAGCGGCCGGTCGGTGGGCACGTCGGGTCCGTACACGCGGAGGGTGAGGTTGTGGGCGGAGTCACGCAGGAAGAACCCGGCGCAGGTCTTGGGCTCGTCGCGGGGGCTGGTGTGGCAGCCGAACTTGTGGGTGGCGAGGTCGTAGGTGGTGTGCGCGGAGTGCTGGAACACTTCGGGCGGGAATGCTCCGGTGGGGAGTTGCGCAGCCAGGGGCAGCGTGTGCACGGTGTTTCCTGGTAGGCGGAGCCGGGGCCATGTAGGTGATGACTCCCCGCCCGTCCGCGCCGGGGTTGACGGCGACGATCTCGGCGCCGGTGGGCGTGGGTGTCTCGTCGGTGGGGTCTGGCACGGTTCGATGCTTCCTCGCGGGTGACCGGATACAGGTTGACGGTGGGTGGTGCGCGGCTTAGCGACCCTGGGCGGGTCCGCGGGGGGAGAGTGCGGGGGTCGGCAGCTGTGCGATCAGTTGCTGGCGGGTGCGCTCGGCGCGGAGGTCGTCGAGGCTGGAGTACAGGGGAGGCCAGTCGTCGTTGGTGTCGACGGCGGCGGGTGGGAGCTTGTCGATCATCAGGGCCATCCGGATGCCGAGGTGGTGGCGGCCGATGACGGCCAGCCAGCCGGCGCACAGCCGCATCGGGTGCGCGGTATCAGGTTGGTCGAGGTGGCAGGACATCGCGGGAGCGTCGGTGGGGGCCTCGCGGCCGGCGGAGCCGTTCGCGTTGGCGAGTTTGGTCATGTCGGCGTCGCTGAAGGTGGTGAGGTCGGCGTCTTGCCGCCAGGGACATTGCGAGCAGGGATGGGTGCGGTGAGGTTCCGGTGTCACAGTCGGCGGGTCCCTTCGTCAGGTCGTCGGTCTGCTCGCCCATGCCGTCGCGCATCGAACGCTATTTGGCGGTGTCGCACGGTATCGGTTCGTGGTGGGTAGACCCGTGTGGTTGATGCGGCGTTGGGGATGGTGTCGCGGGTAGGCTCGGCGGGGTAACCGCAGCCCTCCCAGCGGGGAGTTTCGGCATGGTTGAGAAGAAGGCGACCGGTTCGCGTCGGCGGCGTCGGTCGACGGCGGCGCTGGAGAAGCTGGAGGCGGCGCGGCAGCGCCGCGTCGAGCAGCTGGAGCGTGAGCGGGAGAACGAGCGCCGCGTGGACGCGGCGCTCGGGCCGTTCGCGGAGGCGGCGACGGCGATCGAGGGCGTGGAGTGCCGTCGGGAGGACCGTGTGGCCGCGCTGGCGGGGCAGCTGGAGCGGAAGCTGGCGGAGTTGGACCGGCAGCGGGCAGTGAAGGTCGCGGACTTCGAGCGGCTGGTCGAGCAGGTGCGCGCAGATGCGGAGATGGAGATCGCCGACTGGCGTGGAGTGATGGCGACGTCGGTGGCGCAGATCCGCGCGGCTGATGTGGGCGCGGCGGAGACGGCGGCGTTGCTCGGGATTCCGGCGAAGATGGTAGCGGCGTTGTCGCGGCAGGCGGCGGATGTCCCCAGTCCTGCGCGACGCGTCGAAGGCGTGGCCGTGAAGGCTGCGGCCGAGGCGGTCGCGGCTGTGGATGACGAGTCGCAGGCGCCGGACGAGGGGCTCGCGGACACGATGGGCCGTGAGGCCGACCGGAGGACGACGATCGAGTGAGCAGCACACTGTGAAGGTGCGACGGGCGATGGCACTGTGAGGTGTCGTCGCTCGTTGTCGTTGTCATGAGTTCAGCGCGTCGCGGGCTGCTGGTCCGTGTGCTGGTTGGCGAGCCGACGTGCGTGCCGGGCGAGGGCGAGGCGCTTGCGCCGCTGGTAGTAGACGACCATCGCGGTGACGCCGCAGCAGAGCGCGAAGCCGACAGCCCAGCGGTTCCCGGGTCCGTCGCCGTCAGCACCGGGAAAGTGCGAGGCAAACACATAGCCGGGCAAGGTGATCGCACCAAGGAGGGCGGCGAGCCGGTAGCGCTTGGCGCCTTCGAGCTTGGGCTTGATGCGACGGCGGCTGAGGTAGGAGACAACGCACCCGATGAGCGCACCGAAGATCAGCGCGCCGGGCAGGGCGAGCAGCCCGGCGGGGTCGGTGAAGGGCGTGAGGATCAGTCCGATGTAGCCGACGGGCTGGATGCCGAGGTAGACGCCGGTGCCTCCGGCGAGGACGAGCCCGGGGATCGTGACGCCGTAACGAATGCTCATGCTTCGAGCGTAAAGCGATTCGGCCACCCCAAAGGGTGATCTTCTGGCAGGGGAAGGCTTTCGCTGTTCGCGCGCGGCGCATGCCTTGAACGGGGCGGCCGAACTGGTGGGACGGCTGGCGTTGCGGGTGGGGGGCATCGTGACCTCCGGGACGCGACGGGCATGGCATGAGAAAGGCCGGGGCCAGCCTCACGGCTGGCCCCGGCCTGTGGGGTGGTGCCCGGCCGGCGGGGAAGCCGGCCGGACACCGGGCTTGATCAGAAGGGCGGCTTGTCGCCGGCCCCGGCGCCCGCGCCGACCAGTTCCTGATCGCCGGCCGGGCCCCACGGGTCGTCGGCCGGGCCTGCGGGCGTGCTGGTGATCAGGTCCGAGTTGACCTTCGACGGCCAGTCCTTCGGGTTCTTGGTGACGGCGGCGGTGGCGTAGCGCAGCGACGGGCCGATCTCGTCGACGTCCAGCTCGACGACGGTGCGCTTCTCGCCTTCCTTGGTCTGGAAGGAGCGCTGCTTGAGGCGGCCGTGGAGGACGACGCGGGCGCCGCGGGTCAGGGACTCGGCGATGTTCTCGGCGGCCTGCTTCCAGATGGTGCAGCGCATGAACAGCGTCTCGCCGTCTTCCCACTCGCTGGTGGCGCGGTTGAAGGTGCGGGGGGTGGAGGCGACGGTGAAGTTCGCGACCGGCGTGCCGGTGGCGGTGAACCGCAGTTCGGGGTCGGCGGTGAGGTTGCCGATGATGGTGAGGATGGTGTCGCCGGCCATGGTGGCCTCCCTGGTGCTTGTTGGGGTGTGGAACGCGGCGCAGCCTGAGCACGCGGCGGCCGGGGGTCGCCGTGAGGCGACGTCCCCGGCGCGGCTCATCCGCCCGGCGTGAACCAGCCGACGCCTCGACCGGTGACGGAGCTCGAGGGGTGATGGGGCTGGTTCACCCGGGCGGATCGGGTCGGGCTTCGGGGACGCACTGCCCCCGGCCGGGGTGTGCTTACCTTCGGGCGATCCATGACCCAGCGAGCCAGGAGAGGACGTTGCCGGGGACTCCTCGTTTACCGTCGCGCGATCACCGGGGACGTCTGTTTGCCTCTCGTGGCTTCCGGGGCAGGGAGTTGTGTCACTGGACCCGGCATGACTGAAGCCCCGCGTCGAAGACACGTTCAAGGGGTTCGCTCCACGTGCTGACGCAGCGCAGCGCGGCGAAGGACGCTGCGCTTCGCAGTCGCTCGGGTTGTCGTCGGCGGCGTTGAAGATGTTGGTCGCCGTGTCGTTCCGACCTGGTAGGTGTAGAGCATCGCGGGGTTTGTGGTCGGCCAGGACCGCGGCGTGCTGAGGGTTGAGGTCGGTGATCGCCTGGCTGGGACGGTCGATCCGGCAAGCGGGCGGCCGGCGCGCACCGCCTGAGTGATCGGTTGAGCGCCTCCAGGCCCGCGTATACGTGTTGTTATATCGTGTCAGGATGTCGGCTGATCGGGACGTGCCCAGCGGTGTCGATATCGCGATGCAGCTGCGGCGAGCGCAGCTGCGCAAGCAGATGGCCTGCGAAACTGCGCTCGCCGAGGTCGGGGTGACGTTGCCGCAGTGGGGCATGCTGTACGCCGTCGCGGCCGAGCCGGATTCCTCGACCCACGCGCTGGCCCTGTTCATCGGTCAGTCCGATCAGTCCGCGGGCGCGGTGGTGGCCCGTCTGGAACAGCGCGGGTTGCTCGAACGCCGGCCGGGCGTCGGCAAGGCGATCCTGCACCGGCTCACTGCTGAGGGCGAGGAGCTCGTTCGGCGCTGCGACACGATCGTCGAGCAGGTGATGACCCAGCTGCTCGCCGGCTTGCCCGATCGGAGCCGCCGGGCATTGCGGACCTCGTTGCAGTCGATCGCCGACGCTGCCCTCCCGATGTGAGCAGACTGGGCTCCGGGGATCTCATTGAATTGCCCGGGTACCGCTGCGCCACACGTCCCTGATCGACAGGGTGTCGCTGATCCTGCTGGTGGGATCGCCGTCGACCAGCAGGAGATCGGCGCGCGCCCGGGGCGATCCGGCCGCGGTCGTGCAGGCCGAATGTGGTCGCGGGCACGCTGGTGGCGGCCCGCAGCGCCTCGGTCGGAGTGAGCCCGGCCCGCACGAGCAGCTGTAGTTCGCCGTGAAGGCTCGCTCCGTGTGCCATGCCCAGGGCGCCGAAGTGGTGGTTGGCGTCCGACCCGGCCAGGATCGGTACACCCGCCTCGTGCATGGCCTTGACCGCGGCCAGTGCGTCGTCGAAATTGCCGGCGGGGAGCGTGTTGAATTCGCGGCTGAGGTTGTCTGTCCAGGGCTGTGGCAGGCGACTGGTGACCCGGCTGTCGCCTGCCAGGTCGGCGCCGAGGTGCCGGCCGGTGAGTGAGGCCAGCAGGTTCAGTGTCGGGGTCAGGAACGTGCCTCCCGCGCGGAACGCCTCGATCAGCTCGGGTGTGGCCGGGCCGTCGATGAACAGGTGCGCGAATCCGTCGACCCCGGCGGCCAGCGCCTGCCAGGTCGCATCGAGGGTCAGAGCGTGGGCGATCACCATGCGGTCGCGGTCATGCGCGGCGGCCACTGCCGCCTTGACGATGCGTTCCTCGATGACGGGGACGGTCTTGCCGAGGGTTTCGCCGCTCTCGATGAGCACCTTGATGTAGTCGGCGCCTTCGGCGATCCGCTCGTCGACGAAACGTGCGGCGTCTTCGGGCCGGGTGACCGTCGGCAGCTCCGGATCGTTCAGGCCGCCGTGGAGCTGGGTGGGGTGCCCGCCGGGTGCGGTGAGTCCCACTGAGGACGAACGGACGTCCGCGATGTCGGTTCGTTCGGCGGAGGCGCGACGAACCGGGTGCATTGCGTGCGGGAAGGAAAACAGGTCGAACTCGGTGGTCACGCCGAATCGGAGGGCGTGGCCGAGTGTCTCGACGTCGGCGTGGGTGTGCGCGTCGATCAGGCCGGGCAGCAGGGTGGCGCCGTTGCCGTCGATCCGCTCGGCCGTGGCGGGTGTTGGTGCGCCGACGGCGACGATCCGTGTTCCCTCGATTTCCACGGTGCGCACGCCGATCGGCTGCTCGCCGTCGAACACCTGGGCACCTTCGATGACATAGCGGGTCATAAATCCTCCTGTGTACGTGTTCGTATATACTAACTCATGGATGAGGTGGTACGACTTCGTCCGGACAGAGGAAGGTGTGCAGCTACCCATGTCGGACAATGAAGCAGATGTGATGAGCGTGCTGGACCTGGTCGCCCACGAGCGGCAGGCGCGTGACCGGGGCTGGTGGTCCCGCCTCGAGCGGTGTTACACGCCGGAGGCGACCATCCGGACAAGCTGGTTCGACGGCACCGCGGTGGAGTACATCGAGGTGTCCAAGCGGGTGTTCGACCACACCCCGTCCACCCATCGCCTCGGACTGCCCGTCATCGACGTCAACGGCACCCGCGCGATCGCCGAGGTGCCGGTGACGATCGAGATGCGCGGCGCCTTCCGCGGCGTCGAGACCGACCTCGTCGCGTACCTGCGGATGCTGCACCGCGTGGAAAGGGGAGCCGGTGGCTGGTGGCTGGCGGCTGGCCGCGTCGGTCGCGATCTTCGACCACGACACGATGACCTCCGCCGTCCCCGGCATTGCCCTGACGCTGGATCCGGGCGACCTTCAGGGCACGCGGCCGTCCTATCGCATGTTGAGCTTGTGGATGACTGAGCGCGGGTACACGGTCCCGGCCGATCGCCACGGCGTCGACCGGCCCACCGACCTCACCGCGCTATACGACGACGCCTACGCCTGGGCTGGCCTGCCGCGCTGACCAGGCCCGTCAAGAAAGGTGTGGCGTCGACCAACCCCGCGGCGGCTTGACACGACGTAGCAGGTTTGGGGCGCCATCAAGTGATGTCCCCGGGCGGGTCTCATCCGCCTGGCCGTGAACCGGTCTGCAGGTGACCGGGACAGGCGTGCGATGGGTGACGAGGCTGGTTCACCCCGGGTATCGGGCCGTGCTTCAGGGACGCACCGCCCTGTCCGGGGTGTGCTGACGTTCGGGCGATCCACGACCCGTCAAGCCGGGCGTGCCCACCGCCGGGGATACCCGTCACCGTCGCGCCGTCACCCAGGACGTCTCCGAGCAGGTGTGGGCGGGCGCGCCGCGCGACACCGCACCGTCACCACGCCGAGCCTTCCGGCAGTCAGCGCGACCGGTGTGGGAAGCGAGCGTCAGACATGGTCGGCCGGAGGCTCGCCGAGCAGTGCGCGGCGAGCCTCGGCGCTGGCTTTCTGGACCAGGTCGCGGACCTTCGACGGCGGGACAGCGTGGCCGAGCATGCTCGTGAGCAGTCGCGTCAGGGGCTGCTCGGGGTCGGCGTTCTCGAGCGCGATCCCCGCGCCGGTGCCGTCGCCGCGCAGGTAGGCGTGCATCGCGATGACGGTGGCGAGCTGGCCGGCGACCGGGCCGCAGCTGTGGCGCCACAGCTGCAGCAGCAGGTTCTCAGCGCCGAGGCGCCGAGCGTCGTCCGGGACCGCGAGCAGGGCATCGCGGAACGGGAGCGTGGCGAAGGTCGCGACGAGATCGACGATGGCGGCGTCATCGGCGGGTAGGTCGCCGTCGCTGGCGGCGCGGATCGCGGCATCTGCGCGGCCCAGGCGGACGTGTGCGGCGAGATGCGAGTGCTGGTCGATGACGGCGAGTTCGACGGCGTGGGCGATGTCCTGCCGCAGACGCTCGCGTACCTGCTCGGCCGCCGGGGTGAAGCGGGCCGCGAGGTCTTCTCGGCAGGCTGCGACCGGCTGTCCGGCGACCGTAGCCGCGACGGCCGCGGCGGTGGTCGCGGGGTCGGGCAGGACACCGGTGCGCTCGCTGTCGCGGTAGGAGCGCCAGCGGGCGCCCTCGGCGATGGCCGGTACGTGCACGACCTCCACGTCGGTGAAACCGAACTCGGCCAGCAGCGCGACCACGGCGTCGACGTCCTCGCGCAGCGGCACCGCATCGGCGGTGTCGTCCTCGTTGACGGCGTGGACGACGATGCCGGTGACGCACAGGACCGGCAGGTCGGCGACCTGCCGGTTGAACTGCCGCACGCAGTCTCCCGCGTGGCGGGTCAGGTGGGCGAGGTCGATTCGCGTGAGCGGGCCAGCGGTGACCGAGCCGTCGTCGCGCGTGAGCGCGGTGAACAGCACCAGGGAGTCGTGGGGCACGAACCCGATCAACGCCGGGATGCTGGCGACGATGGAGGTGGTGCCGGCGAGGGTGACGGGCATCGATCAACGTCCTTTCCGATACGGAGCGAGCTGAGGGAGTTGGCGGGGACCGGGCGGTGATCAGTGGCCGAGTTCGTCGCGCAGCGTTTCTCGCGCGGTGTGGGCGATCCACGGCGGAGACGGCCGCCGGACGTCGTGGCCAGTGGCGGGGATGAACCCGTTGACCGCGATGCTCCAGAACTCCGGCCAGGGCTCGGCGTCACCGTGTTCGTTGCGGTAAATGACAATCACGTCCAGCCCGTCGGTTCGGCGGGCGTGCGCGGTGATCCGCAGAGCGATCCGGGTGTGGTCGCGGCGCTGCACGGGTTCGTCGTAGAGCAGCGACACCGGTGTCGCCGGCAATGCGCGGCACAGCTCGACGAGGATGCCGCGTGCGACGTTCCAGGCGCCGTAGCCATCGAGGCTGCCGCGGTGCGGGATATTGCAGGCGACTGACTTGGGCAGCAGGTAGGAGCGGCTCCAGCCGTAGTGGGTGAACCACATCTGCTGCTCGGGCATCCTCACGCCACCGCCGCGTCGGCTTCGGTGAGCGCGTCGGCGAGGCATTCGCCGGTGGAGGAACGCCTCGTGTCCTGCTGGTCCTCAGACCAGCGGTGCGCCTCGGGCTCGAGGATCCTCCACGCGGCGTCGACGGCGGCGTCGGTGCAGCCCCCGTCGGTGTCGAGGTAGGGGTAGACGGCCTCGACGACCCGGCACGCCTCGACGACGCCGGACACGAGGCAGTGCCTCCGCACAGCTGTGATGAAGGCGGTCTTGTGGTGCCGGTTCCGGACCAGCTGGTCGAGCCAGTGTTCGGGCTCGGGTGCGATACGGCGGCCGCCGAGTTCGGTTTGGATCAGCCGGCATGCCCGGTCGAACGCGGAGTCGCCGCCGGTGCTGGGTGCGGTGTGGACGGTGGATGTGGTCACGGGTACCTCCGTGTCGGGTGCGGGTGAGCCGCCCTCCCGGAGCGCACCCGCGGTCCTCGGGCGCCCGTCAGCTCGCGCGACGGTGCGCGGGAGGTTGGCGCCCGAGGCCCCGGGGGTGCTTTCCTGACGGCGGTCGTCCGCACCAGCCGGGGTTCCTGGCCGCGGCTGCGGACTCAGGTGTCCGTCGGCTGCCGGCCGCCGAGGACACCCATCTGTTCTTCCAGTGCCTGCTGGGCGCGGCAGACAAAGGCGAGCAGTTCGTCCGGTGTGCCTTCGACGACAACGACGATGTCGTTGTCGTGATCGCTGAGAACGACGGCACAGTGGCCGTCGGAGAGCAGTTCTTGACCGGCCTCGTCGCCGGGGCCCGCTACCTTGACGTCGCAGTTCGCGGAGAGCCCGGCGTAAGTGTCACTCATCGTGTGGCTCCTGGGAGTCGGTGTCTGGGGTCGGTGCCGCATGCGGAGTGTTGCGCGTCCGGTGCTGGTGTCGGATGTCCCGGAGCACCTGGGTCGGGAGCCGGATGGGTGTTCTCGGCGACGTAGCCAACGCCGGTGTCGACCAGGGGGTCAGGAGTTCTGGTGTAGCCGGGTGTTGACGGGGCGAATTCGCAGCGGCGAGATGAGCAGGTATGAGGCGGCGGGGTGGCCGTGGAGGGTGATGACGTCGTAGCGGGTCAGCCAGACGGCGTGCCAGGGTTCGGCGGCAGCGCCGAGGCGTTTGTCGACGTCGGCGCCGTGGATGGCGGACGGGCCGATGTGGTGGGCGCTGGTGCGGTAGTGGCTGCGACGTCCGGCAACCATCGGGCACGCGGTCGTGCAGTACGCGGCACAGTGCGGGTGCAGGCCGGGCTCCGTGCTCGCGAGGCGGGCCAAGTCGGACTCGCGCACGAGCAGCACCAGGCGGTCGCCGAGGGGCTGCCCGCAGACGCCGCAGAGCCGCCGGTGGATGGCCATCCGGATTTTCGCGGCGTCGACGGCACCGAGCAGGTAGCGGCCGTCAGTGGTGCGGGGCGTGATCCACGGGACGACGAGGCCACCGACGATGGGCAGGTGGGCGAGCGCGGCCGGGACAGGCGGAGGCGCTGAATCGTCGGTGTCACGGCGAGGAGGCACGGTGATCCTTTCCGGCCGGACATGGCGGTGTCACCCGGTCATGCCTAGCCAGCAGCAGAGCGGAAGGTGGTCAGGCGTGAAGAGCTGACGGCACGACGCAGACGCAGTCGTCGAGTTCTTCCTCGCAGCCGTCACAGGGGAAGCGGGCAAGCAGGCGGGGGCACCAGGTCGGGCACGGGTGCTGGTCGGTGGCGCACAGGGGGCATGCCCCGCAAGCCAGACACATCCCGGTGTCCGGGTCGACGGCGTCGGCGACGCCGCAGTAGAGGCAGCCGTCGTCCTGTCCCCACCACTCGGTCTGGCCGGGGTGCAGGTCGAGGTAGTCGCGGTTGGAGTACCAGATCTGGTTGTCCCAGTATCCAGCTTGTTCGTTGAACAGATATCCGTGGTCGGGGTAGCGCGGGTTCACGGTGAGGATCACCAGCTTGTTGGTGGTGCCGAGCCAGGTTTCGATGCGCCGCCGGGTGGCGGGGCGTTCGAGGGAGACGAATCGGCCTGCGGACAGGATGTCGTCGGCGGCGATGCGGGTGTCCGAGCGCGGATCCCGCTTGGCCGGGTGAGCTTGGCGCGGCAGGATTCCGTTGTGGGCCAGTACGGTGCGGGGATCGCCGCCGATGGGGAAAGGGTGGATGTTGGTGTCGGTGATCGGGCCGTGGGTGGCGAAGCGGCTGTGGAACAACGCGGGCTGTTCGGGGTGCAGGCCGCGCAGGGCGACGAACTCGTCGATGACGGCGGCGGCGTTCATGCCGCGGCTGGTGATGACGCGATCGCCCGCGACGATGGCGAAACCGTGGCCGTCGTTGTTGTGGACGGTGCCGTTGGTCAGGGCGGTGGTGTCGGGCTGGATGCCGGCGGGCAGGTAGGTCAGCATGCACATGCCAGGGCCTCCAGTTCGGCGGTCAGCGGCGCGTACTGGGGGCGGGTGAGCAGCCATTGGGTGAAGGCGGGCCAGGTCCAGCCGCCGGCCTGGGTGATGTCGGGGATGGTGAGGTCGCGGGTGTAGGCGACGGAGGCGTCGGCGAAGGCGAGCGCGGCCTGGACGTGCTGAGTGTCGAGGCTGGAGGCGAAGACACGTAGCTCGAGGGTGTTCTCGGGTTGGGTGTTGACGGCGCAGCTGCGCAGCCCGTAGTACTTGCCCTTGCAGGCGTGTTTGATGTTGTGGCGTTCGGAGTCGAGGAACGCGGCGTAGCTGCTGGAGCGGCGGGCCAGCGTTCGGACGTCGGGTGCGTTGCGGTAGATGAACTTCATCCACCGGAAGACATGGCAGGGGCCGGCGAAGGCGGCTCGGCTGATGTGGACGTGCAGCCCGTTTCCGTCACCGGTGCAGCCGGCGAGGTTGAGCCTTTCGAGCAGGTGCCAGGGGAAGGAGTCCAGCGCCCAGCGGTAGGCCATCGGGTGGGTGACGAGCTCGAACCCGTAGTTGATGCTGTCGTCCTCTTTGAGGTACCCGAGGCCGTTGAGGGTGTCGACGGTGTCGGTGATGCGTGTCGACAGATGCCCGTGCGGGACGTTGATCTCCAGTTCGAGGCCGAGGTAGCGGGGGCCGATGCCGTGGAAAATCGGTGTGGGCTTGTACCCGTAGGAGTGCAGGGCCTCGTCGTCGTCCTCGTCGTCGTCGTGTTCCGCGCAGTAGCGTCCGTCGCCGATGAGGGTCGTGCAGGTGTCGCACTCGTAGTAGTCGAGGCGGTAGGCGCATTCGCCGCACATGTCGCGGTCGGTTTCGGTGCTGCGCAGTGCTTCGTCGAAGAGGTCGCAGTAGTCACAGAGGTCGAAGTCGCTCGTGCAGCTGGGGCACAGCAGCCGGTTTCCGGTGGCCTGCCCCGGTTCGCGGACGCTGATGGTTGAGCACTGGTCGCACGTGAACGAGTCGTCGACCTCGTCCACGGTGTGGGCGCGGCAGGTGAGTCCGTCGCGGATGAGGGTGTCGCACTGGTCGCAGGTGTGGTACGGCTCGGCGCGCTCGCAGTATTGACAGATCCGGCCGTCGCTGTCGGTGGGCGATGTGACGTCGGTGATCTGCCCGCATCCGTTGCACCGGTGAACATCGCGGACGCAGTCGTCACAGCTGGCCAGCCCCGGCGAGAAGTAGATCGGCGTCGGCGTCATGCTGCCGCAGTCTCCACTGCGAACCGTGCTGTCGACAGGTGTGGTCATGGTCGTGACCTTTCGTTCCGGAAACGCGATAAAGCCCTCCCGGCAAGAGCCGAAAGGGCTACTGGTAAGGAAAAGGGGCCGGTAGCGCGGTGTTGGGGTGTTCGGCGCGCCCCGCGCTACCGGCCCGGGGACGGTGCCTCAGCCAGGTAGGGACGCCCTGGCCAGGACACCGGGGTTCACGAGGTCGGAGGAGACAAGTCGTCCGCGTCGACGTTGCGCGCTGTCGGTGTGGACGGTGGATCAGTGGTCTTGGCCTTGGCTGGCCTCCTGGGGCCTCGTTGGTGTGTGGGACGCAGCGCGTGTTCAGCGCCCATGGGCCCGGGGCGTGAAGCCCGGCGGGCTCGTCCGGCCGGTGTGAACCGGCCGCACGGCACGCGACTGGAGTTGCGTACTCGACGGCGGCCGGTTCACCCGGGCCGGATGTGGCCGGTCGCCGGGTTCAGCCGCCCCGGGCGTGTGGGTGCTGCGATCTTGACGGCCCACACGCCCGCGAGCACCGGCCAACATTTAGACTTTTTGTTTCTGTGGCTGAGTTCTGGGCGCGAGGGTCGGCCTGTACCCGGCTGCTACCCCTCGGTCTGCGGGCGGTTGGTGGCCGCCTCGGCGCGCAGTTCCCTCGTGATATCGGCGAGTCCGGGGAGGACGGTGGCGGGATCCACGCAGTGTCGGAGCAGGGCTCGTACCATCTGCCCGAGCCGTGTCAGTTGCGGTTCTGTGTCGATAACGGCACCGGCGGTGGCGCCGTCGCGCTGCAGGTACGCGGTCATAGCGACGACGCCGGCCATCGTGGGTGCGTAGCGGTGGGCAGCATGCCGCCACAAGTGCAGCCACAGCGACTGTGCGGCCGCAGCCCGCTCGTCGGAGGACTGGGTCAGCTGAATGTCGCGCAGGAACCGGCCGGATAGGGAGGCGAGCAGGTCGGCGATCACGTGGTCGTCGGCGGGCAGGTGCCCGTGTGTGGCAGCGGTGACGGCATCGTCGAGCCGGGTCAGCCGGTCCCGCAGGCGCGGGAAGTCGCTGACGAATTCTTCCCCGTCGACCTCGTTCGCGATCGGGTCGGCCAATGCCTGGATGCCTTCGCGGATGTCGGCGGCCACGGGGGTGAACTGTCGCAGGAAGTCCTCTCGGCTGTCGTAGATGCGACGGCCCTGGGTGATGACGTGGGTGGTGATCGGGGAGACGGCGGGGTCGGTCAGGGTGCCGGTGTGGTCGGCTTCTTCGTAGCAGGACCATGTGACGCCGGGGGTGAAGCTGTTGACGTGCAACAGCTCGATGTTGGTGAAGCCGCAGTCGCGCATGCACTCGGTGAAGGTGGCCAGCTGTGCGCGGTACGGCAGTTCCGCGGCGCCGCCGTTGTCGTGCACGACGGCGCCGATGATGCGCCGGAGTGGCGCATCACCCAGTGCTCGTTCGAGATGCGCAACGACTGAAACGGGTTGGTGAGCCACGGTGTCGAGGGCGAAAGAGTTGACCGGACCCATGCGCACCGTGCCTTCACTGTCGACGGTGGCGGCGACGATCACCAGCGCATCGGCAGGCGAGAACCCCAGGAGCGCGGGGATCGCGGCCAGGAGCTTGTCGTCGGTGAGGAGAATGCGTTCAGACATCAGGAAACCTCGCTGATTGTGGAGTGAAAGGCCGGGTGCGTGGAAGAGGTGAGGGCAGCTCCGACGAGCCGGAGTGCGCTGTGCTCACTGCAGATCACTGTGTGGGCGATGACGTCCGGCCGTCGTTCGTCGTGGCCGTCCGGCGCTCCTTCGTGGCGTGCACTCGCTCGGTGATTGCTTCACCCACGTTGTTCAAGAAGCCGATGACCATGAGGCCGAACCAAGCTGTCAGGAAGACGCCGACCAGGATCAAGCCCATTGAGCGTGATGCCACAGCGCGATGTTCCACGCGTCCTCAGGTGTCAAGCAGACCGATTCGACAGCGTGCTTCATGTCGTAGCCTCGTTCCGAGTAGCGGATTGTCCGCGTCGGGTGCGGATGTCCGCCATCTCGGAGCACGCCCCGGTTCCCGGGCGCCTGGTAGCGTGACGAGGGCGTCGTCGAGAGGTCGGCGCCCGGGGACCGGGTGTGCTTGCCTGACGGTGGTCCTGCGCGCCGACCGGGCAGAGGTCCAGCCGCATCCGCAGAGCTGGCCTGTTATGCCGTCGATCGACTCTTCGGACCTTGCTGTGCGAAACGTGGGTGTTCAGTTGATGCGCCGCCCGACGTGGACTGCCTTGACCGCGACGACTCGTCGGGTGCCGGACGGGTGAGGGGCGCGGTACGACGCGGGCACAAGCGGCCGCGTCGTGGCGGGATCTGGCGGAGTGGTCTTGGGGATGGCGCGGTCAGTCCTGCTCGCGGGTGATGAACCGGGTTCGAGGTGTAGGCCGGTCCGTGAGGATGCGGGGGTGTTCGCGGCCGGCGGCGATGCCGTCGCGGATGGTCGTACTCAGCTCGTGCCAGTCGAAGTCGGCGACGCCGAGGTGGCGACGTGCGGCGTCGGTGAGGTGCTGGGTGATCGCGGCGGCGCTGATCCAGCCGTTGCCCAGTAGTTCCCCGAGCGCCGCAGCGGCGGCGAAGACCGCGATGTGCCGATGGCCTTCACCGGCAGTGGCGACGTTGCGGCACTCGGCGGCGACGGCGGCCTGGACGTAGGCGGTGACCCGGTGGCTGGTCGCCGGCAACACCGGAACGACCGCCGGGCGGGGCGGCGTTGGCAGTGGGGTGAGGGCCGTGACCAGCCAGCCAGGCAGGACGGCGACCGGGAGATCCCAGGTGACGGTGTAGGGCACCGGCACGCCGTGCACGCTGGCCAGGGACCTGGGTGCGGTGATGAGGGCGCCGGGGCCGCGGGTATCGACGTGCCAGCCCAGTCCGCGGCCGCGGGCCCCGATGGTGCTGCGCAGCCGCGACCCAGGTGGTCGGTAGAAGTACCGGTGCTCGCCACCGCGCGGGGTCGCGACGGTGAAGGTGTCCACCGGGTCGGGCTCGTCGACCTGCTGGGCCAGCAGGGCCAGAACGTCCCGGCCGTGAGTGACGCCGCGCCGCGCCCACTGCGGCGGGACCCGCCCATGCGCGGCGTCGAGGTCGAGTACCAGCAAGCCCGCGGGTCCGCAGTTGATGCCGACATTGCAGGCTGGGTACCGGGTCCACCAGCGGCGGATACGGCCGGGATCGCAGGTCGCCCGCTGCTGCCAGCGGTCAATCGCAGGCCTCTTGCCGCGGGGGACGAGCGGGAACACCGGCCAGCCGCGCTCGGCGGCGTCCAGCGCGGCGCCGAGGAGATCACCGGGCGAGGTCCTCGTGCCGGCGACCGGCACAGTGGTCGTGGTCATGGCACCAGCTCGGCGGCGACCGGGGCGGGGACGGGGTCGATGACCATGGCGGCGGCGTTGTCGGTGCCGCCGAAGTACCGCGCGGCAAGCGCTACTCGGTTCGCGCATGCGGCTGGGTCGCTGAACGTCCGCACGGCGCGGACGAGAGAGGCGTGCGGGACGGGTTTGTGGACGCCGTCGCTGGTCAGAAGCAACCGACGCCGCGGCCAGGTCGTGGTGACGCGGCCGAGGGAGTCGCTATCGGCAGTGGCTACGGAGCTGGTGACGACGTTGTCCCGCCGGGCGGCGAGCTCCTCGAGGTCCTGCGGCCGGTCCTGGTAGTGCTCGGCGAGGCTGTCGCGCAGCTGCTGGCCTTCGGTGTGGTCGACGGTGAGCTGGGTCAGCACGTCGGTGTCCGGGTCGTATTCGTAGGCGCGGCAGTCCCCGACCCACGCGATATCCCAGCCGTCACCACGCTCGGGCGGGAGCGGGGTGGCGACGACCATGACGGTGTCGCCGGCGTGGACGGCGGCGAGGGTGCCGGTGGCGGCGAGCAGCCCGGCGCGGGCGCCGCGGTCGGCGGCGACGTAGGCGGCGGTGGCCGCGGCGCTGCTGGCGGCGTGGGCGGCCAGGGCGCTGTCGCCGATGCCGTCGGCGAGGGCCCAGCCATGGCGGGTGCCGACGAGGGAGACGTGGATTCCGGTGGCGTCGGCTTGGTGTGTGCGGCCGCCGATGCGCAGCGCGCTGCCGGGCAGGTAGGTGGGGTGGTCGGCGGCGTAGCGGCGGTGGTGGCGGGCCAGGGCGCGGGCGTCGCTGTGGGATTCGGCGATCTCGGCCCACCCGCAGCGGCAGGTCGCGTGCGTCCAGCACGGGCCGGGCGGCAGCGGGGCGTACGGCCAGACGGAGTGGTGCCCGGCGGCGTAGGTGCTGGTGCGGTGGATGTGGTCGAACACTGGTGGGAGGTGCGGGTGCATCGAGGAAACTCCGTTCACACGCGGGACTGGGGCGGGCCCGGCATCGCAGTGCGCGGGCCCGCCCCAGCGAGGAATCGGGTGCGGTGGCGGTCGGCCTGGCTAGACCGCGGCGCCGGTCAGCTCCACCTCGGCCTCGGTGTCCGACTGAGCCGCCTCCTCGCCGCCGGTGGCGTCGTCACCGGCGGCGTCGGTCGTCGTGTCGCGCGGGTCGTCCGTGCCCGAGACGTCGACGTCGTCGACTGCAGTGACGTCCTCATCGAGGTCCGGGGCGTCGACGGCGTCCTCGTGCCCACCGTCACGGTCGACGTCGTCGTCGGCCGGGTCGCTGTCGGTGTCCGTGTCCGACTGGTGGCCGGTCCCGTCCCCGTCGGCGGTCGTGATGCCGTCGCTGGCGGCCGCGGTGTCGAGATCGCCGAGCTGGGCGGCGATGACGTCGCGCTCGGTTTCCGGGGCGATCACCTTCCGCTCGACGTCGGAGGCGGGGTAGCCCCAGCGGATGATCGCGGCCATATACGCCTGCGAGGAGCCCCACGGGGTGCGCCAGGTGTTGCGGGAGATGTCGGACTCGATCGCACAGAGGGTGAGGACCAAGTCGTAGAGGGTGGCCTTCCCCGCGGTGGGGGCCTTGGCGATCTTGGCCGTCAGGTCGGCGAGCGTGGCACCGACCGGCAGGCCGAACAGCGTCATCGCGAGCGGGTGGTTGCGCTCGAACGCCCGCCGGAGCTCGTAGCCGCCTTGCGCCTTCTGCAGAGCGAGGAACAGCTGCGCACCCTGCGGTGCGTTCTTGCGCTGCAGGAGGCTTGCCAGCCATTCCCGGCGCGGCGCTTCGGAGGCGTCCCAGTCCTTGTTGTTCTGGATCACCCACTTGCGGATGATCCGCGCCTTCTGGCGCTCGAGTTCGGCGGCGGCCTGGGCGGCGCGCGCGGCTGCGATCACATCCACCTGCTCGGCTGCGTCCTCGTCGTCGGACGACTCGTGGTCGACGAACGTGCCGGTGCTGGTGGTGCCGGTGGCCACGGGGGCGAAGTCCGCGCGGCCGGCCGGGGCGTAGCTGAGGGCGTGACCGTGGGCGAGGAAGTCGGCGCAGCCGTAGACGGCCACCGGGACGTGGTTGCCCTGCTGGTCGTGGTGGTCGGTCTCGATCCAGGCGCCGTGTCCCGGGCAGGACGCGTGGGCTTCGGCGGTCAGCTCGGTGTGGGGCTCGTGGCCGGGGGTGGGGCGCAGCCGGTCCAACGAGCGCGCGTCACCGTCGTCGTCGGGCAGGCTCTCGTCGAAGATCGTGACGCTCGCGGCGGTCAGTTCCTCGGTGAGGTCCTCGGTCAGGGCCGCGAACCGCTGCTTCTCGGCGCGTTCGGTGCGCTTGCGCTCGGCGAGCTGGGCGAAGTTGTTCGGTGCCTGACGTGCGGTGAGGATGAGTTCCTTCGCCGTGTCGGTGTCGCCGGCTTCGTCGAATTCGGCGATGACCGCGGCCTGCAGCAGATCGAGGTCGTAGCGTTCGGTGGCTTTGAGCGCCAGCTCGCTCTGCCCGGCCTGCAGGACGTTCTCGACGTAGGCTTTGCCCTTCTTGCCCAGCGCGAGCTTGCGGGCGATCCCGGCGGGCTTGAGGTCGAACGCGGCGAGCTGCTGCAGGGCGCGAGCGGTGTCGGCCAGGGTCAGGGGCCTGCGGAGGGCGGGGTCGTTTTCGATGAACTGGTTGACGATCCGCTCGATGGTGGCCTTGCGCTCGTCGACCGGCGGCGGGGTCTTCATCCAGACCGGTGCCTTGCAGCTGGCTTTGCGGGAGTTGAGGATTCGGCGCTGGCCTTCGGTGACAACGATGGCGCCGGTGTCGTAGTCGCGGTAGCCGTTGGTCGCGGTCTTGACGCCATGGGTCTTGAAGTTCGCCGTCGTTTCCTCGTCGGCCTCGGCGTTGTCGGTGCGCACGTTCTCGGCGAGCAGCACCTCGTCCGGGTCGACCCAGATGATGGTGTCGACCTCGGCGTCCCACGTCGCGTGCAGTGCCGCGAGTTCCTCGTCGGACAGTTCGTCGAGCGGGGTGTCCTCGACCGTGGAGGAGGACGTGTCGGCGCCGGGGGCGGTGTCGTCGGTGACGGAACTGTCCAGCTCGGATGTGGTGAGGTCGTTGTCCGGCGTGGTCGTGGGGGCGGTGTGGTCGGTGTCGCGCTGGGTCGGCAGATCCATCGTGCTGGTCACGAAGGTGCTCCTTCACACGGGCCGGCCGGTCACCGGAGAAGATCCGGTGACTGGCCACGTACCCCCGCACCACTCGCTTCTTCATCCACCGCGTCGTTGTGGAGAAGAAGCGAAGTGCGGGTGTCCCGGTCGGGACGCACTCGCCCGAGCGGGGCCGCGCGCGTCGGCGGCAAGCCCGCCCCATTCCTGCCCATCCGCCGCCGAACCCGTGAACGGGGCGGGCTTCCGCCGACGCCAGGCTCCGCTAGAGTGCGTCGGCCCGACCGGAACACCCGAACCCGCTTTTCTCAGCGCAGCAACACTTTCCTTGTCTCTTCGCCAATCCGGACAGGTTATGTCCAGTATTCAGGATAGCGTCGTGATCATGACAACGAACACCGTCCAACTGGCCTCCGTCCGCGTGATCACCGACGACCTACCGCAACTCGTCCGCTTCTACGAGGTCCTCACCGGCGCCACCCCGCAGTACCTGACCGACGACTTCGTCGAGCTGGTGACACCGTCCGCGACATTCGCGCTCAGCACGCCGGAGCGGGTCGCTTTCATCGCGGACAACCCACCGCGAGCGGCCGCCAACCGCACCGCCATCGTCGAGTTCGTCGTGGAGGACGTCGAATCCCTTCTTGCCTTCATGAAGACTGAACTCGGCGATGACCTCGACGTCGTGCAGGCGCCGACGTTGATGCCCTGGGGCAACATGTCTGTTCTGATCCGCGACCCCGAAGGGTCCCTCATCAACCTGTACACGCCGGTCACGCCGCAGGCGCTGCAACTGCAGCAGAACCGGACACCCAAGATGCCACCGCCTACCAACAAGGCGGACTGACCACAGACGCAGGTCGAGCACAGGTACGACGCAACCTGACGGACCTTGAACGAGGAGTCCCGGCGTGAACGGGAACCGCTGAAGGCGCCTGCTTCACGATCGGGCGCTCCTCGTGCCGTTGGAGTCTGTGCGAGCGCCACGCGGTCCTAGCCTGAGTCGCCGCTGGGATCGACGATCGCCGCGGCGATCAGCTTCTGTCCCAGCGCAGCAACGACCCCGTGCAGAGCTTCCGGCTGCTCGATGACGAACGGTCGATCGAGAGCGGCCAATCTTCCCGCGACCCATTCCAAACGTTCCGCACGGACGAAAACTCTCAGCCAGTGACCATTTCCGGCGACGCCGGCTACCGGTTCGACCGACGCCAGCGTCTCCGGGAACAACGCTCGTACATGCATTGCGTCAGCGTCGACGAGCACTGACACCTCATGTCGCCCGGCACCCGCTGCGAGCGGGCCCACAACCCGCTGCACCGGGTTCAGGTCATCCGGCACCTCGAACGTGCCCTCCAGTAGGCGCAGGCCGGCGATGCGGTCCAGGCGGAACGTCCGCTCCGCCTGGCGCCCGACGTCGTGGCCGGTGAGGTAGAGCAGCCCGTGCATGGCAACGATGCCGTGCGGATGAACGGTGCGTAACCGTGCACGTCCGTGCCGCGGCATGTAGTCGAAGGCAATCGGACGCCGTTCCCCCGCCGCCTGCGCCAGCCCGAGTAGCACTCTCGCGCTTGCCTCCTCGCCACCCCCGGTGCGCTCTGCCTCGCCGGTCCGACCGCCGGTGAAATTCACGGTGTCGACCACGGCGTCAATCTGTCGTGCCAGGGCCGCGGGCAGTACCCGGCGCACCTTCGAGGTGGCGGCCTCCACGTCACCGATCGAGGCCGGACCAGACCCCGACCGGCCCGTCAGCAGAAGCCCCCAGACGACCGCCAGTGCTTCCTCGTCGGTGAGCATCAACGGAGGCATCCGGTAGTGGCGCGCCAGTCGGTAACCGCCGTAACGACCACGCACGGAATCCACCGGAATGCCGAGGGCACGCAGGTGCTCCACGTAGCGGCGCACCGTGCGTCCATCCACGTTCAGCCGCTCGGCCAGCTCAGCAGAGGTACGGGTGCCACCGGACTGCAACAACTCGAGCAACGTCAATACCCGAGCTGTCGGCCGTGCCACGTCACCCCACACCATGCTCGGGCTGACGTAGTCCGGCAGGGTGCCGAACGGAGCCTCCAGTCGCAGGACCCACCGGTGCGCCCACGCCGGGCAGGGTTCCCGCGGAGTCGATCAGCACGTTGACGCCATAGTCGCCGGACGCGTCCATGGGGACTGCCAGGCCCCGAAGTCCTCCGGCACATCCCGCCCACGGGGCACCGACCCGATACCGCCACGCGATCCCTTCAAGCGTCAAACGATGATCGTTCCCAGGGTGACCCGCCCGCACGCCAGGACTGGGCCACACCGGCTCGATCAACGCCCACAACTCATCAGAGAACACCTCGGCGCGCACCATTTGCCCATCCTCGGCCCGCGAGGTCAAATAACTGGGAGACACGCCCTAGCTGTACTGGTCACGGTGGTTGGGTACGGGCGACACGTGATCGGATGATCTTGGCCATCAGGCGGCCCGGCACCAGGCTTCGGCTGAGGCGCGACAACGGGCTGGGACGGCCGGGTACCGGTCCGCTGCGGCCGGTCAGGTCCGGTGGGCGCCCTTCGGCCGATCTGCCCACCCGGACCTCGGCCTGGTCGTCCGGGGGTTAACCCCACCATCGATTCGGGGGCTGGCTTGATCGCTTCGGCCTGGCGATCTTCATAGATTTTTGCCTGCGCCGCGAATGCGGCGTGAACGCGCCCCAGGAGGCCCAAATCGTGCGTACGAATACCAAGTACACAATGGTAGCAGCGACGATCGCCGCGGCCACCGCGTGCGCTCTTGCCGTGACCATTCCGGCGTCGGCCTCGACCAGCTCGACGCCGAACGCGTTGCAGCAGCAGGTGAACGCGGTCCAGCAGACCGGAACCGTGGGTGTGGCGGCGCAAGTGACCAGCCCGCGCGGGCAGCTGTTCGCCGAAGCCGGACAGGCCGACATTGCGACCATGTCGTCGGTACAGTCCGGGGACGCGTTCCGGATCGGTAGCTCGACCAAGACGTTCGTCGCCACCGTGATGCTGCAACTCGTCGCAGAGCACCGGGTGTCCCTCGACGACACCGTCGAGCACTGGCTGCCGGGACTGGTGACCGGCGCCGGCAACGACGGCAGCAAGATCACCGTGCGGGACCTGTTGCAGCAAAACAGCGGAGTGCCCGAGTACCTCAGCGACTTCCCAGAGATCACCTCCACCGCGAACTTTCAGGCCGACCGGTTCACGACCTACACCGCGGCGCAACTGGTCGCCATCGCGATGCGGCAGGCGCCGGACTTCGCGCCAGGAACCGCGTGGGAATACTCAAACACCAACTACATCCTCGCCGGCATGATCATCAAGAAGGCCACCGGCCACACGTGGCAGCACGAGGTCACCCAGCGAATCATCAACCCGCTCCACCTCAGCCACACGATCGCGCCGATCACCTCTTCAGCGATCCCCGGTCGTCACCTGCACGGCTACTCCAACTTCGGCTCCGGGCCGGTGATCGACGTCACGGCGCTCAACCCCTCCGCAGCTGACGCGGCCGGCGCGATGATCAGCACCACGGACGACCTGACCCGCTTCTTCCACGAGTTGGTGACCGGCAAGCTGCTTGCGCCGGCCCAGCTCACCGCGATGGAGACCACCGTACCCGCGCCTGGACTGGCCGACGTCCTCCCCGGTGCCCGCTACGGCCTGGGCCTGATGCAGATCCCGCTGACTTGCGGCGGCAGTTACTACGCACACGGCGGCGACCTTCCCGGTTACCACACCCGCGAAGGCGTCACCACCGACGGCAGGACCACCGCCGTAGCCGTGCAGACCGGCGACGGCACCGCGACCACCGAACACGCCATGGACAACCTCATCGACCGGGAACTCTGCACCCCCGCCACCCGGTGACAAGCACGACCGGCGCGCCGCCGCTACAGAAAAGCGACGCAGGCCCGCCCGAGCAAGCTCGGGCGGGCCTGCGTCGCAGGACTACGCCAACCACGCTGACCGCGGCACTCGTGAATGACGGAGTTCTCGCATAAATGACCGTCTGCGATAGACCCAACACCGATGATCATGACGTTGTGTAATTTCCCGGCGAACGCAGGCAGGGACCAGTTCCAGATCCCGAGCCGTTTCAGTTCGCGGTTCTGTCGCAACAAGGTCATTACGTCCACTGTCCTCATGCCACTTGATGCATGGGGAGACCACACCAATATCATTTTCTTCCACCGTACACCTGCTTTTGCGACAACAACGAGAGACCAACAACGACGGACAGACGTGTCTATCTACCTGATTCCGGTGTCCTCGGTGGACAGGCAGAACCGCTCCGTCCTGCTGCGCACGCTGTGTGGGCGGACAACGAGCGGATCAGCCGTAGAGCCAGGTCATCGACGTGGCCAGGCACTCGGCGGCGGTCCCGGCGTCGGCGGCGGACAACAACGCCGCTCCGCGCACGATCAGCGCGGCGTCGGCCGGATCCCGCGTGAGGAGCTCGCCGATGACGGCTTCGGGGTCGGCGTCGATATCAGCGTCGTCGATGATGAGTGCCAGGTCCGGGTTGTCGAGGTAGGTCTGCGCCACGGTGGGGCGGGTGGGGTCGGTCATCGTCGTCCTCCTGAAGTGGGTTCGCTGCTGACGGAGCGACGGGCGGTCGGAGCGTTCGTGGCGTGGTCGCGTCGGTGCGGTTCGCACGGTGATGGAAAGGTTGGTTGCGGTATCGCCTGTGTCAGTGGCAGGTGTGGAATCCGGCAGTGGAGGATGCCGGTGTCGTAGGCGATGGCGACGGCGTGAGCGCGGTTGCGGGCCTTGAGCTTGAAGAAGATGTTCTTCATGTGGGTGCGGATGGTTTCGGTCGAACGGAACTGTTTCAAGCCGATCTGGATGTTGTTCAGACCGCGGGCGGCGTCGTGGAGGACTTCCCGTTCGGTGGCGGTCAGTTCGGTCGTGCGGGGCATGGTCGGACCTCCGAGATTTTCGGGGCGGGAGGGGGCTGGCCGGGTCAGTGCGGCGCTTGTGCTGACCCGGCCAGCCCCGAACCGGGGTTCAACTCGCCCGGGGGAAGGCGTGCCGAACTCGGGGATTCCCGGTTCGTTCAGGTGGTCTCGCGCGGGGATGGTGTGTGGACGCCCCGAGATATCCAGGGCCCGCCGGGTCACCGGTCAAGGCCCGATCCCTGCCGTCGGGTCGATGTCGTCGGGTGGGCCTTGACCGGTGTCGCGGGGCCTGTTCACGTGATCGAGGCCGCGCGCCACCCCGCGAGGTCAGGAGCGGTCGGGAACCACGGCACCGGTCACGGGCTCGCGATCCGCCGTCCACGCGATAAGGAAGTCAGCGGCATGGACGGAGCCGTAGCGGGGTTGCTCGTCGTCGGTCAGGTCGGGACGCAGGACGGATCCGGTGAGGGTGCGCGCCTCGAAGCGTCGAGCAGGACTTTGTTGAGGCGGTGGACGGTGCCGACGGCGCGGCCGTCGACGCGCACCTGCCAGACGTGATCGAACCGGTGATCAGCGCGGGCGGTCGCGGTGCGGGGGTGGTGCTCGGGATAGCGGTAGGCGGCCCACCAGTTGAGGACGGACCAGTCGATCACCCGGTCGCCGGCGTTGACGATCGCGGTAACAGTGGCGCGGGCCAGCGCAGCGTCGACGAGATCGGCCAGCATCGTGGAACGGAAAGCCAAGGGTGGGGACCGGCGGCGGGCTAGACGGCGGCGAGGACCTTGTGCAGGGTGGCGGTGGTGGTGCGGTCGTGCTTGGCCAGCTCGCCCTTCATGACCCGGGTCATGTTCCGTTCGGCTCGGGTGGCGCCGCGGATGACGGCTTCGTGGTGCAGGTGGGTGTTGACTGCCTGCACGACACCCCAGCCGGTGTTCTTCCAGGGGCTGACGCGGTTGTCGCTGGTCCACAGCCGGGTGAGTGCGGAGCGCCGGTTGAGGGCGTTCGTGCGTCCCCGGCCCGGCTCCTCGGGGATTGGGGTGTGGGCTTCGAGGAACGCTGTCCAGGCTCGGTCGGTGACGGTGGTCTGGCACAGTTTCTTGACTTCGGCGGCGAAGTCGTCGGCGACGGTGTGCACGATCTGCAGCGCCTCGCGGGCGGTGAGGATCTGCAGATTGCTGTTGCGCTTGTGGACGATGGCGTGTTCTTGGCCGTCTTCGCGCAGCCCGGCGGCCATGGTGTTGTCGCAGACGACGTTGGTGACGACGCGCTTGTAGCGGGTTTTCAGGCTGGCGTCGTGGCTGGAGCAGGCGAGCAGGTTGGGCCGGAACTCCACGCCCTCGGGGGTGACGATGTTGTCGGGGACTTCGACGCTGACCCAGGCTTGCCTGCGTTCGCGTAGCAGCCCGGCGGAGCCGATGGTGAGGCCGTCGTCGAGCAGGGCGGCGACGTTGTCCAGCAGCCAGGTGCTGTATTGGTGGATCTCGTATTCGTCGGTGTGGATGGCGAGGAGGTCGCCGTTGTCGGAGGCGGTGACGCCGAGGTGGTGCTCGGCGGGCCGGAGACCGAACCGGTCCTCGACGAACACCCGCGCCGGCTCGGCGCTCCAGTGAAACAGGCGCCGCTTGACCTCGGCGATAGGAATTGGGCCGGGATAGTGGTTCGGCTCGGTGCCCTGGTCTTCGGCGCGGTAGTGCCAGGCGTGGCTGCGTTTGTCGGTGAATCCGATGAGTACGTTGGTGTTGAGCCACTTGCTGGTTTCCTTGGACACGACGATCGCCCTTTCGGTGTGGCGCGGTGCGTGCCTGCCGCCTGGGGCGGCGGGCTCGCGGATGGACGGCCGCGGCTCACCAGGCCGAGCGCCGGCGGTGCACGGGGCCCGAACTGCGGAACGAGCCCGTTGCGCCGTACTGGCGGCCGTGCACGGCCGGCGCGGGCCTGGTTCCCTCGGCCAGTTCACGCCGCGACGGTCGAACGCCGGCACACCGGGACCGCCAGGTCTGCCTGGGGGCGCGATTGCCCGACTGAGACGTCATCCAGCTCGATCTCGCGCGGTTGTGGGTGATCCCACCTGGAGACGGTGTCGGCCATTGCGGCACCAGGCCAGCAGGTCGTCCTTGGTGAGGTCGGAGTGCTGCATCAGCGGGTATTCGACCCGCCAAGGGTGCCACCCGGCGGTGATCGCGGGTGCCCGGCGCTGCTCGTCGGGCTCGAGCCCGACGTAGAGGACGGTGTCGGCCGGGTCGGCGTGTTCGGTCAGCCACCGCCGGCAGGGTCTCTGCTTCAGCACCTGGGAGCACGGAGCTATCCGAGCATTACCCAGGTATCTGCGCTGCACGAACAGCTCGAACGGGGTCTGGCCGTCGCAGACCCGGGTGATCGGGATCCCGAGTCGCGCGGAGGCGTCAGCGTTGAACCGGTAGAGATCGCTGTCCTCGATTTTGGTGTCCGCGAACAGCAGCGTGATCGGGTCGTCTGGGTGATTGCGGTGCACGAGTTCGGTGGCGGCCCAGGAGCCGATGCCACCAGACCATTGGATCACGTGGTGCATGTCGTGACCTCCTGCAGGGACAGGGCCGCGACGTCCCGGATCGAGGAACGACGCCCCAGGGACGTCGCGGCCGAGCTGGATGTCGGGGACGTGGGTTACCAGCGCGTCGCGGCGACCCGGCCGGCGATCTCGTCGAGCTGGTGCTCAACAACGTCGGCGCTGGCGTGGTGCTGGAACAACAGTCCGACGGTTGCCGCGCCCGGTGCGCCGTGGGCCTGGACCAGAGCGCAGGCGGTGAGGTCGCGGTCGCCGCGGCGTACGGCGCTGGCCGCGATCAACGTGGCAAGCCGAGCACGCATCCGCGACTCGGTGCTGCCGCGGTAGAGGCCCATCCACAGCTGCTCGACCCGCTGCGGGTCGAGGCCGGTCGGCAGCAAGAACAGCGGCCCGTAGACGGCATTGTCGGCCAGCGCGGTCGTGACCGCGAACGCCGCGATGTCGTCGACGAACTCACCGCGGCCGGCCTGGATGGCGGCGTGGGCGACGGTCTTGTTGGCTTCCTCGCCGCGGTGCACCAGCATCGGTACGACCCGGCGGGCGAATCGGCCGATGCGGGCCGGGAGGGTCTCGCCGGCTTCGGTGAAGGGGAGGCCCCAGGTGGGGGTCGGGGCGTCACCGCAGAGCTGGACCGGCTTGGAGAAGTCGAGGTCCGCGCGCGGAGCGATGACGGTGCCGAGGCGGGCGGGGAGGCGGTAGTCGCGCCATGGGGCGCCAGGGCGGGTATGCGGGGCCCAGTAGCGGCCGATGACGGTGTGTCCGGCGGGGCGCAGTTCGGCCTCGAGCGCGGCGATCGCGGCCCGCAGCGGCAGCCAATGCCGGGCATGTTCCTCGGCGATCACGACGACGACCACGTCGGCGCCGGCGTCGGTCGGCATCACGGCCTGTACGTGTTCGGTGATCTCGCGGGTGGTCAGGCCTCGCACTCGGGTCGTGGGGAACGCCGCGCCGGTCGGGGAGATGAGGCGCTGCGGGGTGGTGTGCGGGTGGGAGGGCAGGGCGATGACGTGCAGGGTGTCGGCGCAGGTGTCGGGCAGGGATCCGATCAGTTCACCTGGGGTCAGGTACACGGTCACGGTCGGCGCTCCTCGGATCGGCTCCCCGGCGTGTGGGCCGTGGGAGGCGGTGGCGGCCCACGAAGGTGTGAGCCGCCACCGCCCGAGCGCGCGCCCGATGGCGGCCCGTGACGGTCCGGACGTGATCAGGTCATCGTCACGTTCGGGCCGCCGTCGGGGCGTGCGCTAGCGTCAGCCGGCCTCACCCGCCGGGTGGGCCGTCTCCGGGGCCGCGTCCGGCTTGTTGCCCTCTTCGATCGCCGCGATGATGTCGTCGGCGCTGGTGGCCAGGCGAGCGGTGCCGTCTTGGATGAGCTGGTGGCACCCGGCAGACACCGTCGAGGACAGTGGACCCGGCACTGCGAGGACGGGTCGGCCGAGCTCGGCGGCAAGGCCTGCGGCATGGCGGGCGCCGCTGCGCCGTCCGGCCTCGACGACGACTGTCGCGGTGGTTAACGCGGCGAGCAGGCGGTGGCGTTGCAGAAATCGGTGCCGAGCAGGCGGGACACCGGGGGGATACTCGGACACGACCGCACCGGATTCAGCGATCCGCCGCAGCAGGTCCACGTGTCCGGCCGGGTAGCCGCCGTCGAGCCCGCAGGCCAGGACGGCGACGGTGCCTGCCAAACGGCCGGTCGCCAGCGCACCACGGTGCGCGGCCCCGTCGATGCCGTAGCCGGCGCCGCTCCACACGGCGACGTTCCGCGATACTAGTGCGTCGGCGAATTCCTGAGCGTGGTGCTTGCCGTAGTCGGTCCCGGCCCGGGATCCCACGATCGCGACAGAGCGCGCAGCTGCCAGTTCGTCCAGCTGGGGTTCTCCTTGGACCCACAGGCCCAGGGGTGCAGCACCGGGGATGTCGTGCTCGACGATCAGGGTGGTGAGGTCGACCAGGGTGTCGGCTGGCCATTCGTCGTCTTCGGGGATCACGAATCGGGCACCGAGCTGTGCTGCGGTGCTCAGGCTGGCTTCTGCGAGCATCCAGTTCGCGCCGAGACGGGTTTCGGCGAGCACGTCGGCCGGGGCGGTGCGTTCGCTGACGTGGTGGGCGGCGTCGACGGGCCCGACCTCGGCGACGTAGCGCGCGAGATGCGGGTTGGTGGGTTCGGCGGCGTGCTGGAGAAACGCGCGGGCGCGCCGGGCGTCGGTGGAATTGGCCATGAGTGCTCCTTCAGGCGATGTGCTGGGCGGGCAGTGGTGCTGCGAGGTCAGGTTTCGTTGGGGAAGCTGCGGACGCGGATTTCGTGGCATCGGCGCTCGACGACGGTGCCGACTGGCCACATGGCCGCCAGTCGCAGTAGTTCGGTGGCGGCGTTGGCGGCATCGGCGTGCAGCTCGGCACTGCTCGGGAAACCCATGGCGACGAACGCGTCGTAGAAGCGGCGGACGAACTGCACTGGGGTCAGGTCGGTTTCGGCGATCTCGGCGGTTGTTGTGGTCTGGCGGCTGTGAATGCCGACGAAGCTGCGCGCGCAGCCGCAGTACGAGTTGTCTGGGTCCGTGTGCGACAGGCTGGCGAGGTCGACGATCTCGGTGTCGGGGATGCTGTTGGAGTCGTTGTCCCGTTCGCCTTGGGTGCGATGGGTGGAGACGAAGTACTTGAGCACGGGTTCCTCCTCGGTGGCCCGCCCGGGTGGGCGGTGGACGCGGCCTTCGCCAGCGGGCCCCGTGGGTCCCGGGGCAAGCCGGCCGCACGATGGCGGCCGTGTCCCTTGTGGGTTGCGGGCTTGCCCCGGGCCGCGGGTCTGCTGCACTGCGCTGCAGCCACGCCCAGCCGCGGTCACACGATGGGGAGGTTGCCGTCGGGACTGCGTTTCGCGCAGGACTCGACACTGAAAGTTATAACAAAAAATTGGCCACACTTGTGGCGAATTACTGATTTCTCGGGCAGTCTGGGTTCTAGAAGGTGATCCACGGTGGTCCACGGGAGCGACCACTATGGACCCTTCTGGGGATCCGGTCCGCTCTCAACCCCGGGCGGCATAAGGGTTCCCGGCTCGGGAGAGGGCACTGGGGAGGGCGCCTCTCCCGAGCCAAAATTTCTGCAACAACCGACATCAGTCGGACTTGACGGTGGGTCAGATCTCAGGCTGAGCCGATGTGATGGCCTGGACCGGCCGTTGGTTTCCGTGCGTGCGTTGACGAGCCGCTGCCCTCGGGGCCCGAGTGAGCCTTCTGCTGAGTGGTCGGCGACGTGCCAGATCCGACGGGAGTCCTTCTATGACAACGATTCTTCTGTGTGCGAAGCGGATCGCGGCGTCACTGCTGACGTCCGGTGCTCTCGCGAGCGCGACGATGGCAGCTGCGGCGCCAGTTCAGGCAGCCGAACCGGCATCCGCTGCCGGCGTGGTGTCCGACCAATCGGACGTGGGTGCGGTCGGCGAGGGCAACACGGACATACCGGCGGTCGCACCTGACGGAACTCTCGTCTGGTCCACGCCGACCTCGCCGTACGCTCGACCGATGGCGGCCGCAACGGCGCAGGGTTGGATCGCGGTCATCGCGACCGCGAGTGGTGCGCGCATCCGGTCGCGGCCGGTGGATGGCCCGGTGCTGGGCACGATCGGTTACGGCGCCGGGTTCTGGGTGTCGTGCACGCGCGGGGCGTCCGACGGGCACGCGTGGGGCTGGTCCTACCGTGGCGGTACTTACGGCTGGGTTCGCGGCGACCTGTGGGAGGTCGAGCAGCACACCGGTCCCGGCGGTGCCGGCACACTGCAGGTTCCGCGGTGCCCGTGACGTCGTTGACGCCGTGGCAGTTCTCGGGTCTCGTGCGTGTGAGGGTCGGCCCGGCCGGTTTACCTCCCGGCCGGGCCGACGTCCCGCCGAGCACCGCGCGTGAGCCGCCCGGTGCCATGGCGTGGCCGCGCCGGAACGGCAAGCACGCGTTCCGGGCCGCGGTCACCGCCGTCTACGAGCACAGGCGCAAGGACTTTAAGCTGTGCCGGAACCCGAGCTGGTGGCAGGCGACAGGCGCTGGTGCCGACCTCGGTGAGCTCACGCTGCCATAGCCGGACGGTTCGGAATCGGTAGATATTGTGCACAGTGGCTGGTCAGCGGGCTCGTGTGCGAAGCATCGCCAAACTTTTCGACAGCGTCACGCAGTGTGGCATCGAAGGCCTGGGCTCAGAGTACTGCCGCCACTCTTCCGACCGGACCAAGCCGTTAAGCTTCTTCTTTCCTTCCCGCCACATGCTCCTGCCATCCAGTACTCTTGCCGTGCGGTAGTCGAGATCCCGCCGGGTGTGCACCTTCGTCGGAACCACGTTGGGCGTGGATCCGCGTGTGTTGTTCCAGACCGATTCCTCGCGCAGTTCGACCTCGACCATCTGGCCAGAGCGGAGCAGCCACACTTCCCGCCTGCTGGTCGTGTGCCTCGAAGACCGGATGGTTCCGGTGACGTCCTGAAGCAACTCGTCTGTCAGATCCTCGACGAATACCCGCCATCCGCCGATGTCGGCGAGCCGTTCCGGTACTGCGACGGTCTCGGTCTTCGCCCTGCGGAACAAACCCCCTTGCACGGTCACCACCCTGGAGTGCGCTTTGTGCGCGACATAGGTGTCGTGCGAGACGCACGCCCGTACGAGCTCGTCCGCCACCCTGCGCCCGAACTGCGTGAGCCGGCGAAACGCCTCCGCCGCATCGGGGTTGCTGGTCACCGGCACCTCCGAGGTAGTCGTTCACTTGTCGAAGTGATACCCGGCTTCGTTACAGGCACACCGCCTCGTAACGCTCGTTCGAACTCCACCGACCTACCCTTCCGTACGGCCCGATTCCACGGCCGCAGAGACAGGAGAACACGAATGCCGTTGAACCTTCCCCCGGAACCGCCCGCGATCATCAAGAACGCCCAGGACGTCATGGAAGCCCAGAAGGAGTCCAAGGAGCAGCGGGACAAGCGCACCGACGACCTTGAACAGGGTGTGGACGCGAGTAACCGGCCCACGACGAGCGGCAAGTGACCTGATGCCCGATCGGCCGGCGTATAATGCATCCACCATCGACTGGTCTCGCATCCGCGCCTACGCGCAGCGCGTTGCTCGGGAAGCCCGCACGCCCGCCGAGAAGGGCATCTCCTACACCACCACGGAGTACCAGACCGTCACGAAGCAGGTCGAGGTCAAGCACGGCGCCTTCAACCTGTTCACCAGAGTCGAGAACAAGAGTGAGCGGGTCGCGGTCAGCAAGTGCGTCGATGTCGTCGGCAGCCACTGGGTACTGGAGCGACGCCACCACCACATCGAATGCAACACCAAGGAGCGCACCTACACCAATCAGGAGACCACCCACGAGCAGCACTACGTAGTACTGCTCGCGGACGGCAGCTTGAAGAAGGTCATCCTGATGGAAACAGAGAATATGAACACGGCACACGGCCGCAGCACGTTCTTCGCCACGCACCAGCATCACTTGCGGGACCTGAGCGCCAGCGACGTCGAGGCGATGGACTTCGAAAAACGCCACTCCGAGTACGGCACCCACGGCAGGGGCACCAAGAACTGGGGTGATCGCGAACCCGGTAAGCAGTTACTCAGCCACGCCAAGGGTGTTGGCCTGACCAAGGCACTGAAGCGCCTGCTGCCGGGTTGAATCCGGCCAGCTGGCGCCGCGTCGAACTGGGCGCGGTTAGTCAGGGCGAACCGCACAGATTTCGCGGTGCGGCAACGTCGTGGGGTTGCACCCGGCGGGCGTAGGGCCCCGACTGCGTCGGGCAACAGCCGGGGAAAGGCTCCTGCTCCGGCTTGCTCGAAGGGTTGGGCGGAGGTGATGACCGCCAGTCCGGATCCGTGGTTGTCGCCCCGGCTGCGGGTCATCGTGATGATGGCGGCTGCGATGAGTTCGTTGCCTCCATGGCCGGAGTAGCAGGTGTCCAGCATCAGCACCATCTGCCGGGTCTTCCTTCCCAGAAGCATCTTGCGGGCAAGCAGCGAGGTCGGCAGCGCGTCCTCGACCTCGTCGTGATCGACGTCGGTGGCCAGTAGGACATGCCCGTATCGTCGAGAAGTTCGCCGTGGCCGCTGATGTAGACGGAATCCGAGCGGGTCTGATCGGTCTGGTCGCGGCCGGACGGGTCGGGAATTGCGGTGAGCTTGAAGAACCTGTGGATCACCGGGAAGGTACCCCCTTCCCGGTGATCCACAGGTTTGAAGCATTGCTCGTCTGAAACGCCGTCTGTTCGATGTCTTCTACCGTCGGATGATCCGTGACGCGGAGAGCTTGGCAGCGGGCGCGGGAGGACATTCGGAGGCGGCTCCTGACTCCAGCGCGGCTGACCTGAACCCGTGGTCAGCACTTCGGAACAGTCACTTCCCGAGCCTGCCGACAACAAGGATAGGGCAGCGGTTTCCTCGTCTGCTTGACACAGAGGGGAGCTGTGACCGGACGTTCGGTTGCAGCCGCAATGATCTCTCCGGTCCGTCGATCTGGAACCTGTTCTCTCGATGGAGGTCCCGCTACCGACGCGAACCAACCCTGTCGGTTGAGTCGTGAGCTACTTCTTGACCAGGTGACATCCGGTGGTCAGGGACATCACGGTGTTCTTTCCCGACCCGACCGACAACTGTGCACCCAGCTGGTCCGTGAGGTTGAGTTCGGCGTCGCCGGCCTGCTGCGTGTCGAGGGTCACGGTGGTGAATCCGTGCCGGCCCGCGACCTCCCGTACGACACGCTTGACCTGGTCCCAAGAGGACAGAAGCGACGTCGGTGCGGACCATCGGGACAGGAACTTCTTGCTGGCCTCTTGCTCGGTCATGTACGGAAACTGCGGTGCACAGCCGCTGAACTCGGCCGAGTTGGGCTCCTCGGTCCACTGAGCGACCCCGAAGTCGGCGGTGAGGCGCTCCCGGATCGAGACCCGGAGCTTCTCGTAGCCGGCGATGGCCTCGTCCAGCGTCGGCCGGGTCGCGAGCTGGGCCTGCTGTTGTTGCTTCGACATCGAGGGTCCCGTGGGTTGAGGATCAAGGTTCTCATGGCCGTCGCTGCACCCGGCCAGCAGTAAGGCGCCGGTGAGTGCTGCGGCGAGGGGCCAAGCTCGTGACAACACGTGGTCAACTTTCTAGTGGGCGGGGACGGTGAGCTGTGGCTTGCCGGCGACGATCGCGGCGATGTTGTGCTTGCTGGTGCTGTCGACACCTTCGGGTGTAGTGCGGGTGTATTCGCTGTGTCCGTGCGACGCGGCGAGCGGGGTGCCGTCCGGTCCGGTGGCCGCGTCGGCGGACAACTGTGTCATCCCGTCCATCGCGTACGGAGCTCGACCGTAGCGCCAGGTCTCGGGCACCCACTGGGCGACGGGGTCGCCGTCGGCTTTGATGTTGTAGGTGTGGCCTTCGGGGACTTTGAGGTCGGCGGCGGTGTTGTCGATCCCGAAGTGGTCCGCGACGCCGGGGGAGCCGAACACGACGGCGTCGTCGACTCCGGTGCCGCCGTGGGTCAGGCTGACGCCGGTCACGATGGAGCCTTGGGAGTGCCCGAGTGCGGTGAAGTGCGGGTCGGTCGGGCGGGAGGCGTTGATGCCTTGGTCGAACTTCGCGAGCTTGTCCCCGCCGACGTCGGCATTCTCGCCGGTGATCAAGCCGACCAAAGAGTTCGAGTCGTCGAAGCTGGACGGTTCGTACCCGATCCAGGTGACGGTGGCGACGTTCGACATGTCGCCGGCGCGGCGCAGCATGTCTTCGGCGCTGTGGCGGACGCCTTGCATGTCGTTGACGTAGCCGTTCATGTTGCCCTCGACGGTGGAGTTCATGCCGGGGGTGAACACGGCGACGTGTTGGGCGGTGTCGACGTTCCCGTTGGCGATCGCGGCCTTCGGGTGGTCGCCGGTCATGTCCAGCGACATCAGCTGCCGGTTGGTGTTGAGGCTCCCGTCGGGGTTGTGCATCATCCCGGTGATCGAGTCGAGGGCTTTGAGCCGCTCTTCGACGCGGACGATCTCGTCAGTGTCGCCGTTGGTGCGCTTGAGCCGGTCGAGGTCGGCGGTGAAGGTGCGCTTCTCCTGGTCGAGCAGGTTCAGGTTGGCTGTGCTGCGGTCGGCGGCTTTGACGCCGTCGCGGTTGCCGACCCAGTCCGGGTGCTCGGCGATCAGGCGTTGCCGTTGCCCGTCGGAGAGGGCGGCCCACCAGGCGGCGTTCATCGACGGGTCGGCGTCGACCGGTGGGGGAGCGAGGATCGAGAGGGCCGCGTTGGCGGCGCCGGAGTTGCCGGCCGCAGCGAGGCTGGTGTTCTCGTTGTCGTTGGAGGTGGCGTCGATGACGTGCCCGGACTGGATCTTGTCTAGGACCGCGCACAGCTCGTTGTCGATGTCGGTGGCTTGCCGCAGGACCTCTTCGACGCGGTCTTTGAGTTCTTCGGCGAGGCGGGTGCGTTCTTCGGCTACGAGCTGTTGTTGTTCGGCCGGCACCCCGGTGACGCCGTTGTCGATGACGGCGCCGTCGGCGGCGATGGTGAAGTGGTTGCTCGCGGCGATCGCTTCGGCTTCCTTGGCGCCGTTCTGGACGCCGGAGATCGCGTCGCTGGTGTCGGCGGCCGCGCGGCGCAGGGCGGCGATGTCGGCGGCGTATTCCTCGAGGCCGTCGATGATCTGGTTCACCTCGCCGGTGGCGGCGCTGGCGGCGTTGCCGTGCCAGCCGTCGGGGGTGTTGATGTCGCGCAGGTCGTCGGAGCAGGCGACCAGTTTGTTGTAGGCGGCGTTGATCGCGCCGACGGCGTTCTGTAGCGCGGCCGGGTTCCAGCGGGTGGCCTCGGCCCAGGTGACCATCAGGTGGCCTTCACCGGGCCCGGCGGGCGGGTGGTGAGGTCGGCCGCGGCTGCGGACTCCTGGTGGGCGTAGCGGTCGGCTGCTTGGGCCATGTTGCCGGCGTGGGTGTCGAGCCGGGTTTCGAACCCGGTCTCGCGTTGCACGAGAGCGTGTTTGACCTGGGCCATCGTCAGCGCTGCTCGTGACCCCGGCATCCCCAGGTCACCTGTGGGCACCGTGGCTGCGCAGTCGGCGCCTCGCAGCCCCTCTGCTACGTGCGCGGCAGCTTGGCCGGTGCTGCGGATGTTGTCGATCACCACCTGGTAGCCCGAGCTCACAACGCCTCCCCGTCGTTGGTAACCACCCGGTCACACTACGACAGCAACACGGCGGCGCTCAACCCGTACGGGCTGTTGTGAGCTGCGGAAACAGTGATTCACGAGGTTCTACCTGCACATAAGTAGGTAGATCTACTCGTGCCCTTCCGGCCCGACTGAGTCACTCTCCGGCGGTGGCTGGGGACGCGAGTGGCGGGCGAGCTGTTCGAGCCGGCTGATCAGCTCGCGGGTACGTGGCGGGACGGTCCCGTCGGCTACGGCCTGCCGGAGGATGGCTGCGGCCTGCTCCAGGTCCTGGCCTGCCGGGCCGAGGCTCGCGTCGTCGCCGGAGCGCTCCGCAGCTGTGTCATCCGCAGAGCCGCCGGCGGTCATCGGGGTCCCCCGTTCGTGGCCGAGTCGGTGGTCGACGACGTCGCGACCCCCGGAGTCGACGTGGCCGAGGTCGGGTCGGGGTTTGCCGGTGCGTGGTCGGAGACGGAGCCGCCTGGGCAAGCGGCAGGCGTGGCGTCGTCGGTGTTCGCAGCGGCGGACGTCGTGCCGGCTCTGTCGTCGCGTGTTGTGCCGCTGGGCGGGGCGTCAGTCACAGTCACAGAATGATCGAGGAGCCACTTTGAGATGCGGTGGTGGTGCGCCAAGGGGCTGCGGTGCGCGAAGTAGCTGCTGGCGTGGTTGTGGTGCACGGCGATGGCGAGAACGATCGTGCCGTCACGGAAGAGGGTGAATGGATTGCCCGCGGCGGGCCCGCACTCGGCCGCGGGGACGATCTTGATGGTGAGTTTTGGCCGGTGGGCCAGTGCTGTGAGGTAGGTGAGTTGATCTGTGCGCAGCTGTGGCGGGCAGGCGTCGAGTGCGGTGTCGGCGAGGATGAATGTGTAGTGCCGTTGCAGGTCGCCGAGGTTGGCGCGGCGTGTGGCGGCGACCTTGGATTGTGCGTCGGCTAGTTCGAGGTCGGCGAGGGGGTGGTCGAGCAGGTGGAGATCGTGCGCGGGGGTGCGCAGGAGGTCAGGGATGAGTGTCGGTGCCCATTGGAAGACGTGGGTGGCGAGGTGTTCGTAGTGCCAGGCGAGGGCGGCGTGGTCGTGTGGGCGGGCGTCGATGTAGCCGGGTTGGCCGGCATATCCGGCCAGGTCGAGGATGGTTCTGGTGGTGGCGTTGTCGACGCGCAGGATGCCGAGTAGCCGAGCGAAGATGACGATTGGCGGCGTGCTTTTGCCGGTTTCCCAGCTGGAGAGCTGAGATGGGTTGATGTCGGCTGCGGCGGCCAGTCGGCGCAGGCTGAATTTGCGAGCTCGGCGAAGTTGTCGTAGCGCGATGCTTGTGGCGAGCGAGGGTGGTGGCTGGCTGGTCTTTTTGCTTTGGCGTGGGTACTGGATGGGCTGCAACGACACGGCTATATCTCCGGATGTTCGGGTAGCGGTCAGGGCAGGTCGCGGAGTCCATTGAGGACTCGCTGTATGACGTTGTGCCGTGGGGGTGGCAGAGGGATCGTTCCGGGACGGGCCGGGGGTATGTCGAGGTCGCGGGTGCGTGCGGGCAGCTGGGATGGTGAGACCGGCGACCGGTGGTGGTCGGGTGAGGTGTCCAACGAGGTTCCTTGCTGACTCGGGGAGGGACTGTGTTCCTTGATCACCGGAAGGAGTGGTGCCGGCTGGTCGGTGTGGTGGTCGGATCACGGCTGCGATGAGCGGCGACCGTGCGGCAAGCGCCGCGGTCTTTGGGTTTCCGTTGCGAGGCGGCGGATCCAGCTGCGAACGGTGTGTTCGGGCAAGCCGGTCCGCTCGGCGACCTGGAACCACGGCACTCTGCGGGCCCGCAGCTCCATCACTTCCCAGACGCGGTATGGGGTGCGCTCATACCGCGGCAGCGGCAGGTCGAAGTCTTTTGCCGTGAGCGGTCGGGGTCGCCAGTCAGGATCGGGGATGTCGTCCTTTGTCGAGCTGGTGTGCTGGGCGTTGACGTAGTCACCAATTGTCGGCCACCGTCGACCGATCTGAGGTGGTCTCGTCTGATACTGGTGTGTGTACATGGTGGACATCCGGATGTCGTTCCTTTCTGAGCTGGCGCAACCCGGTCACGAACAGGGCAACGCCCCACGCGACATCCGCCCCGGCCGACACCCACGCGGCGGCGGTGCCGTACGCCGGCTTCCACCGGTCGAAGACCATGACGATGAGGGGAATGACGAGCGCCGCGACGCACGGGACTCCGATGGCATCGACGAGGACTTTTCCCATGGTGGCGGGTTCCCGGTCTGGCATTCAGCGCTCGGGTGGGCTGATGTCGAACAGTGACGCGATCAGTGTCGTGTCGCGTCCGAGGAAGTCTCGGACCTGGTGCCACACGTGTTCGGCGCGTACCCAGTTCTGATGTTCGTGCCGCGGGATGGTGCCGTCGTCGCCTGGGGCGAGGTTTTCTTCGAGGTAGGCGTCGAAGGACAGTTGTCCGTCGCCGGCGTCGCGCGCCAACAGGAAGATGGCCCAGTCCCAGTCGACTGATGTCTGGCCGGGGTTGGTATCGAGCAGCCACGCGAGTGCGCGGTGTGTGCCGTCGTCGTCCCGTCGTTGCATCCGTAAGGCCCACTGCCGGCGGACGTGGTCGCCGCGCTGGAAGGTCCCCAATTCCCAGGAGGTGCAGCGGATGCGGTGCCGAGTGGCGAAGTCCAGCCCGAGGAAGTCGTCGTCTGTGGCGTCATCGGTCATCGGAGGCGGCGAGACCCGGTGGTGGCGTAGTGAGGTGGGGTGGGTCATGCGGGCCTGCCGGATGAGCGGGGGGCTGCCGGGCTTGGCTCGGGGATGAGTTCCACGGTCGGCCAGAGGGGGACCATGGCCGCGGCATAGAGCCACGTTCGGATGGGTAGTCGTCGAGAGGCCTGCAGTGGTGCCGCCAATTGGGTGCGGGCGTCACGCAGCACGCTGCGGGCGGTGTAGATACCGATGGCCGGGTACGGGGCGCAGATCAGCAGGGTGAACAGAAAGTCCATGAAGAGAATCGTTTCGTGAAGGTGGCAGCCAGACAGCGGACGGTCAGCGGCAGGGGAGGACGGCCTTGACGGCGAGGGTCGGCCAACCGGCGAAGGTGATGCGTCGCTGCCGACACGCCGGCGGCCGGAGACGAGTCAGGGATGGCCACCGCGGGGCGGACTGGGGTGGTAGGCCGGTCCCTGTCGGGCTAGGGACGATGTCCGGTCGGGACCGACGTCTGTGGGAGTGGCCACGTCGCGTGGCCACAGCGTCGGTCAGGTCGCCGGTGTGCTGGCCCCGTCGTGGGCACGGCGGGACTTACCAGGGGCCGGCTGAGGAGAAGGGCGACCACCATTCCCTCGCGGTGGGACGAGGAGTGCGGGCCCGGGGATATCGACGCATGTGGAGTGGCAACGGAATTCTCCCTGTGCAGTAGTAATTTTGTGCAGGTAGTACGTGTGATCTTCGAGTTTCGGCGTCTGCGCGGGCGCTGGGCGGGCAGATCAGCTGCCTGCGGTGAGCCCGCCGGATGAGCCGCGCACCGCAGAGCCAAGGGGCGGTCCCTGCGGTGCGCGGTGATGACTGGCCACCCCCCGGGTGACCGGTCGATCCGGGCTACCGATGTCGTCGCACAGGTAGCTGCTTTTCGTACGAGGACACTGCCTCCGGATTCCTGCCCGCCCGGTGATATCGGGAAGTGAGCGGTCAGGAAGTCATCGCGTCTCTTATGGACGCCAGGGCGGCTCCGGCAGGTCGTCGTCAGAGCCCGGCTTCTGGGCGAGGACTGCGGCGTTGAAGTGTCCGCACGCCGGCGGGTCCTGCAGTGGCCCATCGGGGTACCAGGTGAATGCCGGGACGATCCCGGGTGGCAGCACCGTCGTGCCGTGGACCATCATCTCGATCTGGGCCTGTGTGGCGAGGCTTCCGTTGCCGGGCCCGAGAAAACGCAGGGCGTCTTCGAATTCGCGTGCCTTCGCGGCGAGGTCGGGATGCTCGGGCATAAACAGGTGCGTCATGGCCAGGAATGCCCCGGTCGGCAGTCGGGCGAGATGGTCTTGCGTCACCTGGGCGGCCTCAGCGCGGCTGCCGCTGTGAAACGACATCACCCCGCCCAGCAGCAGCGCCACACGGTCGTGGTCGGAGATCAGGCCCGGGTTTTCGCTGGCGGCGTTGTAGAGGGTGTCCCACATAGCGGTGGGGTCCAAAGGATCGGCGTTGACGACGTGGACGCCTTCACCTTCGTTGGCGAGTGTGCGCAGGTGGGCGAGGGTCAGCGGGTCGTGTTCGGCGTAGATGACGGTCGCCGGGGCGGTGGTGTGCGTGCGGTTGCGGTTGTTCGCCTCGCTGCGGCGGATGACGGAGTGCAGGTCGGCGTCTCCGCTGATGTGGGGCAGGCCCGCGCCGGCGACGACGACGCTGTTGACGCCCTGGTGGGCGACGAGGTAGGCGGCGACGCGGTCGAGGAACCTGCGTTCGGACCGGAACACGAACCCTGCGCCCGGCACGCGGGCGTTGAGCCGGAGAGCGGCTTCGCGTTCGGTGCGGTGGGCGAATTTGACGCAGGGGAGGACTTTGCCGTCGCTGTTGCGCGCTTCGCGGAAGGCGTCGTGGAGGTAGGAGAGGTTGACCGTGTTGTGGTCGATCCCGTGCGGCTTCCACCACGGAGCCGTCACGTGGGACTGGGCAGTGGCTGCCGGCCGGTCGTGGGCGTCCGGGGGAGCTGCGCGCGGGAGTGGTGCGGTGAGCTGGTGCTCCTTGCCGGTGTCGGTGTGTCCGCCGGCGGGGGCGCTGGGTGTCTGTGTCATGGGTTCGTGGGTTTCCGATGGTGAACAGCGTGGTCAGCTGGTTGGTGGTGAGCTGGAGCTCGGCCGTGAGCGATGTGACGTCGTGCAGGCTCGGGTGCTGGAGCCGGGGCGTGCCGCGTCGTCGTTGCTCACGAGCCCACGGGGCAAGTGGGCGGAGCGCGGGCAGCTGGGAGGTGGCGAGCTAGTCGAGGTCGAGGGTCAGGCCCGGGTCCCAGGAGATGCGGTGTTGGGCGCGCAGCAGCAGCTCGGATGGCCGGATCACATACAGCTGCCCGGCCAGCTCCAGGTATCCCACGGTGACCGACCTCGTTGCCTTCTCCCAGGTGCGGAGCGTGCTGGGCGTCAGGGCGCTGTCGGAGCTGGCGGCCACATCTTGGCGGGACCAGCCCCGCCCCTCGCGCAGGGTCCGTAGTTCCGCCCCGAGGGCGTGGGTGAGTTCGCCGGTGCTGGTGTCGGTCTTCGCCATCGAAGTGTTCCCGTGCTAGCTGAAGTGGATGGTCGGTGAACGGGTCGTCCCGATCACGGGTCGGCCAGTGCCGGGCCGCGTAGCGCAGCCGCATGGTGGCCGTGCGCGAGTCGAGATGATCGTGCAGCGGCCGCGCGCGGACAGTGCTCCACCAGTAGGTCTCGGGACGCGCACCGTCGGTCACGGGCATGGTGGCTCCGCGGTGCCGGGGTGTGTGGTCGGCTCGTTGGCTGGGTCGGTGTCGGCGGCGTCGTCGCGGCATCGCGGTGTCTCGCAGGTCACGGCGGCTGAGGTGCCGCGGTAGCGCGGACGGCGTGAGCGGGCCGCCTCGACGATGCCGCGGCGAGACTCGGCTGACGTGCAGGCGGGTGCGAGGACGCCGGTGGCGTCGAACGTCGCGCGGTCGGTGCGGTGGATCCGCGGCTGGTTGGTCGATGGCGCCTTCAGAACGGTCGCTGTCGGCCGGCTGGCCGTCGGTGCCGTCATGCTGCGGCCCTGCGCTTCCATCGGTGTTCACGCTCCGCGTCGGGGGTGGGTTGGTGGATGCGCCTCGACCGCCCGGAATCGGGGAGTTCGCGTGCGGTCGAGGCGCGCGGACCGGACGGGAGGGATAAGGCACGTCGCCTGTCCGGGCCGAGATTCGGGGTTGTTCACTATCGAGGTATGGGCTCGTCGGGGTCCTCTGGCGGATCGAGGTTCTCAGCCGTTTCCAGGCGGAGGGAAAGTGTGCGCAGAGCTGCTTCGAGGCTCTGGTACATGGGGACGAGGTGAATCGGTGTGATTAGGCCGGGGTCGTCCCAGCCCTCCAGGAACGCCGTCAGCCTCGCCTGCGCGTACTTCAACGCACGCGCTTCCTCCGATGACGCACGAACTCGCCGCAGTGCACGGCCGATGATCGCGGCGACATTCTGAAGCTGCACGCGCGCCTGCTCTTCGGAGGTGTCGTCGCGCCAGCGGATCTCCGGCAGGGCAACGAGAGCTTGCCGGGCCTGAAGGACGGCCAACCGTCGTCGCGCGCGGCGGCGCGCCCAGGGCGAGATCACGGCGTCCACAACCTGTGACCTGAGCCTGTCGGGAGGTGAGGTGTGAACGGGCTGCTTGGCCCCGGCAGCCCGACCGACTGGTGCGGGATGTCGAGGGCCATGTCGAAGTTGCCTCCTTACGTAGGTTTGCGCCACCCAGGTGGGCGGGATCGCGGCTTAGGAGAGGAGGCGTTCCAAAATGAAACGTGTCCGGCTCCTGCCCGCCAGCTGGGACAACCAGCTGTCGGGGTGCCGTAAGGACCATGGAACGGTCTGGCCGGGGTCGCCAGGGCACAAACGGGACCGAATCTGACCTGACCTTGTACTGGGTAAGCTGACCTGCGGTAATATCATGAACTCAGGGTGTAACCAGAGGGGTGATCATGGGCGGACGGCGGTTCGGCTTTATCCGGGCACGCAAGGCGGCCTGCTTCACGCAGGAGTCGCTCGCTCACGCCCTGAACTTGGATCCCACGACGGTGGGTCATTGGGAGCGCGGGCGGACCGAGCCTCTGGTCTACAAGCGTCCGAAACTGGCCAAGCTGCTGAAGGTGTCTCTGGCCGAGCTTGAGGACCTGCTGGCCGAGGGCACACCTCGCGAGACGGTGCAGTCGGTCCCTGTCGTCCAGCGCAACGCGCCAAGCACGACAACGAGGACCACGCCGCGTGGCGGCTTGTTGCTTCCGGTTATGGTGAATGGACGGCCCGTACTGGTGCCGCTGGACGGGACTACCGTCGCCGCCAGCGAGCTGGGGCCGCATCTGCCTCTTGCTCTCGTCGCTGGGGACGAGGCCGACCTTCCAGCGGATCAAACCGCCGAATGGGACACCATGAGTCCACTCAGTCGTCGCTCGCTGCTCAAGCACGGCATACCCACTACGGTCCTACCAGCCCTCGGTCTTGATGACCTTCAACGCGTCTCTGAGGCCATGGCCGATGCGCGCCGCCACTTCGACCGGCCGGTGCTCGAATACTTCAGCCGCCAGTTGGCCGCGTGCAAGGCCGATGACGGCACGCTCGGACCGGCGAAAACCTTGCCGATCGTGCTCGGGGTGGCGGGCGCGATTGAAGAGCACGCTCGCGACGTCAAGCCGGCGATTCGGCGTGACCTGCTCAGGCTCGGTGCCGAGAGTGCCGAGTTCGCGGGCTGGCTGTATCGCGACGTGCGTGACTTCGGTCGGACCTTGTACTGGTACGACCGAGCAATGGAATGGGCGCAGGAGGCAGGCGACCCGGCCATGCAGGGGTACGTCCTGCTAAAGAAGGCGCAACTTGCGTTCGACGAACGCGAACCGCGGCGGATGCTCAGTCTGTCGCAGGCTGTGCAACGTGGACCCTGGACCCTTCCGAACCGCGTTCAAGCCGAATCGGTGCAGCAGGAAGCGCGAGCGGAAGTCATGCTGGGCGCGACTGCGGACGCTGTGGCGTCGAAGCTCGACGAGGCTCGTCAGCTCCTGGGCGCTCGCGACGACCGAGACTGCTCGCTGGGAGCGCACTACAACGACACGCTGCTGACCATGCAGACTGCGATCTGCTACACCGAGGCCGGGGCACCACGACGCGCCGTGGAACTGTACGACGAGTCACTGGTGGAAGACCGATTCTCGCCGCGTGACTACGGGTTCTTCTTGTCGCTGCGAGCCGGTTCCCTGGCGCTGGCCGGAGAGCCCGACGAGGCCGCCCGAACCGGTGTCGAGTCGGCCGCCCGAGCCGACAGCACCAGCTCCCGACGTACGAAACAGGAGCTGGTGCGCGTGCTGGAATACCTGCGACCGTGGGCCAACCGTCCAGTCGTCATGCAGCTGGGTGAGGTTGTTGCCACCTAGTCAGGCGGAGAACATCAGCTGGCTGTCAACCAGTTGCGGACCGCGGCAATGACTTCGGCCTGCCAGGCTTGGCTCTGTGGATTGGCGTAAGTCGGGTCCTCGTGCACGGCGAAGCCGTGCTGCGCTCCCTCGACCTCAAGCAACTGATGAGGGGCCGTCAGGCGGCGATCCGCGTCCCGAGATGACTCGATCGGGATGAAGGTGTCCCTGGTGCCGTGTACGACGAGCGTGGGCGCTTTGATGTCGGCCAGAGCGCCGCGGGCATCCAGCCAGAACACCTCATTGAGCAAGGCCCGGCTCAGCTTGAAGCTCGGTGAGTGCGGCAAGAAGCTGTGCTTAGCCAGGGCACGAGCAGCCTCTTCGGTCAGGTAGTCGTCCTGCCAGAAGTCCTTTTGGTCCACGAATCGCTGCTTGTAGTCCAGCAGGGGGTTGAACAGAACCAACCGCTCGACGTCAGCCTGACGTCGAGCGGCGTAATAGGCAGCAAGACCACCCGAGAAGCTGGCCGCCACAAGCGACGCCACATCTGTCCCGGTCTCCTGACAAATATGGGCCCGTGCCGCTCGGATCGCGTTCAGGACCCCGGCTAGGGACAACTCCTCTTGACGGCCTTCGCTCTCGCCGTGGCCGGGAAGATCGAAACGAAGGGAGGCCACGCCACCATCGGCCAGGCCGGAGGCCAACCGTGTGAAGAAGCCCGCCTCATGACGAGTGACACCACCACCGTGCACGAGTACGACAGCGTGATTGCTTTGGCCTTCCGGCTGAACCAGCGTGCCCACGAGGCCGAGGCCATCTAGTGACCGGACGGTGACGTCGATGCTGCGTGCGCTCATGACTTGATTCTAGAGATCTGGACGCTGACCGTTGTGGGGGCCAGGTTTAGCGCATGGGCTTAGCGACTCCTGCGTGAATCAGGCCTTCTTACAGGCCCCGACGAGTCCCAACCGCTGCCGCTCACGATCACTCTCTGGGTACACCTGAGTTCGACTCATTACCGCAGGTCAGGCCACCCAATGCAAGATTGGGTCAGATTCGGTCCGGTTTGTGCTCTGGTGGAGCCGGTGAGATCGCCCCATCGTCTCTATGGCACTCCGGCGATCGATTTCACCGCTCCGCCCGGCGACGCTCGGCGTATCCCACCTCGGACCGACCGAGGTCGTCGCTGACTTCAACGTGGTCTCGGCTGCCAAGTGCTTCAGATCCGACTAGGAACGAGGACGGCGATGGCGGGTCACATCACTCATCACAGTCGGCGACGACCGTTGGAGCTGGTGCCGCGATGCTGGCGTCGTGGTCAGCCACTCGAGCCCGTGACCGAACCACGAGTGCCGGAGCCTGTTCAGTTGTATTCACTGATCACCTTGACGCTTCAGGCGCACGAACCGGGCGCGATTGACTGCACCTGGTGTGGGCACGTGTGGCCGTGCTCGTCCGTGCTTCAGGCGTACCGGCTACGAGAGGGGTTCTAGATGCCGGGCATGGCACCCAAGGTCGTGATGTCGGCCGGCGTGTAGCCGCTCAGAAGATGACCGTCAGATCCGCGACGGAGTCGGTTGAAGACCGGTCCCGCGAACAACCGAGAGCTCCTGGCTCCGTCGCTTCACCACGGCCGCTGGTCAAGGACCTGATCGTGTTCGACCAGCGGGGCACTTCAACACAGGTGGGAAGGAGGAATCCATGAAGATCGACGAGCTGTTCCAGGGTGATCTGGTGCTCGGTGTCCCGACCGTCGAGGCGCAGACGCACCGGAAGATGCCGGGTGACGCCGACGGCAACAACCAGGGCGACCACTGCGCCTGACGCGGGACCGCGATCCCGGGAGCGGGTGTACCCGACGCCCGCCCCCGGCTGGCATCTCGAAATTGCGGAGCAGTGCGACTACGGGCGCCGAATGGTTGACCGCCCGGCATCTCCTGTCTATGGATACCACTCAGCATCGACGTGGCGAACCAGATCGAGGGGCCGGCGGTGAGGCTCGATCTCGCTGTCACCACCTCGCAGCGCGAACTGTCGAACGAAGGGCTGCTCATGCTGTCATTCCGGCTATACCTTACCGATATCGACACTTCCTGCTGGTCCTGGACGACCGACCGGTGGGTGTGTGGCAGGAGCTGGATCAAGCCTTTGGCCAACCCGACGTTGGTGAGCCAGCTGGCGTGCGATCAGAGCGGACGGGCGAGCCTGTTCGTGCGCGAGTGCAATGACGGGATCCAACGACCGCGTGTTGAGCCCGCCACGCAAACGCTGTCGAATGCCGGCAGCCTGATCAGCGGGATGAGCGGGTGGCAGGTCGACTTTGTGACCGTGGAGCTTCAGCCCGGGGCGATTCGGATCGCGGTCGGCGAACACGGCACAGCACCCCTATACCTGGCGACCGGCCGCGGCATGCTGGCCGGATCGTGGAACTTGCCCGAGCTGCGGGAGTTCTTCGATCCTAGTGACCTGCTCGAACGTGCTGTCGTCCGTGCGCTGACCCGCCAGCCCCGGTACACCAGCGACACGCTCTTCCGAGGGGTCAAGCAGCTCACTGAGCGCGCGATGGCGACGTTCACGCGCCACGGTCTCGAGATCGCCTATCCCGAACCAGCCCACCACGTGTTGGCCGCACGCCAACCCCGCGCAGGCGTCGACCTCGTAGCTGCGTTCCACGAACTGCTGACGGTCGTGACCACAGCGGTCGCTGCGGGTCCCGGCGACGTCGGTGTCGAGCTGTCCGGCGGAGCCGACTCAGCGAACGTAGCCCTGGCGGTCTCAACCGTTCGGGACGATGCGGTTCGCAGCTACGGCCTGGTCGTCGACGGAAAAGTCGGGATGCAGCAGCGCATACGGCGGGACGTTCTTGTTCGCCGGCTCGGCTTCACCGACGTCGCGATCAGCGCTGGGGTCCACCCGCCGTTTGCGCCGGACGGAGTTCGCGCGCTGGGTTTACCGCACGATCCTTGCTCTGCCTACTACCGAGAGGCGTTTGATCGGATGCGGGACGTCGTCGCAGAGCACGAGACGCGTGTGATTTTCACCGGTCTCGGCGGAGACGAACTCAACGCACTTCACCCGCACGAGCGGCCAGGAGACTCGACGCCAGCTGAGTACCACAGCATCCCTTGGCTGGGCTCCAGAGTGCACGCCGCCATGGCCGATGTGGACACGAACCTCGCGCCCGTTTCGGCAGTCCCTTTGCCCACCCTGATGGCCTTCCGCCTGCACCACCCGGCCTACCTCGCGGCCGGGATCTGGCCGAAAGCGCCGCTCGCGCATCCGATGATCGGCCGTTTCGCCGAGCAACTCCCACTTGAGCTGCGCAAGGGCAAATCCCTGTTCCGGGAGCGTCTGCGTCGAGCCGGCTTCGCCAACGAGATCGCCGACCCGCGCCGGCCGGAGAACTTCCGGGCCTTGATGCAGCACGGCCTGCGTCGGTACGGCATGCCGATGCTCGAACGCATGCTGGAAGAATCGACCTTGACCGATGCGGGGTACCTGGACCGGCGAGCACTTCACGCGGCGTGGCAGGCCGCGAAAACGGCCGAACCGATCCCGTCGATACTCTGCGACGCAATCGCCGTCGAACGTGGCGTCCAGACACTGCGCAACGCGGCACACCCCGCCGCCGCAACGATAGACTGAGCGGATATGGAACTCACTGAATCCAATCTCTTCTACCGCCATCCACAGCTGTACGACCAGGTGCAGGCAGACCCTCAGCACACAGCTGCGACAACCTGCGAAGAACTCGTCGACACCTTCGGGCCGGCCAACGCCCGAACACTCGTGGATTTCGGCTGCGGGACCGGCCGTGACCTCGACCGCCTCGCGAAACGGTTCGACTGCATGGGAGTCGATGCCCTTCCCCCCATGGTCGACTACGCTGCCCGTGAACGTCCGCACTTGGACATCCGCCAAGGAGATGTCCGCTCCTGGCGGCTCGGGCGAACAGTCGACGTGATCACCGCCCTGGGCAATCTGCTGTCCTACCTTCACGACAACACCGACCTGCAGCAGGCGTTTGACACGTTTGCAACACATGCCCACCCTGGCACATTGCTGATCCTGGACACACCGATCGCGCCGATCGAGGCCGAGAAGCCCACCGGCAGTCGCGTCGACACAGCTGACCTGCACGCTGACGTCACCATCACCTACACATGGGACTTGCGGACACAGATCAACACCATGCACCGGCATTGGCGACACGATGACGGTCGGGAGGAACACGACGAGATCCCTCGACGCATCCTCGGACCCCGCGAACTGGAACTCTACGCTGCCGCAACAGGATTTACGATGCTGGACATCGTCGATCACCGAGGACGCCGCGACGCCGACCTCGTAGGCCCCTCGGCCTATATCGTCGCACGATTGGTTCACCCGTAAGTGTCGCCGGTCGATTCAGGAGGATGTAGCGATGCCCTACACCAGCTTCGTTGACGTCCTGATCATCCTTGAATGTGACGGGCAGATCCTGCTCGCCCAACGCGAAGGCACCGGATACGCCGACGGCCAGTGGAACCTGCCCTCGGGCAAGCTCGAAGAGGGCGAGGACATGATCGCCGCCATCATCCGCGAAGCTCGCGAAGAAATCGCGATCGAGGTGGACCGCGAAGACCTGGAGATGGTCACCGCGGTCCACTGCCGCAACCCCGAAGGCCAAGCGCGGGTCGGGTTCTTCTTACGCGCCCGACGATGGCGAGGAGAGCCACGCAACGCCGAACCACACAAGTGCTCGCAGATCGCCTGGTTCCCGACGAACGCGCTACCGGACAACACCGTGCCCTACACCCATGCTGGTGTGGAGCTCTATCTGCGTGACGAGCGGTTCGGCCTGCAGGGTTGGCCCCATCCGGTCGTGTCTGTCGTTGCCGGCCAATAGCCCATTGTGGCCGTGAGCGATGGCGCACGACCGAGCACTGCACCCTTCACCGCCGTCCGCAACACCGTCATCTCCTAGCGCCGCACCACCGGCACAGCCATCAGCCGTCACCCGATCAATGCGACGTGGTCGAAACATACCTGCTCACTGCCAGGTCCTGGCCTTGGTGCGCGAGCGGCGGATCAGCCACACCCGCGCCCCCGGCTTCTTCGTCGCCGACGCGGCGCTAGGTTTCTGGCTGGTCGGTCACACATGACCTGCGTGCTGCCATGACCGAGGTCGTCCGCGACGCGCGCCAGTACCTGGCTGTCGTGAGATCGCGCTCCCGCGACGCGGCCTACCTTGAGACCATCGAAGCCGTGCTGGTGCAGCGACCCGAGCTGGTGCTCTACGGGGTGTTGTTCGGCCCCCCACGTCACCAGGTCCTCAAGGGCCACCTGTTGCGGCTGGTGAACCTCCGTGATCCACACGACCGGGGCCTCGGGCCGAAGACGCTGCACATCGGCATTGTTGAGGACGA